>NZ_JAQIRG010000006.1:0-395662 GCF_050600725.1 Klebsiella sp. 141251
TCAGTCGCAGCAACAACCAGGATCGCGCCATCCATCTGAGCAGCACCGGTGATCATGTTTTTAACATAGTCGGCGTGGCCCGGGCAGTCTACGTGTGCGTAGTGGCGAGTCGGGGTGTCATATTCAACGTGGGAAGTGTTGATGGTGATACCACGAGCTTTTTCTTCCGGCGCGTTATCGATCTGGTCGAATGCGCGAGCAGCACCGCCGTAGGTTTTAGCCAGTACGGTGGTGATTGCAGCGGTCAGAGTAGTTTTACCATGGTCGACGTGGCCGATAGTACCAACGTTGACGTGCGGTTTTGTACGTTCAAATTTTTCTTTAGACACGGCTATATTCCTTACTATAGTGCTCTCCCCTCAGGAGAGAGCACGGGACTTAGGTTTTAATCCTGTGGATTATTTACCACGGGCTTCAATAACGGCCTGAGCAACGTTGTTCGGCGCATCATCATACTTCAGGAATTCCATGGTGTATGATGCACGACCTTTGGTCAGAGAACGCAGCTGAGTTGCATATCCGAACATTTCAGACAGCGGAACTTCAGCGTGGATCTTAACGCCAGTTACTTCAGATTCTTGACCGCGCAGCATGCCGCGACGACGGCTCAAGTCACCGATTACGTCACCGGTGTTCTCTTCCGGAGTTTCTACTTCAACCTTCATGATCGGCTCAAGCAGAACTGGTTTCGCTTTCTTAAAGCCTTCTTTAAAGGCGATAGAAGCGGCCAGTTTAAACGCCAGCTCAGAGGAGTCAACGTCGTGGTAAGAACCGAAGTGCAGACGGATACCCATATCAACTACCGGGTAACCAGCCAGCGGACCAGCTTTCAGCTGTTCCTGGATGCCTTTATCAACGGCCGGGATGTATTCGCCAGGGATTACACCACCTTTAATGTCGTTGATGAACTCGTAACCTTTCGGGTTAGAGCCCGGCTCCAGCGGGTACATGTCGATCACAACGTGACCGTACTGACCACGACCACCAGACTGCTTGGCGTGTTTACCTTCAACATCGGTAACTTTCTGGCGAATCGCTTCGCGGTAAGCAACCTGAGGTTTACCGACGTTCGCTTCAACGTTGAATTCACGCTTCATACGGTCAACGATGATGTCGAGGTGCAGCTCACCCATACCGGCGATGATGGTCTGGTTAGACTCTTCGTCAGTCCATACGCGGAATGACGGGTCTTCTTTAGCCAGACGACCCAGAGCCAGACCCATTTTTTCCTGGTCAGCTTTGGTTTTCGGCTCAACGGCGATGGAGATTACCGGCTCAGGGAATTCCATACGCTCCAGAATGATCGGCGCATCCGGGTCACACAGGGTGTCACCAGTGGTTACGTCTTTCAGACCGATAGCGGCAGCGATATCGCCCGCGCGAACTTCTTTGATCTCTTCACGTTTGTTAGCGTGCATCTGAACGATACGACCGAAACGCTCACGTGCAGCTTTCACGGAGTTCAGTACGGTATCACCAGAGTTAACCACACCGGAGTACACACGGAAGAAGGTCAGGTTACCAACAAACGGGTCGGTAGCGATTTTGAACGCCAGTGCAGAGAACGGCTCGTCGTCGCTTGCGTGACGCTCAGCCGGGGTATCTTTACCGTCGTCCAGGATGCCGTTGATTGCCGGAACATCAACCGGGGATGGCAGGTAATCAATTACCGCATCCAGCATCGCCTGAACACCTTTGTTCTTGAACGCAGAACCACAGGTTACCAGGATGATTTCGTTGTTCAGAACGCGCTGACGCAGAGCTTTTTTGATCTCTTCTTCAGTCAGTTCTTCACCACCCAGGTATTTTTCCATCAGCTCTTCGGAAGCTTCCGCAGCGGACTCGATCAGGTTCTGGTGCCATTCGTCAGCCAGGTCCTGCATGTCAGCCGGGATATCTTCGTATTCGAAGGTAACGCCCTGGTCTGCATCGTTCCAGTTGATGGCTTTCATTTTCACCAGGTCAACAACACCGGTGAAACCTTCTTCAGCACCAATTGCCAGCTGCAGCGGAACCGGGTTCGCGCCCAGACGGGTTTTGATCTGACCAACAACTTTCAGGAAGTTCGCACCCATGCGGTCCATTTTGTTAACGAACGCAATGCGCGGAACTTTATATTTGTTTGCCTGACGCCATACGGTTTCAGACTGCGGCTGAACACCACCAACTGCGCAGTAAACCATTACCGCACCATCAAGAACACGCATGGAACGTTCTACTTCGATAGTGAAGTCAACGTGCCCCGGGGTGTCGATGATGTTTACACGGTGCGGTTCATACTGTTTAGCCATACCAGACCAGAATGCAGTAGTCGCAGCGGAAGTGATGGTGATACCACGTTCCTGCTCCTGCTCCATCCAGTCCATGGTAGCGGCGCCGTCATGAACTTCACCGATTTTGTGGTTTACACCGGTGTAGAACAGAATACGTTCGGTAGTAGTGGTTTTACCGGCGTCGATGTGCGCACTGATACCGATGTTACGGTAGCGTGCGATGGGTGTTGTACGAGCCATTTGATTCCTCGTTTATTTCTTTAGGCGTTCAGTTAAGTTATCCAGAGCGGGCGACTCATCTGAAACGCCCGCCTGGTGACTATGACTCCGAAGGGATTACCAACGGTAGTGTGCGAACGCCTTGTTGGCTTCGGCCATACGGTGAACGTCTTCACGTTTCTTAACTGCAGTACCTTTGTTGTCTGCAGCGTCAGTGAGTTCGTTCGCCAGGCGCAGAGCCATGGATTTATCACCGCGTTTACGAGCAGCTTCAACGATCCAACGCATTGCCAGGGCATTACGACGAACCGGACGTACTTCAACTGGAACCTGATAAGTAGAACCACCTACGCGGCGGGACTTAACTTCGACAGTCGGGCGCACGTTTTCGAGTGCAACTTCGAAGGCTTCCAGTTCAGTTTTACCAGAGCGCTGAGCCAGGGTCTCCAGCGCGCTGTATACGATAGTTTCTGCAGTAGATTTTTTACCATCTACCATCAGGATATTTACAAATTTAGCCAGCAGTTCTGATCCGAACTTCGGATCCGGCAGAATTTTACGCTGACCAATGACGCGACGACGTGGCATGGAAATACTCCGTTGTTAATTCAGGATTGTCCAAAACTCAAAGAGTTTAGTTTGACATTAATATAAAACGTTTGGCCTTACTTAACGGAGAACCATTAAGCCTTAGGACGCTTCACGCCGTACTTGGAGCGAGCCTGCTTACGGTCTTTAACGCCGGAGCAGTCAAGCGCACCACGAACGGTGTGGTAACGAACACCCGGAAGGTCTTTAACACGACCGCCACGGATCAGGATCACGGAGTGCTCCTGCAGGTTGTGACCTTCACCACCGATGTAGGAGGTGACTTCGAAACCGTTAGTCAGACGCACACGGCAAACTTTACGCAGTGCGGAGTTCGGTTTCTTAGGAGTGGTGGTATATACGCGAGTACATACGCCACGTTTCTGCGGGCAGGCTTCCAGCGCCGGCACGTTGCTCTTTGCAACTTTGCGCGCGCGTGGTTTGCGTACCAGCTGGTTAACTGTTGCCATTAAATAGCTCCTGGTTTTAGCTTTTGCTTCGTAAACACGTAATAAATCGCCTCATATAATATGAGGACGCAGAATTTTAGGGCGGTGCCGAAAAGGTGTCAAGAAATATACAACGATCCCGCCATTACCAGGCCAACTGACCTTCATGTTTGACCGTAAGACTGACGAAATCAGTATAGTCAACCCTGACGACACTGTCCGCAATTTGACCAGCCAGCCCGCGGGCTTCGATATCGTCTTGCAGAGCATGTAGGGTTATGGGGGCGGATTGCAGGATTTCAAGGAAACGGCCGCCGTCAATCGCCGCAACCACGCCATCGGAGAGCAGCAGCAGATCGTCACCTGGCTTCACCAGACGCAGCATCGCATCGATATCGGCGTGCCAGGGAGAGACACTTAGAGTATGAAGCATGTGGGCCTCAGAATCGTAGAATCACGTTGAACTCGTCAAGCCGGGCGCGCAGCGCTTCTGGCTCGAGGCTTTCTGCATCCACCACCCACGGCGTATCGGCGGCCAGACCGCGTTCGCGGGCAGACGCCGCGCATAGCCAACACTGTTCGATGTCATACAGCGATAACAGCTTGAAGGTGGCGATATAATCACGGGCGAGGATTTTTCCCGGCTGCTGGCCAGGGATAATCTGAAACACGCCGTCGCCGACAAAGAAGACGCCGAGATCATCGGTAAGCGCCGAGGTCGCCAGTAAGGCGTCCAGCCCTTCCCTGCCGGCTGCGCTGCCGTGCGGCGCGGAAGAAAATACGAAAGCCACGCGTTTCATCAGAACTGCACCATTCTATCGCAGGTTAACGACGCTTCAGCCAGCGCACCTAGTCCGCTTAAGGTGAATCCCGGCTGCAGATTCTGCGCCGGCAAACCAAGCTGCTGCGCTTCGCGTTCATCGGTCACGCCGCGGCGTAGCGCGGCTGCCACGCAAATGTGCAACGCAACGGCATGTTCATCATGCAGACGCTGCCAGTGACGCACCAGGTCTACCTCATCGCTGGCTGGGGCCGTCAGCTGATTGGCGTTGTAGACTCCTTCGCGATAGAAAAACACGCAGGCCAGTTCATGCCCTGCGTTAATAACCGCCTGCGCAAACTGCCACGCGCTACTGGCCTGCTGAGTACCGTAGGCAGGCCCGGTTACCGTGATGGCAAAACGCATTACTTATCGAGTCCCTGGAAATCACCGCTTTTAAACTGGCGGATGTAGAGGTACACCGTGTGTTTAGAGATATTCAGGCGATCGGCTACCTGGTTAATCGCATCTTTGATATCGAAGATGCCTTTCTCGTAAAGATTCAACACGATTTGGCGGTTTTTCGCGTTATTCGACACGTTGCGATCGGCATTCACCTCTTCAATGGTGAACTCCAGCGTTTGTGCGACCAGGTCATCTACCGACGAGGCGAAGTTGACCTGCGAGTTGACTTCCGGCGTTTCCGGCGGAATGAAAGTGCTCATAATCTGCGAGAACGGGACATCGAGGTTCATGTTGATACAAAGCAGACCAATCACCCGATGTTCGCGGTTACGTATGGCGATAGTCACCGATTTCATCAGCACGCCGCTTTTCGCGCGGGTAAAATAGCACTTCGATACGCTGCTATCCGCTCCCGTCATATCGTGCAGCATACGTAACGCCAGATCGGTAATCGGCGAGCCAATTTGGCGGCCGGTGTGTTCACCGTTAGCGATACGAATAGCGGAGCATTTTAAATCCTGCAGTGAGTGCAGCACGATTTCACAGTGGGAGCCAATGAGCATCGCTAACCCGTCCACCACCGCTTCATAGGATTTTAGGATATCGAAGTCGGTCTGGTCGAAAGGACGTTGATCCAGCAGGTCAAGCTCGCTGGTTTCGTTGGTTAAAAGCGACCTGGACATGTAAAAAAGCACTCCTTTTCAGGAGCCTGTCGTTATCGTCAGGGCAGGCTCATCATCATTATTAAGCTATCTAAAGTAATACAGCGCCTGAGGAATTTTCCAGTTTTAATTATATCTGCTGCCAATAAAAAAGCCGCCGCCCCTGAAGGCGGCGGCTTATGGCAGATTACTTCTTAGCGTCTGCAGCCGGTGCTTCGGCAGCGGCTTCTGGCTTAGCATCAGCCTTCGGAGCCGGTTTGATGTCCAGCAGTTCTACATCGAATACCAGCGTAGAGTTAGCCGGGATACCCGGAACGCCAGTTTTGCCGTAAGCCAGATCCGGTGGGATGACCAGCTTGATTTTGCCGCCTTTTTTGATGTTTTTCAGGCCTTCGGTCCAGCCCGGGATAACGCCATCAAGACGGAAAGAGAGCGGCTCGCCGCGGGTGTAAGAGTTGTCGAACTCTTTACCATCGATCAGCGTACCTTTGTAGTTCACCACGACGGTATCGCTGTCTTTCGGCGCATCGCCGGTACCGGCTTTCTCGACTTTATACATCAGGCCGGATTTAGAAGTTTTCACGCCCTTCTCTTTAGCGAAGGCGTCACGGAACGCTTTGCCTTTGGCATCGTTCTCAGTCGCATCTTTTTCCATCTTCTGCTGAGCGGCGGTTTTCACGCGGGTCTCAAAGGACTGCAGAGTGGTTTCAATTTCTTTGTCGGACAGTTTGCTCTTATCGGCAAACGCATCCTGCACGCCGGCGATCAGCTGGTCTTTATCCAGTTTGATACCCAGCTTCTCTTGTTCTTTCAGGGAGTTTTCCATGTAACGGCCGAGGGATGCACCCAGCGCATAAGCGGATTTTTGATCGTCATTTTTAAATGCCGATTTGCTGTCCGCCGCCGGTGCGGCTTTTGCTGCGGTATCGGCAGCAAAGGTCAGCGGTGCATTCAGGGCAACGGCCATCGTGGTCGCCAGCAGCGTTACTTTAAACAGTGATTTCATCCATTTCTCCAGGGCCGGGGCATCTCACCCCAGGGTTATCATAAAAAGCAAAAAACGTACTATAGAACGTTGCAGAACAAATCTACATACGGACCTACCTGAATATCGCCTCATTTCAGACTATTTTTGTATGAATTAGTTTCCTCTCTGACGTTACGATGCTGCGTTAACGCGGAAACTTGAGTAGAATCCGCCCGCAAACAAGACAGAAGAGGCGACCTATGAACGATAGCACAATGGAGACGCGTCTGGCGGAACTGGAAAGCCGACTGGCGTTTCAGGAGATCACCATCGAGGACCTCAACAAAACCGTCACGGCGCATGAAATAGAAATGGCCAAAATGCGCGAACATATGCGCTTGATGATCGAAAAACTGAAAGCGACGCAGCCGTCGCACATCGCGTCACAGTCTGAAGAGACGCCGCCTCCGCATTATTGAGACGTAAAAAAAGCGGGTCTCCCCGCTTTTTTTGGCTATTCGCGCGAACGCGACGCCATTAGTGGCAACCGCAACCGCCGTTACCGCAACCACCTTTGCCGTGTTCATGGTCGTGACCATGATCGTGGCCGTGGCCGCCGCAGCAACCGTCATGACCGTGGTCATGATCGTGATCGTGGCCATGAGCGCCGTGTACGTGACCGTGTTCCAGCTCTTCTGCAGTGGCTTCGCGCAGGGCGACAACTTCTACGTTGAACTTCAGATTCTGGCCAGCCAGCATGTGGTTGCCGTCAACCACCACGAAATCGTCGCCGACTTCGGTGATTTCTACCGGTACCGGACCCTGGTCGGTTTCAGCCAGGAAGCGCATGCCAACCTGCAGTTCGTCAACGCCCATGAAGACGTCTTTAGGAACGCGCTGAACCAGGTTTTCGTCATACTGGCCGTACGCGTCATTCGCGCCGACTTCGACATCAAATTTGTCGCCCACTTCGTGGCCGTTTAATGCGTTTTCCAGGCCGGAAATCAGGGAACCGTGACCATGCAGGTAGTCCAGCGGCGCACTCACCGGAGACTCATCAACCAACACACCGTCTTCTGTACGTACCTGATAGGCCAGGCTGACCACCAGGTCTTTTGCTACTTTCATGATATCTCCTGAGCATGGGAAGAATAGTGGCGCAGATTGTAGCGGAATTCTGCAGCCGTGTACCCTCTAGCTTAAAAAAAGGCGACAGATAACGCTAGTCCGGATGAAAAATGCCGATCACTTGCTCTTCTTTGCGAACGTGTTCGCGGACCTCTTTATCGGCCTCGCGCATCTGATGTCCGCACTTAACACACTCAACAATATCGACATTATTCTCGCGCCACATCGCCAGTGAATCCTGTGCCTGGCACGCCGGACATTTTGCGCCGGCAATAAAACGTTTACGTACCGCCATTTTGCTCTACCTTCTATTCAAACTCGTCCCAGCCGTCCAGCTGCCGGCTTTCTTTCTGCATCTCACGCTCAAAAATCTCTTCCAGCTCGCGCCGGGCTTCCCGCACGCGGGATATCTGTACGGTATCAGTATGCACCGGCATTAACTCGCGAAGCATTCGCATATCGAGGCGTCGAAAGTGTAACTGCGCGCGCTGCGCCTGATGCGGATGCATTCCCAGGGTCACCAGCGCCTTGCGCCCCAATTCCAGGGCGCTGGAGAAGGTTTCTCGCGAGAACTGCGTCACGCCGGCCTGTAATAGCTCATGCGCCTCTACGCGCCCCCGCGCACGCGCCAGAATATGCAGGTGGGGAAAATGCTGTTGGCACATCTCCACCAGCTTCATGGTATCTTCCGGCTCGTTGCAGGTAATCACAATAGACTGCGCCTCTTCCGCCCCCGCCGAACGCAGCAGCTCAAGCTGCGTCGCATCGCCGAAATAGACTTTGTAGCCATATTTGCGCATCAGGTTGACCGCGCTGATATCGCGTTCAAGCACGGTAATACGCATTTTATTAGCCATCAGCAGACGCCCAATCACCTGACCAAAACGCCCGAAACCGACGATAATCACCTGTGGCTTATCATCCTCGACCCACGGCGCCTCATCGGTATCTTCCGCCGGGTTAAGCCGTCGCGACAGCACTTTATCAATGATCTTCATCAGGAGCGGCGTGGTCATCATCGATAAGGTTACGGTAACCAGCAGCAGCGCCATCTGATCGTTATGGAACAGTTTCTGCGAAGCCGGCATGGAAAAGAGAACAAAGGCGAACTCGCCGCCCTGGCTCAATACGCCGGCGAACTGCGTGCGCTCGGAGCTGCGCAAACCATATACCCGAGCCAATACATAGAGCACCAACGCTTTCACCGCCACCAGCGCGGCAACGCTTACCACCACCCACAGCAGATGGGTGTAGAGCACGCCAAGATTCAGCGCCATGCCGACGGAGATAAAAAACAGCCCCAGCAGCAGGCCTTTAAACGGCTCAATAGCGATTTCCAGCTCGTGGCGATATTCGCTTTCCGCCAGCAGCACGCCGGCGATAAACGTCCCCAGCGCCATCGACAGCCCCAGGGCGTCCATAAACAGCGCGGAACCCAGCACCAGCAGCAGCGTGGCGGCGGTGAAGACCTCACGCACGCCGGAACCAGCGATAAAGCGGAATACCGGGCGCAGCAGAAAACGGCCGCCAATCAGCATGCCGGCGAATGCCAGCACCTTCATCCCTACCGACATCCAGTTGAAGTTATCGTCGCCGTGTCCGGCGAGCAGCGGGACCAGCGCCAGCGCCGGGATCACTGCTAAATCCTGAAATAACAGAACTGAAAAACCCAGCTGGCCGGATTCGTTACGGCTCATTCCTTTCTCGCGCATCAGCTGCAGCGCCATCGCGGTAGAGGACATCGCCAGACCAATACCGCCCACTACGGCCGCCTGCCACGAAAACCCGGTGACCACCAGCAATCCGCCGAGGATCGCCGCGCTAAACAACACCTGCGCCGCGCCGACCCCGAATATTGAGTTACGCAGTTGCCACAGTTTGGCGGGGTTGAGCTCAAGGCCGATGATAAACATGAGAAACACGACGCCCAGCTCGGAAAAGTGAAGAATTTCATCCACATCGCTAATAAACCCGAGCCCCCACGGGCCAATCGCAATCCCGGCCAGCAGGTAACCGAGTACGGCGCCAATACCCAGCCGGGCCGCCAGCGGAACCGCCACCACGGCGGCAAACAAAAACAGTACCCCTGCTAATAGCAAATCAGCTCCCGCCATTGGCGCCTCCTGTTGCAACAGGATTCGCGAGCCAATCGCGGTACGCGCGGGCGTGGCTTTGCAAATCTTCCGGCCGCTGTCGGCGCGCCCAGTAGACAATAATCGGACTCAGCCAGTGCATGCGGCACATGCCGGCCGTTAACTCAAAAGGGCGCAGAATATCGTTCATCGGATAGCGGTTAGCATCGCGGCGGTAAGCGCTCTCCGGCTCGCCGGTGGTGATCACGCTACGCCAGTACTTTCCCGCCAGTTGATTTCCTCCCGCGCCGCTGGCGAAGCCGCGGCTCAGCACCCGGTCCAGCCACTCTTTCAACAATGCCGGACAGCTCCACGTATACAGCGGATGTTGGAACACAATCACCTGATGCTGACGCAGGAGATCCTGCTCAAGGGCGATATCAATAAAAAAATCTGGATAGTGCGCATAAAGATCGTGCACGGTGACATTCGGCAACTGTAAAGCCGGTTCAAGCAACACCCGGTTGGCCACGGAATCCTGAGATTCTGGGTGGGCATACAGCAGCAACACTTTCGCTGTCTGAGACATCATTCCCCTCCCGAACGTCATCTGGCGGCTTGCGAAGCGGCTGCGTCTCGACGCAACCAGAATGACTTTGTCTATCGTCTTCATTTTGGGCTACCATTGCGGCCCAATGGAGCGTTTCGCTTCCACACTACATTATCATAAAGACAAATTAACATAGTCTGAACATACGGCGCCTTATGATTGTTTTCTCCTCGTTACAAATTCGTCGCGGCGTACGCGTCCTGCTGGACAACGCCACCGCCACCATCAATCCTGGCCAGAAGGTCGGTCTGGTGGGTAAAAACGGCTGCGGTAAATCTACGTTGCTTTCGCTTTTGAAAAACGAGATAAGCGCCGACGGCGGCTCCATGACCTTCCCGAGCAACTGGCAGCTGGCGTGGGTTAATCAGGAAACGCCGGCCCTGCCGCAGCCGGCTATTGATTATGTTATTGATGGCGATCGCGAGTTCCGCAAGCTGGAAGCCGATTTACAACAGGCCAATGAGCGCGACGACGGCCATGCCATCGCCACCGTCCACGGTAAGCTGGATGCGATTGACGCCTGGACGATTCGTTCCCGCGCCGCCAGCCTGCTGCACGGCCTTGGTTTCAGCAACGAGCAGCTCGAGCGGCCGGTCAGTGATTTCTCCGGCGGCTGGCGTATGCGCTTAAACCTCGCGCAGGCGCTGATCTGTCGTTCCGATCTGCTGCTGCTCGACGAACCGACCAACCACCTCGATCTTGATGCGGTGATCTGGCTGGAAAAGTGGCTAAAGGGCTATACCGGTACGCTGATCCTGATTTCCCACGATCGTGATTTCCTCGATCCGATCGTCGATAAAATTATTCATATCGAACAGCAAACGATGTTCGAATACACCGGTAACTACAGCTCGTTTGAAATCCAGCGCGCGACCCGTCTGTCGCAGCAACAGGCCATGTATGAAAGCCAGCAGCAGCGCGTAGCCCACTTGCAGAGCTACATCGACCGTTTCCGCGCCAAAGCCACCAAAGCGAAGCAGGCGCAGAGCCGTATCAAAATGCTTGAGCGTATGGAGCTTATCGCCCCGGCGCACGTCGATAACCCGTTCCACTTCAGCTTCCGCGCGCCGGAAAGTCTACCGAACCCGTTACTCAAGATGGAGAAAGTCAGCGCCGGCTACGGCGAACGAATTATTCTCGACTCCATCAAGCTGAATCTGGTACCCGGTTCGCGTATCGGTCTGCTGGGGCGCAACGGCGCCGGTAAATCAACGCTGATTAAGCTGCTGGCCGGCGAACTACAGCCGCTGTCCGGTGAAATTGGCCTGGCTAAGGGCATTAAGCTCGGTTACTTCGCCCAGCATCAGCTCGAATTCCTGCGCGCCGATGAGTCGCCGATACAGCATCTGGCCCGCCTGGCGCCGCAGGAGCTGGAACAAAAATTGCGCGACTACCTCGGCGGCTTTGGATTCCAGGGGGATAAAGTCAGCGAAGAGACCCGCCGTTTCTCCGGCGGCGAAAAAGCGCGTCTGGTGCTGGCGTTAATCGTCTGGCAGCGCCCTAACCTGCTGCTGCTCGATGAACCGACCAACCACCTTGATCTTGATATGCGCCAGGCCTTGACCGAAGCGCTGATCGACTTCGAAGGGGCGCTGGTCGTGGTCTCGCACGATCGCCACCTGATCCGCTCCACCACTGACGATCTGTACCTCGTACACGACGGCAAAGTCGAACCCTTTGATGGCGATCTGGAAGATTATCAGCAGTGGCTGAGCGATTCGCAGAAGCTGGAAAACCAGACCTCTGAAGCGCCAAAGGATAACGGCAATAGCGCGCAGGCGCGTAAGGATCAAAAACGCCGCGAAGCCGAACTGCGTACGCAAACGCAACCGCTGCGTAAAGAGATTGCCCGTCTGGAAAAAGAGATGGATAAACTCAACGCGCAGCTGGCGCAGGCGGAAGAGAAACTGGGCGACAGCGAGTTGTATGACGCCTCGCGCAAAGCGGAATTAACCGCATGCCTGCAGCAGCAGGCGAGCGCCAAATCAGGGCTCGAAGAGTGTGAGATGGCGTGGCTCGACGCGCAGGAACAGCTGGAGCGGATGCTGCAGGAAAGTTAATGAGTAACCGCCCGGCGGTGAGAGAAAATTCATCGTCGGGACTTTCTGCTTAGGCATCCCGGGAGAGTTTCCGAAATTCATCGCTCAGCCATTCTCTTGAGTCATTTTCATGTAATCTATACCGATTACCCGCAAGACCACATATTGGCTAACCGCCCACTTTTATGCGCGGTATAGTGTTCTAAAAGTTTCTTAATAATCCTGGTACTATGGTTGAAATAACCCCGACAGCAGTGACGCCCCCCGATAACGACTCGCGTGAATTCCATCCGATGCGCGGCGTGGGCAATCGTCATCTGCAAACCATGCTGCCGCGGATCATCCGCCGCAAGCTCCGATTTACGCCGCACTGGCAACGCCTTGAGCTGCCGGATGGCGATTTCGTCGATCTGGCCTGGAGCGAAGACCCCGCCGGCGCGCGCCACAAACCGCGACTGGTGGTCTTTCACGGTCTGGAAGGCAGCCTGCACAGCCCTTACGCCCACGGTTTGATTCACGCCGCCATGCAGCGCGGCTGGCTCGGGGTGGTGATGCATTTTCGCGGCTGCAGCGGCGAGCCGAATCGCAACAGTCGTATTTATCACTCTGGCGAAACGGAAGACGGTACCTGGTTCCTGCACTGGCTGCAGCGCGAGTTCGGCACAGCGCCGACGGCGGCGGTAGGCTATTCGCTTGGCGGCAACATGCTGGGCTGTCTGCTGGCGAAAGAAGGCGACAATATTCCGCTCGATGCAGCCGTCATTGTCTCGGCGCCCTTTATGCTGGAAGCCTGCAGCTACCATATGGACAAAGGATTTTCGCGCGTCTATCAGCGTTACCTGCTCAACCTGCTGAAAGCCAACGCCGCGCGCAAGCTGAAAGCCTATCCAGGCTCGCTGCCGGTCGATCTTCGCCAGCTTAAAAGCATGCGCCGCATCCGCGAATTCGACGACATGATCACCGCCAAAATCCACGGTTTCGCCGATGCGCTAGACTATTACCGACAGTGCAGCGCGATGCCGCGCTTAAGCGATATCACCAAGCCGACGCTGATCATTCACGCGAAAGACGATCCGTTTATGGACCATCATTCAATTCCGCCGCAGGAACAACTGCCGGCTAACGTCGAATATCAGCTCACGGAACAGGGCGGCCACGTTGGCTTTGTCGGCGGTACGCTGCGAAAACCGCAAATGTGGCTGGAGCAACGTATTCCGGATTGGTTAACCCGCTGGCTGGGAGGACAAGCATGATTATTCCCTGGCAGGATCTCGATCCCGAAACGCTGGATAATCTGATTGAAAGCTTTGTGTTGCGCGAAGGCACCGATTATGGTGAACATGAACGTTCGCTTGCCGATAAAGTCGCCGATGTAAAACAGCAGCTTAAAACCGGGGAGGCCGTGCTGGTGTGGTCAGAACTGCACGAGACGGTCAACATCATGCCCCGCAAGATGTTTAACGGCTAAGCGCCATGCCCCTCTAACCGCGAGTGCCTGGCGCGATACGGCGACACACCATCACTTAATCAGGGAGTTGTTATGTCTGCCAAACATCCAGTGATCGCAGTCACGGGCTCCAGCGGCGCGGGCACCACCACCACCAGCCTCGCGTTTCGCAAAATTTTCTCGCAACTGAACCTGCATGCCGCGGAGGTCGAAGGGGATAGCTTCCATCGCTATACTCGCCCGGAAATGGACATGGCGATCCGCAAGGCGCGCGATCAGGGCAAACACATCAGCTACTTTGGCCCGGAAGCCAACGACTTCAGCCTGCTTGAACGCACCTTTTTAGAGTACGGCGAATTCGGCAAGGGCCAGTCGCGAAAATATCTCCATACCTACGATGAAGCGGTTCCCTGGAATCAGGTTCCCGGCACCTTTACCCCATGGCAACCGCTGCCTGAACCGACCGACGTGTTGTTTTATGAAGGGCTGCACGGCGGCGTGGTGACGCCGCAGCATGACGTGGCGAAACATGTCGACCTGCTGGTCGGCGTGGTGCCGATCGTCAACCTTGAATGGATCCAGAAGCTCATTCGCGATACCAGCGAACGCGGCCATTCGCGCGAAGCGGTGATGGACTCGGTGGTGCGTTCGATGGAAGACTATATCAATTTCATCACCCCGCAGTTCTCACGCACCCATATCAACTTCCAGCGTGTGCCGACGGTCGATACCTCGAATCCGTTTGCCGCCAAAGGCATTCCATCGCTCGACGAAAGCTTCGTGGTGATTCACTTTCGCAATTTGCAGGGGATTGATTACCCCTGGCTGTTGGCGATGCTACAGGGGTCGTTTATCTCGCATATGAACACCCTGGTGGTGCCAGGCGGTAAGATGGGGCTGGCGATGGAGCTCATTATGGCGCCGCTGGTCGAGCGCTTGATGGAAGGCAAAACCATTAGTTAAGGGCAAAATAAAACCCCGGCCGCCGTGCTGCCGGGGTTAGCGTCCCGCTACATCAATTCGTCTCAGGCTTCGATCACTTCGTAAGAGTGGGTGATGTTGACGGCCTTTTCCAGCATCAGGGCCACCGAGCAGTACTTCTCCGCGGATAAATCCACCGCACGGGACACCGCCGCATCCTTCAGCTCTTTGCCGGTGACGATAAAGTGCAGATTGATATGGGTGAACAGGCGCGGCGCCTCTTCACGGCGTTCAGAAGTCAGCTTCACTTCGCAGTTGGTGACGTTTTGACGCCCTTTTTGCAGGATAGACACCACGTCAATTGCGCTACAGCCGCCCGCCGCCATCAGCACCATTTCCATCGGGCTGGGCGCTTTGTCCCCGGAGTTGCCATCCATTAAAATCTGGTGGCCGGAGGCCGACTCACCGATGAAGGTTAGACCTTCCACCCATTTCACACGCGCTTGCATAAAATTTAACTCCGCTGTTGCAATTTTCCTGACAGATTACGCGCACATAACAAATCTCGCAACGGAAGGCGACCTGGGTCATGCTGAAGCGAGACACCAGGAGACATGCGGTGAAAGCTATGCTAAAACAGTCTGGATGCTACAGTAATACATTGATGTACCGCATGTATGCTGAGGAGTTCACATTACAGGCTGCATAAATTGAGCAGCCAGCTTCCCAGGCATAGGGAAAAATACGATTGCATGCCCGGATGCCGTGTAGTGTCGGCGTCCGGAGATAGCTTATAACAGAGGATAACCGCGCATGGTGCTTGGCAAACCGCAAACAGACCCTACCCTTGAATGGTTCTTGTCTCATTGCCACATTCATAAGTACCCATCAAAGAGCACGCTGATTCACCAGGGTGAGAAAGCGGAAACGCTTTACTACATCGTAAAAGGCTCCGTGGCTGTACTCATCAAGGATGAAGAAGGTAAAGAGATGATCCTCTCTTACCTCAACCAGGGCGATTTCATCGGTGAATTAGGCCTGTTTGAAGAAGGTCAGGAACGTAGTGCCTGGGTACGTGCGAAAACCGCATGTGAAGTGGCCGAGATCTCTTACAAAAAATTCCGTCAGTTAATCCAGGTGAACCCGGACATCCTGATGCGCCTCTCTTCTCAGATGGCGCGTCGTCTGCAGGTCACTTCCGAGAAAGTCGGTAACCTTGCTTTCCTCGACGTGACGGGCCGTATCGCTCAGACCTTACTGAATCTGGCGAAACAGCCTGATGCCATGACCCACCCGGACGGGATGCAGATCAAAATCACCCGCCAGGAAATTGGCCAGATCGTCGGCTGTTCTCGTGAGACGGTTGGCCGTATTCTGAAGATGCTGGAAGATCAAAATCTGATCTCCGCACACGGTAAAACTATCGTCGTCTACGGTACCCGTTAAGTCGCTAAACGGCGTATTGCTCCGCGCAGTACGCCGTTTTTGTTTCTCCCATGTGGCGCAGGCTGATTTACCACCCGGAAGTCAACTATGCACTGCGGCAAACGCTGGTGCTGTGTCTACCTGTGGCCATCGGGCTTATGCTCGGCCATCTGCAGCAGGGGTTGCTGTTCTCATTAGTTCCTGCCTGTTGCAATATCGCCGGTCTCGACACCCCGCATAAACGCTTTTTCAAACGCCTGATCGTTGGCGGCTGCCTGTTTGCCGGCAGCAGCCTGATTGTGCAATTGCTTCTGGCGCGGGACATCCCTTTGCCGCTTATCCTCAGCGCGCTGGCGCTGATTCTCGGCGTGACGGCGGAAATCAGTTCGCTGCACGCTCGCTTGTTGCCGGCATCGCTTATCGCCGCCATTTTTACCTTAAGCCTGGCCGGCAATATGCCCATCTGGGAGCCGCTGCTTATCTATGCGCTGGGAACCTTGTGGTACGGACTCTTTAACTGGTTCTGGTTTTGGCTCTGGCGAGAGCAGCCGCTGCGCGAGTCGTTAAGCCTGCTTTACCGCGAACTGGCTAATTATTGCGAGGCCAAATATAGCCTCCTGACGCAGCACACTGACCCGACGACCTCCCTGCCGCCGCTGCTTACCCGCCAGCAGAAGGTGGTCGATTTAATTACCCAATGCTACCAGCAAATGCATATGTTAGCCGCCAACCAGCGTAGCGATCATAAGCGCCTGCTGCGCGCGTTCCAGGTTGGGCTGGATCTGCAGGAACATATTTCAGTGAGCCTGCACCAGCCGGAAGAGGTGCAAAAACTGGTGGAGCGCAGCCATGCGGAAGCGGTTATCCGCTGGAACGCGCAGACCGTCGCCGCGCGTCTGCGGGTGCTGGCGGATGATATTCTCTACCACCGCTACCCGCGTCGCTTCCAGATGGATAAGCAAATCGGCGCGCTGGAAAAAATCGCTTATCAGCATCCCGATAACCCGGTAGGCCAGTTCTGCGCCTGGCACTTCAGTCGTATCGCCCGCGTGCTGCGCACCCAGCGCCCGCTGTACGCACGGAATCTGATGGCGGATAAAGAACGGCGCCTGCCGCTACTACCGGCGCTGAAGAACTACCTGTCATTGAAATCCCCGGCGCTGCGCAACGCCGCGCGCATCAGCGTAATGTTGAGCATCGCCAGCCTGATGGGCAGCGCCCTACATCTACCGAAGCCGTACTGGATCCTGATGACCGTGCTGTTCGTGACGCAAAACGGTTACGGCGCCACCCGCGTGCGGATTGTCCACCGGGCGGCAGGCACCCTGGCGGGCCTGGTGATCGCCTGGCTGACCCTACATTTCCACGTACCGGAGAGCTACACGTTAAGCGGTATGTTGTTCATCACGCTGCTGAGCTATCTCATCATCCGTAAACACTACGGCTGGGCGATGGTGGGCTTTACCGTCACCGCGGTATATACCCTGCAGTTGCTAACGCTTAACGGCGAGCAGTTCATCGTCGCCCGCTTTATTGATACCATTATTGGCTGTCTGATCGCCTTTGGCGGAATGGTCTGGCTATGGCCGCAATGGCAGAGCGGCCTGCTGCGTAAAAACGCCCACGATGCCCTGGAGGCCGATCAGGAGGCTATTCGGCTGATCCTTAGCGCCGATCCGCAGGCCCCGGCGTTGGCCTACCAACGTATGCGCGTCAACCAGGCGCACAACGCCCTGTATAACTCGCTTAACCAGGCGATGCAGGAACCGGGCTTTAACTCGCACTATCTGGAAGATATGAAGCTGTGGGTAACCCATAGCCAGTTTATCGTTGAGCATATCAACGCCATGACCACGCTGGCACGCGAGCATACGATGCTAACGCCTGACCTGGCGCAGCGGTATCTGGAGTCTTGTGAAATTGCCCTGCAGCGCTGTCAGCAGCGTCTGGATTCAGACGGGCCGGGCAGCGCGGGCGATGTGAATATTATGGAATCCCAGGACGGGGAAGTGTTGCGTGGGCCGCTCAGCACCCTTGAGCAGCATTTGCAGCGGATCCTCGGCCATCTGAACACCATGCACACCATTTCGTCGGTGGCATGGCGTCAGCGTCCGCATCACGGCATCTGGCTACGCACGACTAAGCGCTAAGTACGTTTTTAACCGCCTGCGCGAAGCGCGCCATCCCTTCGGCGATATCGCTATCATCAATCACCAGCGACGGCACAAAGCGCATTACGTCCGGCCCGGCGTTTAACACCATCACCCCGGCCTCCGCCGCAGCATAGAGGAAATCGCGCGCGCGTCCGTGATGCTGCGGCTTAAGCGCGGCGCCGATTAACAGTCCCATGCCGCGGATGTCGCTGAACAGATCAAACTGCGCATCGATCTGCTGCAGGTGTTCGACAAACAGCGCCCGTTTGGCATTGACGCCCGCCAGCACCTGCGGCGTGTTAATCAGGTTGAAAGCCGCGGTCGCCACCGCACAGGCCAGCGGATTGCCGCCGTAGGTGGAGCCATGGGAACCGGCATGGAAGGCGCTGGCGATTTCATTGGTGGTTAACATCGCGCTAATCGGGAAACCGCCCCCGAGCGCTTTCGCGCTGGTCAGGATGTCCGGCGTCACGCCGTAATGCATATAGGCGAACAATGAACCGGTACGGCCCATACCGCACTGCACTTCATCAAATACCAGCAGCGCCTGATGCTGGTCGCACAGATCGCGCAGCCCCTGCAGGAACGCTGGCGTCGCCGCCATCACCCCGCCCTCGCCCTGAATCGGCTCAACCACCACCGCGCAGGTATGGTCATCGATCACCGCTTTCACCGCCTCGAGATCGTTAAATGGAACATGCACGATATCTGCCGGTTTCGGCCCGAAACCGTCAGAGTATTTCGGCTGACCGCCGACCGAGACGGTGAACAGCGACCGTCCGTGGAAAGCATTATGGAAAGCGATGATTTTGGTTTTGTACGGACTATGGCGAGTGATCGCGTAATGACGCGCCAGCTTGAACGCCGTTTCGTTGGCTTCCGTTCCGGAGTTCATAAACACCACGCGCTCGGCAAAAGTGGCATCTACCAGCTGGCGCCCCAGGCGCAGCGCCGGCTCGTTGGTAAAAACGTTGCTGGTGTGCCACAGGGTCTCGCCCTGCTCGTGCAGCGCCGCCACCAGCGCCGGGTGACAGTGGCCCAGCGCGGTCACCGCAATCCCGCCGGCAAAATCAACGTACTCTTTGCCCTGCTGATCCCAAACGCGGCTGCCTTTCCCCTTCACCGGAATAAACTCCGCCGGTGCATAAATCGGCAGAATGACTTCATCGAATGTGGCGCGGGTGATTGCCGGTTGATCTGTTGCCATGTGATGCCCATCCTTCTGTGTAATGTGCAATGATTGCGATGTTTTAATCACAAAATATGCATAATAAATCACATCATGGCAACTACAAATCAGCGTTTAAGGAAGTTTTCCAGCAACTGGTGTCCCTGTTCGCTAAGAATGCTCTCCGGGTGGAACTGCACGCCTTCGAGATCCCACTGGCGATGGCGGATACCCATGATTTCACCGCTGGCGCTGCGGGCGGTAACGATAAAATCCGCGGGAAGGGTCGGCGGGTCGATAACTAATGAATGGTAGCGCGTAACGGTAAGCGGGTTGTTTAGTCCCTGAAAAACGCCCTCGCCGTTGTGCTCAATCAGCGACGTTTTACCATGCATGACCTGCGCGGCGCGTACGATGGCGGCGCCAAAGACCTGGGCGATGGCCTGATGACCCAGACACACGCCGAGCAGCGGTGTTTTACCGGCATAGCGGCGGATAACGTCCAGCGAAATACCGGACTCATCCGGCGTGCAGGGGCCCGGCGAAATGACGATTTTCTCCGGCGCCAGCGACGCTATCTCTTCCAGCGTTAACTCATCGTTACGCTTAACCAGCACCTCCGCCCCCAGTTCGCAAAAGTACTGGTACAGATTCCAGGTGAAAGAGTCATAGTTATCGATTAGCAGGATCATAGCGGCTCCGGAAAAAACAAAACCGGGCTATTCTACTCAGATTCCCGCGCTTCGCTCACCACTTTACGAAAGATCCGCTCCAGCGGCTCCGGGTCGCCCATCGCGCCCAGCTGGTTAGCCTGGCTCCACGCATCCGGATCGATGCCCCGCCAGTCGAGCAGGTAGCCGGCGTGAATGGCCAACTGTTCGAAGAAGATCCTTTGCGTCAGGCCGTTGCCAAGGCGGAACGGATGCAGAACATTGATTTCGCCGTAGTACCAGCTCAGGCGCTCGACGAAGGTCTCCCGGGGGAGTTCACACAGATAGTCCTCTTCTTCCAGCTTGCGCATCAGCGCGTTACCCTCTTTCTCTATCCACGCGAAGTGGCAAAATGGCGTATCGCCCTGGTAGATATCGATTTCCCGCAGTTTGCCCGCCCATTCAAAGAGATCCTGATAAAGTTGCCGGTGAATGGCGCAGAGATGCGGTAAGCCGCGGCCGCGCGGGCCCAACGGGATCGTCGCCGCGCGCAGCGAAGTGAATTCCCATACAGTTTGTTCCAGCCGTTGCGCCTGATGGATACCCAGCCGGTTACGCAGCACATCCAGCGCCGGATAGAGATAGGGGTCGCGACCGTCGCCATATTTATCGCTCATGACGCCTCCTCAGCTCGGCAAGACGCGCCAGCGCTTCCTCAGCCGTCAGGCTAACCAGCGGTACCGTCGCGCCTTCAAGGCGTCTGCTGGCCTGAAAATTGGCGTTGCGGGTCTGTTCCCAGAGCCGGGATTTTTGCTTATCGGTGAGTAAACGCATGGTCGCCTCCCTTATCGTCCCCTGTGTGCCACAAGTATAAGCAGCAATTTCAGGTTACGCAGAGAGGCAAGCCAGGCGCAGGCGGACCGCCCGCGCCAGAAGAGGGTTACGGCAGCACTTTCGCCGAAAGAATAACGACCGGTTTGGACGGAACATTTTGGTACGGGCCGACGTTGTGGGTCGGAACCTGAGAGATTTTGTCGGCGACGTCCATACCCTTCACCACTTTACCAAATACCGCGTAGCCAAAATCACGCTGGCCGTGGTCGAGGAAGGCGTTATCCGCCACGTTGATGAAGAACTGGCTGGTCGCGCTGTCCTGATCGGCGGTACGCGCCATGGCGATCGTCCCGCGGGTATTACGCAGGCCATTGTCGGCTTCGTTTTTAATCGGCGGGTTAGGCTGCTTTTGCTGCATCTGCTCGTTAAAGCCGCCGCCCTGCACCATAAAGCCTGGGATCACCCGGTGGAAGGTCGTGTTGTTATAGAAACCGCTGTTCACGTACTTCAGGAAGTTATCGACAGAAATCGGCGCCTTCTGGCTATTCAGCTCCAACTCGATGTTGCCAGCAGAAGTGGTCAGCAGTACGTGCGGGTCGCCCTTGGCCGCCATGGCGGGGGAGAATGCTGAAATGGCGAATACGGCAGCCATCGCCGCCAGAGTGGATTTGAGCATGGAAATTCCTTAACGGAGCAGAGTAAAAAGCAAGTGCCTTGATTCTAAAGAGCCTTTGCATAGCGGGCTAGCCTTTTACCTAATTTTACTTAGCTGAAACACTTGTTACGAACTGACTCAATCCTCTCGCCGATCACTAATGTGATGTAGATCACATAAATCCATGCAATAAATTCTACATTTCAATATAAACGTTTGCCTTCATCACTTGAATGAATAAAATCTGTGCGCCCGGCGCAGCGTCAACGCGCTTTACCTATCTATTCACAGGCCTGTCATGACTAACAGCAATCGTATCAAGCTCACATGGATCAGCTTTTTCTCCTACGCCCTGACCGGCGCGTTGGTGATCGTCACCGGGATGGTGATGGGGAACATCGCAGATTATTTCCATCTGCCGGTGTCCAGTATGAGTAACACCTTTACCTTCCTCAATGCCGGTATTCTGATTTCTATCTTCCTCAATGCCTGGCTGATGGAGATCGTGCCGCTGAAAACCCAGCTGCGCTTCGGCTTTATCCTGATGCTGTTAGCCATCGCCGGGCTGATGTTCGGCCACAGCCTGACGCTGTTCTCCGCGTCGATGTTCGTGCTCGGTCTGGTCAGCGGGATCACCATGTCGATTGGGACTTTCCTGATTACCCACATGTATGAAGGCCGCCAGCGCGGCGCGCGTCTGCTGTTCACGGACTCCTTCTTCAGCATGGCAGGGATGATCTTCCCGATGGTCGCCGCCGTGCTGCTGGCGCGCAGCATCGAGTGGTACTGGGTTTACGCCTGTATCGGCCTGGTCTACGTCGCTATTTTCGTGCTGACTTTCGGCTGTGAGTTCCCGGTGCTTGGCAATAAAGCGCTGGCGGAAAACAGCCAGCCGGTAGTGAAAGAGAAATGGGGCATCGGCGTGCTGTTCCTTTCCATCGCCGCGCTATGCTACATCCTCGGCCAGTTGGGCTTTATCTCCTGGGTACCAGAGTATGCCAAAGGCCTCGGCATGAGCCTCGGCGACGCCGGTAAGCTGGTCAGCGATTTCTGGATGTCCTATATGATCGGCATGTGGTCGTTCAGCTTCATCCTGCGCTTCTTCGACCTGCAGCGCATCCTGACCGTGCTGGCGGGTCTGGCGACAGTCCTGATGTATCTGTTCATTAACGGTTCGCCGGAGCATATGCCGTGGTTCATCCTGACCCTTGGCTTCTTCTCCAGCGCCATCTATACCTCGATCATTACCCTGGGCTCGCAGCAGACCAAAGTCGCTTCACCGAAGCTGGTGAACTTCATTCTGACCTGCGGCACCATCGGCACCATGCTGACCTTCGTGGTGACCGGGCCGATCGTCGCGGCTAGCGGCCCGCTGGCCGCGCTGCACACCGCGAACGGCCTCTATGCCGTGGTATTCGTGATGTGTCTGCTCCTTGGCTTCGTTTCCCGCCACCGTCAGAACGCGTCGGCGCACTAAGCCTTAGGCCCCTTTGCTTCGGCAAAGGGGCTATTTTTGGTAAAAAACAACTCCTCGCCGCCTTTATCGGTCTGTATCCACGTCTGCGCCAGCTGCGTAGTCGCAATAACCCTTCCCTGACGAATTGACCAACGTACCGGCACCTGGCAGCGTACGGCTTCAAAACCGTTTTCAGCAGGCAAGATCACCAGATTAGCCGGATTGCCGGTAGCGATGCCGTAATCATTAAGCCCAAAGGTTCTGGCGCTGTTGTGGGTTATCAGCTGTAGACTGTCGTTAATCTGCTGATAGCCCATCAGTTGGCAAACGTGCAGCCCCATATGCAGCACCTGTAGCATGTTGCCGGTTCCCAACGGATACCATGGGTCGAACACATCATCGTGGCCAAAACAGACATTAATGCCGGCCGCCATCAGCTCCTTGACCCGCGTCACGCCGCGCCGCTTCGGGTAGTCATCAAAGCGCCCCTGCAGATGAATATTGACCAGCGGGTTGGCGACGAAGTTAATGCCCGAGAGTTTTAACAGGCGGAACAGCCGCGAGGTATAAGCGCCATTGTAGGAGTGCATCGCGGTCGTATGACTCGCGGTCACCCGGGGGCCGATTCCCTCTTTTAACGCCAGCGCGGCGACCGTTTCGACAAAGCGCGACTGTTCATCGTCTATTTCATCGCAGTGGATATCCAGCGGACGCTGGTATTTCTGCGCCAGACGGAAGGCGATATGCAGCGATTCCACTCCGTATTCACGAGTAAATTCGAAATGCGGGATCGCCCCGACCACATCGGCGCCCAGTCGTAATGCCTCCTCCAGTAAACTCTCACCATTGGGGTAGGATAAAATCCCTTCCTGGGGGAAGGCGACTATCTGCAAATCGACCCACGGCGCTACCTCTTGTTTGACTTCCAGCATCGCTTTCAGCGCGGTCAACGATGGGTCAGAAACATCGACATGGGTGCGAACAAACTGGATGCCGTTGGCGATTTGCCAGCGCAGCGTTTTCCACGCACGGGCTTTCACATCCTCATGGCTTAGCAGCGCTTTACGCTCGGCCCAACGCTCAATCCCTTCGAACAGCGTCCCGGACTGGTTCCAGTTTGGCTCTCCCGCCGTCTGCGTGGTATCGAGATGAATGTGCGGTTCGATAAACGGCGGGATGGCCAATCCGCCGCGGGCGTTAAGCACTTCGTAGCTCTCGCTGCGTGCCTCTCCCATCGGCGTAATGTCGCCGAACCGCCCTTTATCAATCGCAATCTGCCACAACCCTTCCCTCTTTGGCAGATGGACGTTCTGAATTAACCACAGCGGCGTTGTCGACATAGTTTGCTCCCCTGAATATTGCTCATTTCTTCCGCTGCCTTTGTACATAAAAAGAACAGAACGGAAAAGCCTGATTTTTCCATCACTTAGAAAAATCATTATAAATCATGAATATACTCATTAAGTGGTAGGTAAGTTCTAAATTGATTTGTATCAATGAGTGTAGTAGCTGAATCGTTAAGGTAGGCGGTAATAGAAAAGAAATCGAGGCAAAAATGAGCAAAGTCAGAATCGCTATTATCGGTAACGGCATGGTCGGCCATCGCTTTATCGAAGAGCTTCTTGATAAGGCGCCTGCCGGACAATTCGACATTACCGTGTTCTGTGAAGAGCCGCGTATCGCCTATGACCGTGTCCACCTGTCGTCTTACTTCTCCCATCACACTGCGGAAGAGCTGTCGCTGGTACGCGAAGGTTTCTATGAGAAACACGGCGTCAAGGTGCTGGTCGGCGAACGCGCGATTACCATCAACCGCCAGGAAAAGGTTATCCACTCCAGCGCTGGCCGTACCGTTTTCTACGACAAGCTGATTATGGCGACTGGCTCATACCCGTGGATCCCGCCGATTAAAGGCGCGGAAACCCAGGATTGCTTCGTCTATCGTACTATTGAAGATCTTAACGCCATCGAATCCTGCGCCCGTCGCAGCAAACGCGGCGCGGTGGTCGGCGGCGGTCTGCTCGGTCTGGAAGCAGCCGGCGCGCTGAAAAATCTCGGGGTGGAAACCCACGTGATCGAGTTTGCGCCGATGCTGATGACCGAGCAGCTCGATCAGATGGGCGGCGAGCAGCTGAAGCGTAAGATCGAAAGCATGGGTGTGAAGGTTCACACCAGCAAAAACACCAAAGAGATCGTTCAGCAGGGCACCGAGGCGCGCAAAACGATGCGCTTCGCCGACGGTAGCGAACTGCAGGTCGATTTCATCGTCTTCTCTACCGGTATCCGTCCGCGCGACAAGTTGGCTACCCAGTGCGGGCTGGCGGTCGCCCAACGCGGCGGCATCATGGTCAACGATAGCTGCCAGACCTCCGACCCGGATATCTACGCTATCGGCGAATGCGCCAGCTGGAATAACCGCGTGTATGGTCTTGTCGCCCCGGGCTACAAAATGGCGCAGGTGACGGTTGACCATATCCTCGGCAACGATAATCTGTTCACCGGCGCCGACCTCAGCGCCAAGCTGAAACTGCTCGGCGTTGACGTTGGCGGTATCGGCGACGCCCACGGGCGTACGCCGGGCGCGCGTAGCTACGTCTATCTCGACGAAAGCAAAGAAGTCTACAAACGGCTTATCGTCAGCGAAGATAACAAAACCCTGCTTGGCGCGGTACTGGTCGGCGACACCAGCGATTACGGCAACCTGCTGCAGCTGGTGCTGAACGCCATCGAATTACCGGAAAACCCGGATTCGCTGATCCTCCCGGCCCACGCCGGCAGCGGCAAGCCGTCTATCGGCGTGGATAAACTGCCGGACAGCGCGCAGATTTGTTCCTGCTTCGACGTCAGCAAAGGCGACCTGATCGCCGCTATCAATAAAGGCTGTCACACCGTGGCGGCGCTGAAAGCGGAAACCAAAGCCGGAACCGGCTGCGGCGGTTGTATTCCGCTGGTAACGCAGGTGCTCAACGCCGAGCTGGCGAAACAGGGTATCGAAGTGAACAACAATCTGTGCGAGCACTTCGCCTACTCTCGCCAGGAACTGTTCCACCTGATCCGCGTGGAAGGCATCAAAACCTTCGACGAGCTGCTGGAAAAACACGGTCAGGGCTACGGCTGTGAAGTCTGTAAGCCGACCGTCGGTTCCCTGCTGGCCTCCTGCTGGAATGAGTACATCCTCAAACCACAGCACACGCCGCTGCAGGACACCAACGATAACTTCCTCGCCAACATCCAGAAAGATGGCACCTACTCGGTGATCCCGCGCTCCGCAGGCGGCGAAATTACGCCAGAAGGCCTGGTTGCCGTCGGTCGCATCGCGCGCGAATTTAATCTGTATACCAAAATCACCGGCTCCCAGCGTATCGGTCTGTTCGGCGCGCAAAAAGATGACCTGCCGGAGATCTGGCGTCAGCTGATTGAAGCCGGCTTCGAAACCGGCCATGCGTACGCCAAAGCGCTACGTATGGCGAAAACCTGCGTCGGCAGTACCTGGTGCCGCTACGGCGTCGGCGATAGCGTCGGCTTCGGCGTAGAACTGGAAAACCGCTATAAAGGCATCCGTACCCCGCACAAAATGAAGTTCGGCGTCTCCGGCTGTACCCGTGAATGCGCGGAAGCACAGGGTAAAGACGTTGGGATCATCGCCACCGAGAAAGGCTGGAACCTGTACGTGTGCGGTAACGGCGGGATGAAACCACGCCACGCCGATCTGCTGGCCGCGGACCTCGATCGCGATACGCTCATCAAATATCTCGACCGCTTTATGATGTTCTACATCCGCACCGCCGATAAGCTGACCCGTACCGCGCCGTGGCTGGACAACATGGAAGGCGGCATCGACTATCTGCGCAGCGTCATCATCGACGATAAGCTGGGCCTGAACGATCACCTTGAAGAAGAGCTGGCTCGCCTGCGCGACGCTTTCGCCTGCGAATGGACCGAGACCGTCAATAACCCGGCGGCGCAGACGCGCTTCAAACACTTTATCAACAGCGACCAGCGCGACCCGAACGTTCAGGTAGTGCCGGAACGTGACCAGCATCGCCCGGCCACGCCCTATGAGCGCATCCCGGTCACGCTGGTGGAGGAAAACGTATGAGCCAGTGGGTAAACATCTGCAAAATTGACGACATCCTGCCGGCGACCGGCGTCTGCGCGCTGCTGGGGCAACAGCAGGTGGCTATCTTCCGTCCGTACCATGACGACAGAGTGTTCGCCATCAGCAATATCGATCCATTCTTCAATGCCAGCGTGCTGTCCCGCGGGATCATCGCTGAGCATGACGGCGCGCTGTGGGTTGCCAGCCCGCTGAAAAAGCAGCGCTTCCGCCTCAGCGACGGGTTGTGCATGGAAGATGAGAGCCACTCCATCGCCCATTACGAAGCCCGTGTTAAAGATGGCAAAGTGCAGCTGAAAGCCTGATGCCGCAAGGTTCCCTCCGCGCCGCGGGGGGAACCATATCATCGGCTTATGACCACTAATAAGTAGAGGTGGCAAAATTCATATCTCCGTGATTCCCTCTGCTGCTATGCTACGACCGCACTCCCTTTCCCCCCTTGCCGTGAGGATCTGCCGTGGACCACTTACCTATTTTTTGCCAACTACGCGATCGCGACTGCTTGCTGGTCGGCGGCGGCGATGTCGCCGAACGCAAGGCGCGTCTGTTGCTCGACGCCGGCGCCCGGTTAACGGTCAACTCACGCCAGTTTACTCCGCAGTTTCAGGTGTGGGCCGAAGCGCAGATGCTGACGCTGGCGCAGGGCGATTTCAATCCTGCGCTGCTCGATAACTGCTGGCTGGCGATCGCCGCCACCGACGATGATGTCGTTAATCAGCAGGTCAGCGAGGCGGCCGAATCACGGCGTATTTTCTGTAACGTGGTGGATGCGCCCCGTCAGGCTAGCTTTATCATGCCGTCAATTATCGACCGCTCGCCGCTGATGGTCGCCGTGTCTTCCGGTGGTACCTCGCCGGTGTTGGCGCGCCTGCTGCGTGAAAAGCTCGAATCGCTGCTGCCGCTGCATCTCGGACAAATCGCCCGCTATGCCGGGCAGCTGCGCTCAAGGGTGAAAAAGCAGTTCGCTACCGTCGGCGAACGCCGCCGCTTCTGGGAAAAGCTATTTGTTAACGATGGCCTCGCCCAATCGCTGGCGAACGATGATCGTCAGGCCGTCGCCGATACCACGGAACGGTTACTGAATGAACCACTGGAACATCGCGGCGAAGTGGTGCTGGTTGGCGCCGGTCCGGGCGATGCCGGTCTGCTCACCCTCAAAGGGCTGCAGCAGATCCAGCAGGCCGATGTGGTGGTCTACGACCGGCTGGTCTCCGACGATATTATGAATCTGGTGCGCCGCGACGCCGATCGGGTATTTGTCGGCAAACGCGCAGGCTATCACTGCGTGCCGCAGGAGGAAATTAACCAAATCCTGCTGCGCGAAGCGCAAAGCGGCAAGCGTGTCGTGCGCCTGAAAGGCGGCGATCCGTTTATTTTTGGCCGCGGCGGCGAAGAGCTGGCGACCCTCTGCGCGGCAGGTATTCCGTTCTCGGTGGTGCCGGGGATCACCGCCGCATCCGGCTGCTCGGCCTACTCAGGCATTCCACTCACCCACCGCGATTTCGCCCAGGGCGTACGTCTAATTACCGGCCATCTGAAAACCGGTAGCGATCTCGACTGGCAAAACCTGGCGGCGGAAAAACAGACGCTGGTGTTCTATATGGGGCTAAACCAGGCGCCGGCGATCCGTGAAAAGCTGATCGCCCACGGCATGGCGGCGGATATGCCGGCCGCCATCGTCGAGAACGGCACCGCGGTCAACCAGAAGGTTGTCGCCGGCACTCTGGATCGGTTGGATATTCTGGCGCAGCAGATGGCCAGCCCGGCGTTGATTATCGTGGGCCGCGTGGTGGCGCTACGCGACAAGCTGAACTGGTTTTCTCACCATTAAGCTAATGCGCTCTAACAGACACAAAAAAACCGGGATTATCCCGGTTTTTTTACCTTCAGCGAGCCTTGTTACGGCTTAGCGACAAAGCCAATCGCTTCATACACCGCTTTCAGGGTCTTAGAAGCGTGCGCGCTGGCTTTTTCCGCCCCCTCTTTCATCACCTGATTAAGGAACGCTTCGTCGTTGCGGAAACGGTGATAGCGCTCCTGCAGTTCGGTCAGCATACCGGAAACCGCTTCGGCGACTTCGCCTTTCAGGTGGCCGTACATTTTACCTTCAAAGTGCTGTTCCAGTTCCGGAATGCTCTGGCCGGTCACGGCGGAGAGGATATCCAGCAGGTTGGAAACGCCCGCTTTGTTTTGCACATCGTAACGGACAACCGGCGGCTCGTCGGAGTCGGTCACCGCGCGTTTAATCTTCTTAACTACCGATTTCGGGTCTTCCAGCAGACCAATGACGTTGTTGCGGTTGTCATCGGACTTGGACATCTTCTTGGTCGGCTCCAGCAGGGACATGACGCGCGCGCCGGACTTAGGAATAAACGGCTCCGGCACTTTAAAGATATCGCCATAGATAGCGTTAAAGCGCTGCGCGACGTCGCGGCTCAGCTCAAGATGCTGTTTCTGATCTTCGCCTACCGGTACCTGGTTGGTCTGGTACAGCAGAATATCAGCGGCCATCAGTACCGGGTAGTCAAACAGACCGGCGTTGATGTTCTCGGCGTAGCGCGCGGACTTGTCTTTAAACTGGGTCATGCGGCTCAGCTCGCCGAAATAGGTGTAGCAGTTCAGCGCCCAGCCCAGCTGGGCGTGTTCCGGCACGTGAGACTGGACGAAAATGGTGCTCTTTTGCGGATCGATACCACAGGCCAGGTACAGCGCCAGCGTATCCAGCGTCGCTTTACGCAGGTTCTGCGGATCCTGACGCACGGTGATTGCGTGCTGGTCAACGATGCAGTAAATACAGTGATAGTCATCCTGCATGTTTACCCATTGACGCAGCGCACCCATATAGTTGCCAATGGTCAATTCACCTGAGGGCTGTGCGCCACTAAAAACGATGGGCTTAGTCATTTTTTAATTCCTGAGTTTCACTGTACGGTAGCCCAAGAGCGGGCAAGAGTTCATTAAATTGGTCAAAGATAAAATCCGGCTCGCTCAACGCAATCGGCTCGCCGTAGTTGTAGCCGTAAGTCAGACCGATAGAGCAACAGCCCGCCGCTTTCGCCGCCTGAATATCGTTGCGCGAATCCCCGACGAACAGGAGTTCGGCTGGCGTCAGAGAGAGCTTTTCCGCCACCAGCAGCAGCGGATCCGGATGCGGCTTTTTATTCTTCACATCGTCGCCGCCGATCACCACGCTAAAGTATTTCGCGATATCCAGCGCCTCGAGCAAGGGCGCCACGAACGGTGTCGGTTTGTTGGTAACCAGCGCCAGCGGCAGGCCTTTTGCGTGCAGCGCGCCGAGCGTATCGGCCACCGCCGGGAACAAGAAACTGCCTTCTTCCGCCGCTTCGGCGTAATAGCGGTCGAACAGTTTACGCAAAACGCGTAGCTGTTCGTCTTGCGGTATATCATGATCGTCGACGGAAGGTTTGCCCATCGCCGCGCGTAACGTGGCGCGCTCCTGGCGAGCCCAGTTCAGCGCCCGCTCCATCAGGACGTCTGCGCCGTTGCCAATCCAGGTCACGACGCGCTCTTCACCTGCCACCGGCAGTTCCAGCGCGTAAAGCGCGCTATCAACGGCGGCGGTTAAACCCGGCGCGCTATCGACCAGCGTACCATCCAGGTCAAATGCCACGCCGCGGATGGCCTGTAATTTATCCATGACTAACCTTCGCTAATTCACTGCGCATTTGATCAATAACTTTTTTGTAATCCGGCTGGCCGAAGATCGCCGAACCGGCGACAAACATATCCGCACCGGCGGCGGCAATTTCACCAATATTGCTGGCTTTCACGCCGCCATCGACTTCGAGGCGAATGTCGTAGCCGGATTGATCGATAAGCTGACGCACCTGACGCAGTTTTTCAAGAGTGTGCGGAATAAAGGACTGGCCGCCAAAGCCTGGGTTAACCGACATCAGCAGAATCACATCCAGCTTATCCATAACGTAATCGAGATAGCTCAGCGGCGTTGCCGGGTTGAATACCAGCCCCGCTTTACAGCCGTGCTCTTTGATAAGCTGCAGGCTGCGGTCGACGTGTTCAGAGGCTTCCGGGTGGAAAGTGATAATGCTGGCGCCGGCTTCGGCAAAATCAGGAATGATGCGGTCGACCGGCTTTACCATCAGGTGCACATCGATCGGCGCGGTAATGCCGTAGTTGCGCAGCGACTTCAGCACCATCGGGCCAATCGTCAGATTCGGCACGTAGTGGTTGTCCATGACGTCGAAGTGTACGACATCCGCGCCCGCCGCCAGTGCCTTAGCGGTATCCTCGCCCAAACGGGCAAAATCAGCCGACAGAATCGAAGGGGCAATCAAATACTGCTTCATCCGCATCTCCTTGAAATTTATTTGGTCTTCGGCGGACGGTACAGCGCTAAGAGCTCGTCCACCTTTTTACGCGTACCACCGTTGCTGCTGATGCTGCGCCGAACCTTCACAATATGCGTTTCCGCCGCGTTTTTATACCACTCCTGCGTCAGCGGCGTGCGGTGGTTTGAGATAAGCACCGGGATCCGCTTTTTCATCAACGATTCCGCCTTTTTCGCCAGCATTACCTGCTGATCAAGGTTGAAACTGTTGGTGTGGTAGGCGGTAAAATTCGCCGTCGCCGTCAGCGGCGCGTACGGCGGGTCGCAATAGACCACCGCCCGGCTATCGGCTCGCTTCATGCACTCTTCATAAGATTCGCAGTAAAACTCGGCGTTCTGCGCCTTGGCGGCGAAGTGATAGAGTTCAGCCTCGGGGAAATAGGGCTTTTTGTAGCGGCCAAACGGCACGTTGAACTCGCCGCGCAGGTTGTAGCGGCACAATCCGTTGTAGCCATGGCGATTCAGATACAGGAACAGCACCGCGCGACGCAGGGGATCCTGACTCTGGTTGAATTCATCACGGTACTGGTAGTAGCGCTCCGCGGCGTTGTTTTCCGGCGTAAACATCTCGCGTGCGGCGCTGACGTATTCGTCAGTGCGCAATTTGACGATGTTATACAGACCGATCAGATCGCTATTGATATCCGCGAGGATATAACGAGAAAAGTCGGTATTCAGGAATACCGACCCGGCGCCCACAAAGGGCTCAATTAAGCATTCACCTTCCGGCAAATGCTTTTTAATATCGTCAAGCAGGGGGTATTTCCCCCCTGCCCACTTCAGAAAAGCGCGATTCTTTTTCATGCTGCCTAACTAATTACACTTTCTCCGGCTGTGGAGAAATCGCTCCGACAGCATCCTGCGCTTAAGACTACTCGCGGCATTACTTCAGGTCAGCTTGTACCTGATGCAGCGGTTTTGCCCATGGATTTTTCGCCTGAACATCCGCAGGGAGCGTGGCAACGGCACGTTTCGCTTCATCTTTCGAAGCGTAGATGCCGCTGACCAGCACATACCACGGTTGACCGTTGCGAGTCGTCTCATAGACAACATATTTTTCCAGCTTCTCTTTCTTCGCCCAGTTGTTCAGGTTGTTGTAGTTAGAGGAGCTGCTGAGCTGCAACGTATAGTTGCCTGACGGCGCAGACTTCATCGAACCAACATCGCCAGCCGTTTTGCTACCAGCCGCTGCGGTCGCCGCAGGCGCAGTAGCCGCCGGGGTGGAGGTCGTTGCGGCAGGCGCAGTCGCGGTAGCCGTTGGCGCGGTTGTCGCAGCCGGTTTAGTCTGCGCAGTGGCTACAGGCTTGCTGGCGGCAGCCACCGGCGCGCTCTCTACGCGCTTAGGTTTGGTTTCAACCGGCGCTTTGGCGGTCGCCTGCGGCTTGCTTTGCGGTTTCGGTTCAATCACCACCTGTTTACGCTCGGCAGGACGCGGCGCGGCAGCCGTCTGGCGTTCGGTCGTTTGACGCGGCGCGGCGCCATTACGCATTGGCGCAACGGTCGCAGGTTCGGTCGGTAAGGTGGAGTTAGCAACGGCGCTATCCAGTTGACCCTGCTGCTGAGTCAGCGCGTTGTTCAGGTCGCCCTGAACTTCCACACGCTGCTGGCCCTGCGGCTCAGAAGCGGGTTGACCCTGAGTCGGATTAGAGGCGATCGGCGGCAGAGAAACGTCCTGCGGCTGTTGCTGGTTGGTGTTGCCCGCAGTTTGATCGACCGGCTGCGCGGCATTGTTGTTCTGGTCAGCGGTCATGCTTTGATCGCCTGACAGGTTAACGCTCTTCTCACCAGAAGCGGATTCATTGGAAGAAGATGGCGATTTCAGCGCCGAACCCACGCCGACAATCAGCAGCAGGAGTACCAGCACCCCGACGCCCATCATGACATACTGGCGGGAAGCCGGTTTAGCAGGGGCCTTTTTGCGTTTACGCGGACGGCGTTCAACCTGCTGCTCTTCTTCTGCTTCTTCTTCGGACTCAAGGTCCTCTTCATACTCTTCTTCATCGCGTTCACGACGGGCTTTGTTCGCGCGCGTCGGACGGCTTTCATCAGCCTCGAGATCGAGATCGTCGAAATTGATCTGCGGATCGGCGTCACGCTCGGAAGACTGACGGGAACGACCAGTACGACGATCGTTGCGATCGGCTTTCATATCGTCTTCTGGTTTGAAATCATCCATTTAACACCCCACTAAAAGGCTTATGCTCACGATTATTGCATGTTGCCCGAAATGATAACGCCGCGCGGACGCGGCTAGACCTTCTTATTGTTGCGCCTGCTGAGTATCAGCAATCGCGCCAAGAACTACATCGTGCGACACTCCGCCGCGGACCTCGCTCTTTCCTATAGCGAGCGGCAATACCAGGCGCATTTCGCCTGCCAGTACCTTTTTATCACGCATCATGTGAGGCAAGTACGCTTCTGCAGACATTTCCTGCGGCCCGCGTACCGGCAACCCTGCACGTTGCAACAGCGCAATCATACGCTGCGTATCCTGCGCGCTAAACTGCCCTAAACGCTCGGACGTATGCGCCGCCATGACCATTCCTGCCGCCACAGCTTCGCCATGTAGCCAGTTACCGTAGCCCATTTCAGCTTCGATAGCATGACCAAACGTATGTCCCAGATTCAGTAAAGCACGTAACCCGGTTTCGCGCTCGTCGGCAGCGACAACTTCGGCTTTTAGCTCACAACAACGGCGAATACAGTACGCCATCGCTGATTCATCCAGCGCCATCAGCGCATCGATGTTGTCTTCAAGCCAGCAGAAGAACTCGCCGTCGAGGATAATGCCGTACTTAATGACCTCAGCCAGGCCGGAGGAGAGCTCGCGCTTCGGCAATGTTTTGAGACAATTAAGGTCGACGACCACGGAAACCGGCTGCCAGAAGGCGCCAATCATATTTTTACCGAGGGGATGGTTTACGGCCGTTTTGCCGCCAACCGAAGAGTCCACCTGCGAAAGCAGCGTGGTGGGAACTTGAATAAAACGTACGCCGCGCTGATAGCTCGCCGCGGCAAAACCAGTTAAATCGCCAACCACGCCGCCGCCGAGCGCCACGAGTGTGGTGTCGCGGCCATGTGGTTTTTGCAACAGCGCGGTAAATACCGTATCCATCACCGCCAGGCTTTTATACTGCTCGCCATCCGGCAGGATCACGCTGTCGACATTGACACCCGCTTGCTCCAGTACGGAGCGAACGGTATCAAGATAAAGCGGCGCCAGCGTTTCATTGGTGACCAGCATAACCTGGTCGCCTGATTTCAGTGGCAGAAAAGAAGCTGGATCGTTAAACAAACCAGCCGCGATGGTAATCGGGTAACTACGTTCCCCGAGAGTTACAGTCAGCTTCTCCATAACGCGACGTCCACCTCAGTTGCTTTACTCTGACGCACTTTATTAAGCCAGAATCAGTTGCTTTCCAGCATATGAATAATCTGGTTTGCAACGACTTTCGCGCTTTGATCGTCGGTGCGGATAGTCACATCGGCAATCTCTTCATACAGCGGATTACGCTCATCTGCCAACGCTTCAAGAACTTCACGTGGCGGCGCATCTACTTGTAATAAAGGACGCTTTTTATCGCGCTGCGTACGAGCAAGTTGTTTTTCGATCGTTGTTTCCAGGTAGACCACCACGCCGCGGGCGGAGAGACGGTTACGCGTTTCACGGGATTTTACTGAGCCGCCGCCAGTGGCGAGTACGATTCCCTGTTTTTCCGTCAACTCATTGATGATTTTTTCTTCACGATCGCGGAAGCCTTCTTCGCCTTCGACATCGAAGACCCAGCCGACGTCTGCGCCAGTGCGTTTCTCAATCTCTTGATCAGAATCGTAAAATTCCATGTTGAGCTGTTGGGCTAACTGGCGCCCAATAGTGCTTTTGCCGGCACCCATAGGCCCAACCAGAAAGATATTGCGTTTCTCTGCCATTTTTTCGGTACTACTAAGACTATTCGTTAATGATAAACCCGCTTCGCAGACACCCAGCGCAGCAGGACATGAACTGAAACCTCATATGCAATAGAGCGAGAGTCAGACTAAAAATTATCTCAATACTCCGGCTGGTTTGGCAACAGAATAAAATCACCGGACATAAAGGGAGGATTGATGTCGTACCCGACTCTCAAATCGGTACCCCTTGTATGCTAAATCCGTCCCCGCGTCAAACACCTGAAACGTGTTTAGCATGAAAAACCCGCTTAATGTACTGCCAGAATACGCGGCGTGATGAAGACAACCAGTTCACGTCGTTCATTATCTTTACCATCATGGCGAAACAGCTGCCCGAGTAAGGGGATTTCGCCAAGCAACGGCACGCTGTCGCGCGCCGACTTATTCTTCTGTGAAAAAATACCGCCCAGCGCCAGGGTCTCGCCGCTTTTCACCTCGACTAAGGTTTCAATCTCTTGTTTATCAATTGCCAGCGCTTCGCCGTTTTCCTGCTGCAAAACCTGGCCTGGCGTATTTTCGCTAATGCGCAGTTTCAGGCGCACGCGATCCTGCTGTAGCACCGTCGGCGTCACCTCCATACCCAGGACCGCCTCTTTAAACTCAACCGAGGTGGCGCCGCTTTCTCCGCTGGAGACCTGATAGGGGATCTCGCTGCCCTGTTTGATACTAGCGGGTTGCATATGCGACGCCAGCAGGCGCGGACTGGCGATGATGTCCACCTGCTGCTTTTGCTCCAGCGCGGAAAGCTCAAGCTCCAGTAGTCGCCCGTTAATCCGGCCGATATTAAACCCGCCGCGGGTGGTCGCGTCTGACACCGCCAGGTTACTGCTCAGGTTGGTAATTTTCCCCATCCCCGGCGTGCTGCTGGCCTCCGCCAGGCTCCACTTCACGCCAAGCTCACGCAGGCTGGTCGCGCTCATTGACACAATGTGCGCCGCCAGCTCCACCTGCCCGACCGGCAGATCCATCTCTTCAGCCCACGCCTTCAGCGCCGGCAGATGCCGATCGTCGTCGCGGATTAACAGACGATTAGTTCGCCGATCGACGGTCATCGTGCCGCGGGCGCTCAACAGCTTGCCCCCGGATTTCGCCAGTTCGTCTGCGTCGGCATAGCGCAGCGGGATACTGTGGTTACGTAATGGCAGATTCTGCCAGCGTTTAGCCTGCTCGGCTTCCTGCTGCGTCCGTTTCGCTTGCTGCCACGCCAGCGTGTGGATGTACAACACCGTGCCCTGACGGGCCATTGTCAGTCCGGCGCTATCGAGAACCAACTGGAGCGCCTGTTGCCAGGGGACGCTATTTAAGTGGAGCGACAGCGTGCCGCTGACCTCCGGCGCCACGATTAAATTAAGATGTTGCATTTCCGCCAGGCTTTGCAGTACCTGGGCCACCGGTACATCATCAACCACCAGCGATACCGGCGGTTCTTTTTTCGCCGCCGCGGCCAGCAGCGGCAGCAGCAGAAGTAGCAGGCTTATCCTTCGCATCATGTTGGCTTTCCTTACGTGACCAGACCCAGCGTGCGGGTTCACACCCGGTATTGGCCTCCAGAGTTAATGTTTCTGCCGTTAGCTGTCGAATTCGCCAGCCGCCAGGCAAAACGTCGTTAATTCGTACACGCCGCCACTGACCGGTATGATCCTGAACTAGACCCAGCCACTGGGCCGGGCGGCCAACCCCGCCGCCGTAACGCCACTGCGTCAGCTGCGCGGTCTGGCAGTGGTCCTCGACCGGTAAAAAAGGATCGCGCGCTCCTGCCAGCAGCGGGCAAACCAGCAGCAGCATGCATCCTTTATATTTCATCGTCGCGCTCCAGTTGCAACGACATCTGTAGCACCCCTTTTTCATCATTTAATGAAAAAGCGCTAGCGTGTACCCCGCAATCGGCAAGCCAGGCGAACAGCGGCGGCACCGACTGCCACTTAACCGCCGCCAGCATCTCACCGCCTCGCCCTCGCGGTTGCCAGGCCTGTAACAAGATACCGGCCACGGGTGGCTCCAGCGGTGAAAAACGCCGGGCCGTCCAATCATCAACCACGCGCTGCTGCAGCGTGGCCCGCAGCGGCATTACTCGCCGCCATTGCGTCTGTAGGGGCGGCGGCGTGGGCTGCGAAGCGCTGACAACAACCAGCGAAAACGCCAGATACACTGCCGCGGCCAAAACTGTGGCGCAGAGTAACGCTAACGGCCATCCGCGCAGCGCCTGCAGGCGTTCAATCGCTGTCCGCATCGGCAGTGTCTCCAGGTAGAAAAAAGCTAAATGACCAGCGTCCCTGTGTATCGCGATGCGTTCCTCCTGCCATCGCCGGTTGAAACCCCTCCAGCTTGCCAAGCGCCTTTTCCAGCGCCACCACCGCCTTGAGGTTCAGCGCCAGGCCGCTGAGGGTGATGCCCTGCGGTTGGTAGTCCAGTCTGGTTAACCACAGCGGCTCCGGCAACAGCGACGCTAACGTGAGCAATCGTGTCTGCCAGGCCTGCATTTCGGCTCGCCGCTGCGCTTGCCGTGCCTGTCGCTCACCGCGCTGTATTTCTTCGCGCATCTCCCGCTCGCGTTGCAACAGCGTGGAATAAAGCAGATTGTCGGCCTGGGTATGCATCGCCTGCTGCGCCGCGTCCATCTGGCGTAACGTACGCGCAGCTATCGTCAGGGCGGCGATGCTTAACGCCATCGCTACCGCCAGCAGCCCGCCCAGACGCAAGCGTTGCCGCCGTCGCGTCTCGCGCCACGGCAGAAGATTAATCGGCTGCGCCATGGTTATTTACCTCCCAGCGCCAAACCAAGCGCGATAGCAAAGCGATCGCCGCAGGCGGGAAGCGGCGGCTGCAGGCGGTGGATCACACTCCAGCAATCAAAGCTATTTTCCGCCAACGGCAGGCTGCTACAGAGCTGAAACTGTTCATCGTTGAGGCGCGAGGTTAAGTGCGAGAAAGAGGGGGCTTCAGCGCATGGACAATAGCCCCAGCGCTCCTGGGTCGCCCATAACCACTGCGCGTCCCCCTGCCAGACCAATCCCTGAGTCGCGTCAGTAAGCCAGGGAAAAAAAGAAGTGAGAGCAGCCGCATCCGGCACGATCGCCGCCAGGCGCAGCTTCAGCCGCCGAGCCAGTTGACGCAGCGCGTCGATATCCAAACGCTGAGCCGCCGTCGCCTGCCAGCCATCGTTAGCCGCGCGGGCGGTGTAATCGATACACAGCGAAGAGGCAGGCATTTCCAGCTGACGCGCCATCGTACCCGCTATCCACATTGCTCTTTCGTTTTCCCGCAGCGACACCTGTGGCGCCGGCAACTGCTTTTGCAGCGTACGGCTGGCAGGAAGCGCAATGCACACCTGATGCTGTAACGGCAGCTCGCGGCGCCAATCACGTAACCGCTTCACCGCCTCATTGATGTCAACGATGCTGCCCTGCGCCACCAGGCCGGGCGGCAGCGGAATTCGCCACCAGCGACGCAACGCCCAGCGTCCACGTTCGTACAATAGTGCCACTATGACGACGCTATCCTGTTGAATGTGAATTCCTATACGCCAATTTCTGAAAGTCATGCTTAGATCTCCTTATCCGCGATTACGATTCAAGGAGCAGCCTGGATATACCATGTGGCGAAATGGGGGCTTTTAGCGTCGATCGACACGCCGTCTGGAAGGCATAGCGCCAGCAAGCCGCCCCGTGAGGGTATATCAATGCTCCTGGCTTGCCTTTATACTACCGCGCGTTTGTTTATAAACTGCCCAAATAAAACTAAATGGGAATTCTCCGGTGAAGTTCGTAAAGTATCTTTTTATCCTTGCAGTTTGTTGCGTTCTGCTGGGAGCAGGCTCGATTTATGGCCTCTACAAATTTATAGAGCCGCAACTCCCCGACGTCGCGACCTTAAAGGATGTGCGCTTGCAGATCCCGATGCAGGTTTATAGCGCGGACGGCGAGCTCATTGCGCAATATGGCGAAAAGCGCCGCATCCCCGTCACTCTGCAGCAGATGCCGCCGGAGCTGATAAAAGCGTTTATCGCGACTGAAGATAGCCGCTTCTATGAGCATCATGGCGTCGATCCGGTGGGGATTTTCCGCGCCGCCAGCGTGGCGATGTTCTCAGGCCATGCCTCGCAGGGCGCCAGTACCATTACTCAGCAGCTTGCGCGTAACTTCTTCCTCAGCCCGGAAAAAACGATAACGCGTAAGATCAAAGAGGTTTTCCTTGCGATCCGCATCGAACAGCTGCTGAATAAAGACGAAATTCTCGATCTTTACCTCAATAAAATTTACCTCGGCTACCGCGCCTATGGCGTCGGCGCCGCCGCGCAGGTTTACTTCGGTAAAACGGTCGATCAGCTGACGCTGAGCGAAATGGCGGTCATCGCCGGTCTACCAAAAGCGCCTTCCACCTTTAACCCGCTCTATTCGCTGGAACGCGCGACCTCGCGTCGCAACGTGGTGCTGTCGCGTATGCTGGGCGAAGGCTATATCACCCAGGCACAGTACGATCAGGCGCGCAGCGAGGCGATTGACGCCAGCTATCACACGCCGGAAATCGCCTTCTCCGCCCCGTATTTGAGCGAAATGGTGCGTCAGGAGATGGTCAACCGCTACGGCGAGCAGGCCTACGAAGACGGCTATCGCGTCTACACCACCATCACGCGTAAAAACCAGCAGGCCGCCCAGCAATCGGTGCGTAAAAACGTGCTCGATTACGACATGCGCCACGGCTATCGCGGCCCGGCCAACGTGCTGTGGAAAGTTGGCGAGACCCCGTGGGATAACAAAAAAATCCTCGATACGCTGAAAAAACTGCCGGGCGTCGGCCCGCTGGCGCCGGCGGTAGTCACCTCCGCGAACCCGCAGGAAGCCGTCGCGTTGCTGGGCAACGGCACGTCGGTGGCGTTAACGATGGATGGCGTCCGCTGGGCGCGTCGCTACGTTTCCGATACGCAACAAGGCTCGACGCCACGCAAAGTGACCGACGTCATTCAGACCGGGCAGCAAATTTGGGTGCGCAAAGAGGGCGACAAATGGTGGCTGTCGCAGGTGCCGGAAGTGAACTCCGCGCTGGTCTCTATCAACCCGCAAAATGGCGCGATTATCGCTCTGGTCGGCGGCTTTGACTTCAATCAGAGTAAATTCAACCGCGCTACCCAGGCGCTGCGTCAGGTTGGCTCCAATATCAAGCCGTTCCTTTATACCGCGGCGATGGACAAAGGCTTAACTCTCGCCAGTATGCTTAACGATGTGCCGATCTCCCGCTGGGATGCCGGCGCGGGCTCCGACTGGCGGCCAAAAAACTCGCCGCCGCAGTACGCCGGCCCTATTCGTTTGCGTCAGGGATTAGGTCAGTCGAAGAACGTGGTGATGGTGCGCGCGATGCGCGCAATGGGCGTCGATTATGCGGCAGAGTATCTGCAGCGTTTCGGCTTCCCGGCGCAGAACATCGTCCATACCGAATCACTGGCGCTGGGTTCCGCTTCCTTTACTCCGCTACAGGTCGCCCGCGGCTACTCGGTAATGGCTAACGGCGGCTTCCTGATTAACCCGTACTTCATTAGCAAGATCGAGAACGACCAGGGCGGCGTGCTGTTTGAAGAGCGGCCTAAGGTCGCCTGTCCGCAGTGTAATTCGCCGGTGATCTACGGCGATACGCCGAAATCCAACGTGCTGGAAAACCAGGATGTCGAAGAGGTCGCCACCTCTCAGGAGCCGCAAAACGGCGACGTCCCGCCGCAGCCGCAGCTTGAGCAGGCTAATCAGTCGCTGGTCGCGCAAAGCGGCGCGCCGGAGTATGCCCCGCATGTTATCAACACGCCGCTGGCCTTCTTGATTAAGAGCGCGCTGAATACCAATATTTTCGGCGAACCGGGCTGGATGGGCACCGGCTGGCGTGCGGGCCGCGATCTGCAGCGTCATGATATCGGCGGCAAAACCGGTACCACCAACAGCTCGAAAGACGCGTGGTTCTCCGGCTACGGTCCGGGCGTAGTGACTTCGGTGTGGATTGGTTTCGATGACCACCGTCGCGATTTGGGCCGTACCACCGCTTCCGGCGCGATTAAAGATCAGATTTCGGGTTATGAAGGCGGCGCTAAAAGCGCCCAACCGGCTTGGGATGATTTTATGAAACGGGTGCTGGAAGGCGTGCCGGAAGAGCCGTTAACGCCGCCGCCGGGTATTGTGACGGTGAATATCGACCGCAGTACAGGTCAACTGGCTAACGGCGGCAATAGCCGCGCCGAGTACTTCATCGAGGGCACGCAGCCTACCCATCAGGCGGTGCGCGAAGTCGGCACCACCATTACCGATAGCGGTGGCGAAACCCACGAGTTGTTCTAGTGAAAACCACTTTCTAAAAGGTGGCCTGAGAGCAGCAAAAAAACCGCCGAAATGAACTGCACCCGAAAAGTTGGACACCCAACGAAGTAAGGTGCAGTTTTTTTATGGGCAAGGAATTCCAGCAGGCTCTCAGGTTGCTGATGGCCTTCTATCATTGCTATCTCAGACAAAAAAAGGCTTACTGTTCTAAAAAACTTCCGATGTCCCTTTCCATGGAAACAACTAAGACAAGGATTTTTTATGTCAAGAAAACTAGCTCCTGGTTACTGTATAGTCGAACAGCCGGGCTCTATATCTCTTCAAGCTGGGTTGTTATTCCGAAACCGCAATAGCAGTGCCGCGCGTTACTTTGAACAGCTAAATGCAGGTACGCCCTGGGTCAAACCCGGGCAAATACTCATTGTCGCCGACCCAAATAGCACGATGACAGAACAGACACTCCGTTTGCTCCATCAGGCAAAACAACAGGTAAATAACAATCTGGTAGGAGTCAGTACCGATGAGGCCAGTTTTCTTCAAAGAAACTATGGAATGATTGCCGGAATAACGACTGCAGGAGATAAAATTTTTGGCGCTATCGGGGATGCTGGAGAAAAATACTTCAAAGCTATAGAAACCACGCTAAAAAAAATAGAGGCCAGCTATCAAAATCAGTTTCGGACGCAAGGTACGCTTATAGGACAACAGTTTTTTGTTGAGAGAAATCAACTACTGGCTGAACTTAAAATATTAGTTAATAAACCTATTATTAAATATTTAGCAAAACACTCAATCAAATTCCGGCCATATGAGGATATGCGAAGAGCATTAAACCTATCCAGTCGTTCAATTGTCCATGAATGGTCAACGGTTGGAGTAGGTGCTATCCCTGGATATTCCACCTATACCGGTAATGCTGCCAGAGCGGCCCGCTTTTTAAAGTATGGCGGATATATTGGCATTGCATTTTCGTTTGCTGGGGCAACAAATAACATTATAAAATCTTGTACTACTGGAAGAGAAAGTGAATGTGGTAATACAGCATTTAAAGAATATTTTAAATTTGGTGCAAGCACGACGTTAGGTTTAGCCGGAGGTGCTTATGGCTCCACCGGCGCAGTAGCCCTTTGCGTGGGCGTAGGGCTAGCAACAGCTGGAACGGGGGCATTGCCATGCGCGATTATCGGGGGTCTTGCCGGAGGATATATAGGTGGTAAATTCGGCGAGTACTCGTCAAAAAAAATATTGGAATTAACAGGATACTAGTAATATGCAATACCTGAGCTATGCGTTATTGATTTGTTGTGTGATAGGCATCCTGTTAATGATCGTCTCGTATTTCATATTCATTTCTCACAGAAAAGAATATAGTGCCATCTTAGAAAGTTATTTAGCAAGCAAGCTTGAATTCCCAATGCTATACAACATCCAATCGATGACTGGTTTTTTTGGAGCTTATCCTGTATCACGTTTCTTTCTGGGATTAAAAGAAAATAAAAAAATCCTTTTCATCACAAAAGAAAGCAACGCATATTCATTCTTCTTACAAAAACCAACATTATCAATAGAATGGATGAAGAAATTCTGTTTTTTCTGGAAGACATCTGTAATGTTAGTTCTTATTCCTTGTATTACCGCTTCAATTATTCACGTACTAAGTTTGGCATAACTTTCGTTTTCTTCACCATCAGTAAAGCGCCAGCAATGTTTCCAGCAGGTTTAAGTCAAAGCCACTTTCAGCGAAAATGGCTTTGACGATGGCGACAACAATGTTAGCCGCTTACAAACGCCCCTGCGCCTGTAGCCATTCACGCACCAGAAACAGCGCGCTGACGTTACGCGCTTCATTGAAGTCTTCTTCTTCCAGTAGCGACATCAGCTGCGACAGCGGCCAGCGCACCTGCGGTAGCGGTTCCGGCTCATCGCCCGGCAGCGATTCCGGATAGAGATCTTCCGCCACCATGATGTTCATTTTGCTGGAGAAATAAGATGGCGCCATGCTGAGCTTCTTCAGGAAGGTCAATTGACGGGCGCCGAAACCCACCTCTTCTTTCAGCTCGCGGTTGGCGGCTTCCATGGCGGTTTCGCCGGGGTCGATAAGCCCTTTGGAGAAACCCAGCTCGTAGGATTCGGTGCCGACCGCATATTCGCGGATTAAAATAATGTGGTCGTCAACAATCGGCACAATCATTACGGCTTCACGCGCGGTGGGCCGCATGCGTTCATAAACGCGACGCACGCCGTTGCTGAACTCCAGGTCCACGCTTTCAACATTAAAAAGACGCGAACGCGCTACCGTTTCAACGTTGAGAATGGTGGGTTTTTGTAATGATTTGCTCATTGTCATCGGTCTATGCTGTGATTACAGAAGTCATTGTGCGATACGCAGCACGGTTTCGGCAATCCAAATTGCCACTAATTTACATAGTTGCAACGTTTTGCTTGCAATGCAAAGATTCATAAAGATAAAAAAGTCAATAGGTTGAATTTGTTTTGAGAATTTACCGATTCCTGAGTTTTCCCGTTTTTGATAAGCTTACATGCTGCTGCATTGCACAATAAAATTTCCTGCATTAGACAACATGTGCCGATAAACAATTAAAATTACTATGACGATGGGATGGGCATGGGCACCTTTCTGACCTTTTTCACAGCTCTGCTACTCTGTGTCTTGCTTATCGGGTGGTGGTATCGATCTCATGCCAGACGTCGTCGCCTCCCCTTACTGCAAGCCTTTAGCGACGCGACGACCCGCAAGCTTTCTGATGATGAACGCCAGGCGGTCGAAAAGTATCTCGATGGCCTCAGCCAGTCGCAACAGGTACCGGCGACAGGCGCCAGCGTCGCGCCTGTCGCCCTGAAACTGAATGAGCAGAGCGACACCGTTTATACCGTCACCCGCGCCGTCACCCGCTACGGCATTTCGTCTGATGAGCCCAACAAATGGCGATACTTCCTCGACTCGGTGGAGGTTCATCTGCCGCCGTTCTGGGAACAGCATATCAACGACGAGAACAGCGTCTCGCTGATCCCAACCGATAGCCTGCCGCTGGTGATTGTTCTCAACGACCACACCTTGCGCGACTATCCGCAGGAGGCCCGCGGCTACGCGCTTGAACGCGCGTCGGCTACCCAGGCGTCGATTCGCGGTGAAGAGAGTGAACAGGTCGAACTGCTGAATATCCGCCAGGAAACCCAGGAAGAGCATGCCCTCAGCCGTCCTGACAGCCTGCGCGAAGGGATCATGATTGTCGCAGCCTTCCTGCTGTTCTATTGCTGTCTGATCTCCCCGGATGTCTTCGCGCCGTGGCTGCTCGGCGGCGGCGTGCTGCTGTTGGCCGCGGGCGTATGGGGCATTTACGCGCCGCCGCTGGCCGGTTCGCTACGCGAAATCCACTGCCTGCGCGGGATGCCGAAACGCTGGGGACTGTTTGGCGAGAACGACCAGGAACACGTTAATAATATTTCGCTGGGGATTATCGACCTTATCTATCCGCGTCACTGGCAACCGTGGATCGCCCAGGATCTGGGGCAGCAAACCGATATTGATATTTATCTTAACCGCCACGTTGTTCGCCAGGGGCGATTCCTGTCGCTGCACGATGAAGTGAAACACTTCCCGCTGCAGTACTGGCTGCGCAGCGCGATTATCGCCGCCGGCGCGCTGCTGGTCGTCATCATGCTGTGGATTAGCGTACCGCTGAATATGCCCTTTAAATTCACCCTCTCCTGGCTTAAGGGGGCGCAGACCATCGAAGCCACCACCGTCGGCCAGCTTGAAAAGGCGAAAGTGCGTATCGGCGACACGCTGCAGTTAAAAGGTACCGGAATGTGCAACATCCGTACGCCGGGCGCCTGGAGCGCAAAAGACGCGTCACCGTTTACGCCGTTCGACTGTTCGCAGATCATCTGGAACGACGCGCCTCCCCTGCCGCTGCCGGAGTCCGATATCGTCGGGAAGGCCACGGCGCTAGTCCAGGCGGTACAGCGCCAGTTGCATCCTGACCCGGACGACGATTCGCACGTTAGCCCGGCATTACGTTCGGCAATTCAGAAATCAGGAATGGTGCTGCTGGATGACTTCGGCGATATCGTGCTGAAAACCAACGATCTCTGCTCGGCGAAAGATGACTGCGTGCGTCTGAAGAACGCGCTGGTCAACCTTGGCAATACCCGCAACTGGGAAGCGCTAACCAAACGCGCCACCGCCGGTAAGCTCGATGGGGTGAACGTGTTGCTGCGCCCGGTAAGCGCCGAATCGCTGGAGAATCTGGTGACCACTTCCACCGCGCCGTTTGTGATGCGTGAAACCTCCCGCGCGGCGCAGGCGCTAAATAGCCCGGCCCCTGGCGGATTCCTGATCGCCAGCGATGAAGGCAGCGAACTGGTCAATCAGCCGTGGCCGGCTATCAGCCTGTACGATTATCCCGCCCACGAGCAGTGGGGCGAGCTGCAGCGCCTGGCGGGCATGTTGATGCACACGCCATTCCATGCGGAGGGGATCGTCACTAATCTTTATACCGACGCCAATGGCACCCAGCATATCAACCTGCACCGCATTCCCGATCGCAGCGGGCTGTGGCGCTATCTTGGCACCACTCTGCTGCTGCTGGCGATGCTTGGTTGTATGTCGTGGCACGGCGTGCAGGCGATCCGCCGCTATCAGCGCCAGCGCCTGCGCATGGAAGAAATTCAAAAATATTATGAAAGCTGCCTGAATCCGGTTCTTATCCCTTCCCCGGATCATCAAGATTAATTCCTGCGCGGCAGGGTGTGATACCCTGTCGCGCATTTCCCCCTCGCTGGAGACTCACCATGCAAATCAATATCGCGTGGCAGGAGGTTGATACCGTTCTGCTGGATATGGATGGTACGCTGCTCGACCTCGCCTTCGACAACTACTTCTGGCAAAAATTGGTCCCGGAAACCTGGGGCGCCGCGCGCGGACTCAACCTGCAGGAAGCCAAAGCGGCAATGCACCAGGAGTATCACGCCGTGCAGCATACGCTAAACTGGTACTGTCTTGATTACTGGAGCGAGCGACTGGGTTTGGATATTTGTGCGATGACCAGCGAGCAGGGACCGCGGGCCAAACTGCGGGAAGATACCGTGCCATTCCTTGATGCGCTGCGGGCCAGCGGCAAGCGCCGCATCCTGCTGACCAACGCGCACCCGCATAATCTGGCGGTGAAGCTTAAGCACACCGGTCTGGACGCGCACCTTGATTTATTACTTTCCACCCACACATTTGGTTATCCGAAAGAGGATCAGCGCCTGTGGCGCGCGGTGGCGGAAGAAACCGGCCTTGATGCGCGCAAAACGCTGTTTGTCGATGACAGCGAGGCTATCCTGGACGCGGCGGCGCAGTTCGGCATTCGTTATTGCCTGGGCGTCACCAATCCGGATTCCGGCCTGGCGGAAAAACAGTATGCCCGCCATCCTGGCGTGAACGATTACCGGCGGCTGATCCCTTCCCTGACTCCGGAGGAGAGGCCATGAAAGATAAGCCCGATGAAAGCGTCAGGCTGGACAAATGGCTTTGGGCAGCCCGCTTTTATAAAACTCGCGCCATTGCGCGCGAAATGGTTGAAGGCGGCAAGGTGCACTACAACGGACAACGTAGTAAGCCGAGCAAAATCGTCGAGCTGAATGCCACCCTGACCCTGCGCCAGGGCAACGACGAGCGCACCGTTATCGTCAAAAGCGTTACCGAACAGCGCAGGCCAGCCAGCGAAGCCGTTATGCTGTACGAAGAGACGGCGGAGAGTATCGAGAAACGCGAAAAAGTGGCGCTGGCGCGTAAGCTGAATGCGCTCACGATGCCTCACCCAGACAGACGTCCGGACAAAAAAGAGCGCCGCGACCTGATGAGATTTAAACACGGCGACAGCGAATAGCGCTGCCGCCAGCAAGAGAGATGATTATGACTCAACACGATCAATTACATCGTTATCTGTTTGAAAACTATGCCGTGCGCGGTGAACTGGTCACCGTATCGGACACGTTGGAACAGATCCTGGCCAACCATAGCTACCCGCAGCCGGTGAAAACCGTGCTGTCGGAGCTGCTGGTCGCCACCAGCCTGCTGACCGCCACGCTGAAATTCGCCGGCGATATTACCGTTCAGCTGCAGGGCGACGGCCCGCTCTCGCTGGCGGTGATCAACGGCAATAACCAGCAGCAGCTGCGCGGCGTCGCTCGCGTTCAGGGTGAAATCCCGGAAGGCGCGGACCTGAAAACGCTGGTCGGCAACGGCTATCTGGTCATTACCATCTCTCCACAGGAAGGCGAGCGCTATCAGGGCGTTGTTGGCCTGGAAGGCGATACCCTGGCGGCATGCCTGGAAGATTACTTCCAGCGTTCCGAACAGCTGCCGACCCGTCTGTTCATTCGTACCGGCGAGCACGACGGTAAAGCGGTGGCCGGCGGCATGCTGCTGCAGGTGATGCCGGCTCAGGACGCGCAGCTTAACGACTTCGAGCATCTGGCGACCCTGACCGAGACCATCAAGGCGGAAGAACTGTTCACCCTGCCGGCGACCGATGTATTATGGCGCCTGTACCATGAGGAAGAGGTGACGGTATACGACCCGCAAGACGTCGAGTTCAAATGCACCTGTTCTCGCCAGCGCTGCGCCGATGCGCTGAAGACGCTGCCGGATGAAGAAGTCGACAGCATCCTCGCCGACGAAGGCGAAATTGATATGCATTGCGACTACTGCGGTAATCATTACCTGTTCAACGCGATGGATATCGCCGAGATCCGTAATAACGCCTCGCCGGCGGATCCGCAGGTACACTAATCGCCCCTCTCGCCGGGCGTTGCCGGGTTTTTCTAACCCGCCGCGCCTGGCGTCAACTATTTCGACCGCGTGTTGAATCGATTTTCACTGAAAGAGTTACGTAACTTTCTTTCAAGAAAGCGATTACATTCACATTTCAGCAGTTTTTTTAATTACTTTTTAACCATTCGGAAACATCTATCGCCACCTGCGGCCGTTTTCCTGAGATAATCACGCGCACTTCGTGACAGGAGTCACTGTGTTTTTCGTAAGAAAGGCGTTTGTCGAGATACGTAAATCTATGAGCCTGGTCGCGGTCTATTCCCTGAAAGAAACCCTACAATTTAAAGCAGTACATATTGGCTAAGGAGCAGTGACATGCGCGTTAATAGTTTAACCCCGCAGGATCTCAAGGCTTACGGTATCAATGACGTCCAGGAAATTGTCCACAACCCGAGCTTCGATACGCTGTATCAGGAAGAGCTCGACCCGAAACTGGAAGGTTATGAGCGTGGCGTATTAACCAATCTTGGCGCCATCGCCGTCGATACCGGCATTTTCACCGGCCGTTCGCCGAAAGATAAATATATCGTCCGTGACGATACCACTCGCGATACCGTGTGGTGGTCTGATAAAGGCAATGGCAAGAACGACAACAAGCCGCTCTCCCAGGAAACCTGGCAGCACCTGAAAGGCCTGGTGACTCACCAGCTGTCGGGCAAACGCCTGTTTATCGTCGACGCCTTCTGCGGCGCCAACGCCGACACCCGCCTCAGCGTGCGCTTTATTACTGAAGTCGCCTGGCAGGCACACTTTGTTAAGAACATGTTCATTCGCCCGAGCGAAGAAGAGCTGGCAGCCTTCGAGCCGGACTTTATCGTCATGAACGGCGCGAAGTGCACCAACCCGCAGTGGAAAGAGCAGGGTCTGAACTCCGAAAACTTCGTGGCTTTCAACCTGACCGAGCGCATCCAGCTTATCGGCGGCACCTGGTACGGTGGCGAAATGAAGAAAGGGATGTTCTCGATCATGAACTACCTGCTGCCGCTGCAGGGCATCGCTTCGATGCACTGCTCCGCTAACGTCGGCGAAAAAGGCGATGTCGCCGTGTTCTTCGGCCTGTCCGGCACCGGTAAAACCACCCTCTCCACCGACCCGAAACGCCGCCTGATTGGCGATGACGAGCACGGTTGGGATGATGATGGAGTGTTTAACTTCGAAGGCGGCTGCTACGCGAAGACCATTAAGCTGTCGGAAGCCAACGAGCCGGATATCTATCACGCGATCCGCCGCGATGCGCTGCTGGAAAACGTCGTGGTACTGGCTGACGGCACCATCGATTTTGATGACGGTTCGAAGACCGAGAACACCCGCGTCTCCTACCCGATCGACCATATCGAAAATATCGTTAAGCCGGTGTCGAAAGCCGGTCACGCTACCAAGGTCATCTTCCTGACCGCCGATGCCTTTGGCGTATTGCCGCCGGTTTCACGCCTGACCGCTGACCAGACTCAGTACCACTTCCTGTCTGGCTTTACCGCCAAGCTGGCCGGTACCGAGCGCGGCGTCACCGAGCCGACCCCAACCTTCTCCGCCTGCTTCGGCGCCGCGTTCCTGTCGCTGCACCCGACGCAGTACGCCGAAGTGCTGGTAAAACGCATGCAGGCTTCCGGCGCCCAGGCCTACCTGGTCAACACCGGTTGGAACGGTACCGGCAAGCGTATCTCAATTAAAGATACCCGCGCGATTATCGACGCCATCCTCGACGGTTCGCTGGATAACGCCGAAACCTTCACTCTGCCGATGTTCAACCTGCAGATCCCAACCGAGCTGCCGGGCGTCGATACCCATATCCTCGACCCGCGTAATACCTACGGTTCTCCGGAGCAGTGGCAGGAGAAAGCCGATCAGCTGGCGAAACTGTTTATTGAGAACTTCGAGAAATATACCGATACCCCGGCCGGCGCTGCGCTGGTTGCGGCTGGTCCGAAGCGTTAATCAGGTCGCAGAGACAACAAAGCCGGGCGATGCCCGGCTTGAGATTGATGACAAACCTCATGCAACCATTGGACTTACAGATTGCAAGAGACAAATAACAAGGAAAATCAATTTATTGATTTTCGGCTGATAACCACAAAGAAGGAAAAACCACGCTTTTTCCTTCTTTGTCAGCAGTCTGAAGCCGGGCGATGCCCGGCTTTTTTATTTTTATACGCTAATCAACTCTCTTTCGCAGGCTTCGCCGGCGACAGCGCGCGATGCACCGGAATTGGTAGCCAGGCGCGGATCAGCAGGCCGCCGCGTTCGCTGGTGCCAATCTCCAGGCGACCGTTATGATTGTCGATAATACGCTGCACTATCGCCAGCCCCAGCCCGGTGCCGCTGGTGCTACGGGCGCTATCGCCACGCACAAACGGCTGGAACAGATGTTCGCGCTGTTCCGGTTTAATTCCCGGGCCGTCATCTTCCACCTGGAACCAGGCACGGCTGGCTTCGCTGCCGCTGCTGACTTTAATCCAGCCCTTACCGTAACGAGCGGCGTTCACCACCATATTGGCTAGCGCGCGTTTAATCGATAGCGGATGCAGGCGCAGCGGAATTTCTCCGGCCTGCAGATCGGTGGCGATTTCCCGCTCGTAGCCGCTTTCGGCGGCGATCACTTCGCCTAACACGGCATTGAGATCCGCAAGCTCCATCGGCATCTCCTGGCCGGTGCGCAGGTAATCAATAAACTGCTCGATGATGGCGTTGCACTCTTCGATATCTTTATTGATCGACTCGGCAAGATAGCCGTCCTGTTCGCCCATCATCTCCGTCGCCAGCCGGATCCGCGTCAACGGCGTGCGCAAATCGTGGCTGACCCCGGCCATCAGCAGCGTACGGTCATCCGCCAGCTGTTTGACCCCGGCGGCCATATGGTTGAAGGCGCGGGTCACCGAACGCACTTCCGACGCGCCGTATTCGCGCAGCGGCGGCGGAATAATCCCACGTCCGACCTGCAGCGCGGCGTGCTCCAGGTCGACCAGCGGCCGGTTCTGGATACGGATAAATAGCCACGCGCCGCCAATGGCCAGCAGCATTATCGCCAGCGTATAGCGGAATAGCGGCGAGAAATCGCCCTGATGGATTTCAGTCAGCGGCACCCGCACCCAGATATTCGGCGACAGCCAGGTCTTCAGCCACACCACCGGCGAGCTTTTGTTGACCTCAACCCGCACTTCGGTCGGCCCGCCAAGCTGGTGCGCCATCTGCTGGCTTAAGAATTCATAATGCTGCGCCCAGCGCAGCCCTGCGTCTTCCGCCGCCTCATTGGAATAGAGCGAAATCCCCAGCTCGCGGTAAATTTCGCGGCGAAACGCCGGCGGAACCACCAGTTGGGTGCCGTCTTCCAGCTGCAGTTTATCGGTCATCAGCATACGGACTTCGTATGCCAGCACCTTATTAAACTGCTGCAGGCTCGGCAGGATCGCGAAATTCAGCACCACCAGATAGGTCGTCACCAGGCTGACGAACAGCAGGGTGACGATCAGTAACAGGGTGCGGGCAAATGAGCTTCGCGGCGAAAAACGCACGCGCTTCATGCCTTAGAACCGTCCGGTACGAAGACGTAGCCCAGTCCCCAAACGGTCTGGATGTAGCGCGGGTGCGCCGGATCTTCTTCCACCATGCGGCGCAGGCGGGAGATTTGTACGTCGATGGAGCGCTCCATCGCCGAGTATTCGCGGCCGCGGGCAAGGTTCATCAGCTTATCGCGGGACAGCGGCTCGCGCGGATGGCTAACCAGCGCTTTTAATACCGCGAACTCACCGCTGGTGAGCGGCATCGGCTCATCTTCACGGAACATCTCGCGGGTGCCGAGGTTCAGTTTGAACTTGCCAAAAGCAATCACCGCTTCTTCTTGCGATGGCGCGCCCGGCAGCTCGTTCGCCTGGCGGCGCAGCACGGCGCGGATACGGGCCAGCAGTTCGCGCGGGTTAAACGGTTTAGGAATGTAATCATCGGCGCCGATTTCCAGGCCCACGATACGGTCCACTTCTTCCCCTTTCGCCGTCACCATAATGATCGGCATCGGGTTGCTCTGGCTACGCAGACGGCGGCAGATAGATAAACCATCTTCGCCCGGCAGCATCAGATCCAGCACCATCAGGTGGAAGGATTCACGGGTCAGCAGGCGATCCATCTGTTCGGCGTTCGCCACGCTACGAACCTGGAAGCCCTGCTCGGTCAGATAACGTTCCAGCAGCGCGCGCAGGCGCATGTCGTCATCCACAACCAGAATCTTATAATTCTCTTGCATTGTTTGTACTCCCAAAGGTTCACTGCAATCGTTAGTGCGTATTCTTAAAAACCCACGCTAATACGACCAGCCAAATCTGGTATATATTCTAGTCGAAATTGTTACAAAGCATATTAAACAGCAGTTTATACCCGTCATTCTTCAAGTTGCACGTGCGTTGGCTGCGTGCGCTCACCCCAGTCACATAGTTATCTATGCTCCTGGGGATTCACACACTTGCCGCCTTCCTGCAACTCGAATTATTTAGGGTAAACCCGTCATTCTGAGCAAAATTTACCACCGGCGCGACAAAAAAGAAAAAGGCGGAGGGTCTCCTCCGCCTTTTTAGCTAATTTTGCCGCTTACGCGCGTCGTTGGCTCATGCCGTACCACAGCACCACCAGGAAGCATAGCAGCGGCAACCCATAGGCCAGCGCGGTGCTGTAGCGGTCGGCCAGCGCCCCCATGAAGTAAGGCATAATCGCCCCGCCGACGATGGCCATAATCATAAACGAGCTGGCGCGTTTGGTATGGCTGCCCATATTTTTAACGCCCAGCGCGAAAATGGTCGGGAACATAATCGACATAAAAAAGAAGACCGCAATCAGCGCCACCACCGACACGCCGTCGATACTCATCATCACCAGACCGCAGAGCACGATATTGACCAACGAATACACCATCAGCAGCGTCGCCGCCTGCACCCGCCCCATCAGCCAGGTACTGAAGAAACGACCGACCATAAAGCTAATCATCGCAATCGACAGCAGATAGGAAGCGTGCTGGTTTGTCACGCCATGCCAGTGCTCGGTCGCATAGTTGATAAAGAACGCACCCACGCCGACCTGCGCGGCAACGTAAAAGAACTGGGCGATGACCCCGCCGGTAAAGTGGCGATGCTGCCACAGCCCTTGTGCCGCTTCTTGCTGACTGCCCTCATCCTCGCGAATATCCGGCATCGGCGTGCGGCGGAACAGCAGCGCGATGGCCAGCACCAGCACGGCGATAGCGACATAGGTGATTTTTACCGAGCTCTGATCGCCGGTATTGCTCTGAGTGGCTGAAAAGAACAGCGTGCCGCCGATCAGCGGGCCAATAAACTGCCCCAGTCCGTTAAACGACTGCGCCAGATTCAACCGCCGCTCGGCGCCTTTACTATCGCCAAGTACCGTCGCATAAGGGTTCGCCGCGGTCTCAAGGCAACCTAATCCACAGGCAATCACAAACAGCGCGAAGAGGAATAGCGCAAAGCTATTCACGCTCGCCGCCGGCACAAACAGCAGCGCGCCAAGCGCATACAGGCACAAACCGACCAGGATCCCCGCTTTATAACCGCGTTTATCCATAAAATAGCCGGCGGGCAGCGCCACCAGGAAGTAGGCGCCAAAATAGGCCGCCTGCAGTAAACCGGACTGCGCTTTGGTGACGTGCAGGGTCTCCTGAAAGTGTTTATTGAGAACATCGAGCAGGCCGTAAGAGAGCCCCCACATAAAGAACAGGCTGGTGACCAGCATAAATGCCCAGCGCAGATTAGGGGTCGCCCCGGCGCGGGCCGCCAGCGGCTCCGCCGTTTTATTCACTAGCATGGTGAGATCCTCAGTAGAGTACAGAGTTGTTTTATTGATCCTGCAAAGAGAATATGCGCTCCATCGACACCCATTTTTCGCCTGCCGGCGTCCAGGGGGTGGGAACCTGGTATTGCCACATCAGCGCTTCCCAGCGCTGAATGACCGGGTGGTTCAGGCTGTGCTGAGCAAAGCGTTCGCCATCGAAATCCCCGGCGACCTCCATCACCATAAACAGCCGCGTGCCAAGCCGGTAAATCTCCATATCCAGCACGCCATGGGCGCGCAGGTGCCCGGCGACTTCCGGCCAGATACGTTCATGCAGACGCTGGTATTCGGCGATTTTCTCCGCCGAATCGACTAAATCCAGCGCCTGACACAGCCGCCGCCGCGCGACGATGGCGTTCATGACAGCGCCCTGTCGAGATGCAAATATCCGCCGTCCACCGATAGCCACTGCCCGGTAGTGTGCGACGCGCGCGAGGAGATAAGAAACACCACGGTGTTGGCGATCTCTTCCGGCGTGGTCATGCGTTTGCCCAGCGGAATGCGTTGGTTAATCGCCGCCATCTGCCGCTGCGGATCGGGGAAGGTATTTATCCAGCGCTGGTACTGCGGCGTCAGCACTTCCGCCGGAACCACCGCGTTGACGCGCACGCCGCTCTCGCGCAGCGATACCGCCCATTCACGGGTTAATGCCAGCACCGCCCCTTTCGCCGCGGTATAGCCGCTGGTGCCGCCCTGGCCGCTGAGCGCGGTTTTCGAGGCGATATTGACGATAGCGCCCCGCGCCGCCTCTAACGCTTCGCGGCACAGGTGAGCCATCTGGTAGTAGTGGATCAGGTTTTTCTCAAGCGATCCGAGAAACGCCTCACGCCCGGCCTCGAGCCCTACGCCATCGTTCACTCCGGCGTTATTCACCAGCGCATCAATGCGGCCAAATCGCGCCAGCACCTGACCTACCGCCCCGGCACATTCGGCCTCCTGGCACAGGTCGGCGATAATGAGCTCACTTTGCGGCGCGATTTGCTTCAACCTATCCATAAACCCCTGCTCTGGCAGGGCGTTAGTGACGATGACCGGCACCGCCCCCTCTTCCGCCAGCAGTTGCGTCACGGCCGCGCCGATCCCCGAGCCGCCGCCGGTGACGATAACCACTTTGTCTTTAAGAAATAGATCCACGCTTCGCCTCCGTTAAACCATAAACCCGACAGGCAGTGCCGCCCCAAATAGCTGACCGCTGCGTTTCCGTCAGCGGAGCCAGCGCCGTTTCGCACAGCTGGTAAACCTGGCGGTACTCCGCCGCCAGCAGGCATACCGGCCAGTCGGAACCAAACATCAGCCGCTGTGGGCCAAACAGCTCCAGCGCGGCGTCGAAGAAAGGCAGCAGCTGTTCCTCAGTCCAGCATCCACGCCCGGCTTCTGTCACCAGGCCGGAAAGTTTGCCCACCACATGCGGTAATGCGGCCAGCGGCCGCGCCTGTTCGGCCCAGTGGGCCGCGCCGCGCGCGATATCCGGCTTGCCGAAATGATCGAGTACCAGCCAGTGGTCATCGTGGCGGGCGGCAAAGCGTGCCGCCGCTGCGAGATGACGATGGGTAACCAACAGATCCCAGCTATAGCCCTGGCGCTGCAACTGCTGCATTCCTCGCGAGACCGCCTCGCGCTCAAGCCACGCTGCCGGGTCGGCTTCATCCTGCACCTGATGGCGCAACCCGCACAGCTGGCCGCGCCACTGCGTCAGCTTGTCTCCGAGATCCGCGGCGGTAATATCCAGCCAGCCCACCACGCCGCATACGCCTGCTGCTTGAGAAACCTGCGCCACCAGCCAGGCGGTTTCGTTTTCATCATGACGCGCCTGCACTACCACCGCGCCATCGAGCTGGTGCTGCGCCAGCAGCGGCTGGAGCTGCGGGGGGTAAAAATCCCGGCGCAGTTGCGGCATGTCGTCATCAATCCACGGATAATCCTGTGGCTGATAGCGCCAGTAGTGGTGGTGGGCGTCAATGCGCAACATGCGCTTCTCCACGGTAGCGGTACTGCTCGATAGAAGCCTGATGCATTTCAATCGAGTAGCCCGGCGCCTGCGGTGGCATATAAGCTGCGCCGCGGATTTCGCAAGGGTGCAGGAAGTGCTCGTGCAGATGGTCGACAAACTCAATCACCCGCCCTTCATGGGTACCGGCGATGCACAGGTAGTCAATCATCGACAGGTGCTGGACGTATTCGCACAGTCCGACGCCGCCGGCGTGCGGGCAAACCGGTAGGTTGTACTTCGCCGCCATCAGCATCACCGCCAGCACTTCGTTGACGCCGCCTAACCGGCAGGCATCGATCTGCACCACGTCAATCGCGCCGCGCATAATGAACTGTTTGAACATAATCCGGTTCTGGCACATCTCGCCGGTGGCGACCTTCACCGCGCCGATGTTCTCGCGGATCTTGCGGTGACCTTCGATATCATCCGGGCTGGTCGGCTCTTCGATAAACCACGGGTTGGCGAAGGCCAGCGCTTTGACCCACGGAATCGCGGCATCCACTTCCCATACCTGGTTGGCGTCAATCATCAGTTTCCGCTCGGGGCCAATCACTTCACGGGCAATGCGCACGCGGCGGATATCGTCTTCAATGTCGCGCCCGACCTTCAGCTTGATATGCGAGAAACCGGCGTCCACCGCCTGCTGACAAAGACGACGCAGTTTGTCATCACCGTAACCCAACCAGCCCGCTGAGGTGGTGTAACACGGATAACCATGCGTCTGCAGTTGTTCAAGCCGCTGGGCTTTACCCTCTTCACGGCTTTCCAGCAGGCGCAGCGCCTCCTCCGGGGTAATGCAGTCGGTGATGTAGCGAAAATCGATGCAGCGCACCAGCTCGGCCGGGCTCATATCGGCGACCAGTCGCCAGACCGGTTTGCCTTCGGCCTTCGCCCACAGATCCCACACCGCATTGACCACCGCGCCGGTCGCCAGGTGAATCGCCCCTTTATCCGGGCCAATCCAGCGCAGCTGGCTATCGCTGGTAAAGCGCCGCCAGAAGGCGCCCATATCGGCGGCGATCGCCTCAAGTTGCTCGCCGACGATTAAATGCTCCAGCGCCTGAATCGCCGCGCAGCAAATTTCGTTGCCGCGGCCAATGGTGAAGGTCAGCCCGTGACCGGTGAGCTTAGGATTGTCGGTTTCGAGGATCACGTAGGCGGCGGAGTAATCCGGATCGGGATTCATCGCGTCGGAGCCGTCCAACTGCTGCGAAGTGGGGAAGCGAATATCCTCTACCCGCAGGGCGGTAATTTGCGTCATTGTTTGTCCTCCACGGTCAGCTGCTGCTGTTCGCCCAACCCTTCAATGCCCAAACGAATAGTCTGGCCGGCGCGTAAATAAACCGGCTGCGGTTTCTGGCCCATCCCCACCCCCGGCGGCGTGCCGGTGGAGATGACATCGCCCGGCTGCAGGCTCATAAAGCGGCTCAGGTAGCTGATGATATAGGGCACTTTGAAAATCATGGTGCGGGTGTTGCCGTCCTGATAGCGTTTGCCGTCGACCTCCAGCCACAGGTTGAGGGCGTTGGGGTCGGGGATTTCATCGGCGGTCACCAGCCAGGGGCCCGTCGGCCCGAACGTGTCGCAGCCTTTGCCCTTATCCCAGGTGCCGCCGCGCTCAATTTGATACTCGCGCTCGGAGACGTCATTAATCACGCAGTAGCCAGCAACGTGCTGCATGGCGTCGCGCTCGTCGATATAGCGCCCGCCTTTGCCAATCACTACCCCTAATTCGACTTCCCAGTCGGTCTTTTGCGAACCGCGCGGGATAATCACGTTGTCGTTAGGCCCGACCACCGCGCTGGTCCACTTGCTGAATACCACCGGTTCCTGCGGAATGTCGGCGCCGGTCTCTGCGGCGTGATCGGCATAGTTCAGGCCAATGCAGATAAACTTACCGATACCGCCGACGCAGGCGCCAATACGCGGATTGCCTTCAACCAGCGGCAGGCTGTAGAGATCCAGCTGGCGCAGACGCGCCAGACTCTCCGGCAGCAGCGCGTCGCCGCGCAGATCGTTAATATATTGCGACAGGTCGCGCAGGCGGCCGTCGTTATCGAGTACGCCCGGACGCTCGCTGCCGGGATTGCCAAAACGAAGTAATTTCATGCGTTTTCCTGATAGTGAAATAAAGCGCCGCGCGGTTAGTTGCTCCAGCCGCCGTCAATAATCTGTACCGTACCGGTGGTGTAGGCGCTGGCGTCGGAAGCCAGATACAGCGCCAGCTGGGCGATCTCTTCCGGCTTGCCGATGCGGCCAATAGGCTGGCGGGCGACAAACGCCTCATAAACCGCCTCTTCGCTCAACCCTTGTTCACGCGCCTGCTCGGCAATACGTCCGCGCAGCGAAGGTGAATCGACGGTGCCCGGACAAATCGCATTACAACGAATGCCCTGGGTGACGAAATCCGCCGCCACCGAGCGGGTCAGGCCAATGACCGCCGCTTTACTGGCGCTGTAGGCGAAGCGGTTTGGTACCCCTTTCACGCTGGAAGCCACCGATGACATGTTGATAATCGAGCCGCCGCCGCGGGCGATCATCGCCGGCAAAAAGGCGCGAATCGTGTGGAACATGGCGGTGACATTCAGATCGAGAGCGAACTGCCACTCCCGCTCGCTACATTCAAGAATGCTGCCGCTATGCACCACCCCGGCACAGTTGAACAAGACATCCAGCGGGCCCAGCGTTTCCGCGGCGGCGGCAATCGCGTCGGCGCGTGTGACATCCAGCTGCAGCGGCTGCACGCCGGGGATATCGCTCAGTCCGGCAATGTTGATATCGCTGGCAATCACTTCCGCGCCAGCGGCGGCAAACAGCCGCGCGCAGCTATTGCCAATCCCCTGCCCTGCGGCGGTAATCAGAACGCGTTTTCCGGTTAGTTCCATTTCTCTCCCCTGGTCTAAAGGACTAATGGTCAGGCCATTGGTGGTAGTCAAAGGCCTGACCTTTCGCATGACAAGTCAGGCATAACCCGCTATCGTGAAGCTTAGATGTTGCAAAAACGGCCATAAACGGCACATTGGTTAACCAATTAATTACACTCGACTAACAAACACTCAAGTGTGCTGGCCAATATTTGTGCGCTTTATCACTGTCTATCGCATGAGCAAAGGTGAAACATGCCGATTACCAGACTGGAAAACCCAAGGATTTACAGACAGATAGCAGACCAACTCAAGCGATTAATTGAGAACAACGAATTTCCGCCCGGCAGTCGTCTCCCGTCTGAGCGAGATTTAGCCCAGCAGTTGAACGTCAGCCGCGCATCGGTACGCGAAGCGCTGATTGCGCTGGAGGTGATTGGCCTGGTGGACGTGCGCGTCGGCAACGGGGTAATCGTCAAATCGCAGACGCCGCTCGCCGCCACCAAAGAACCGGTGATGGCGCAGGCCGGTCGCGACCAGTGGACGGAGATCGACGACGAACTCAACATAGACCTTGATTTTAACGCCGAACTCCCGCCCTTTTCTCTGCTGCAGGCGCGTCTGCTAATCGAACCGGAAACCGCCGCGCTGGCGGCGCGCCACGCCAGCGCCGAAGAGCTGGCCGCTATCCGCGAGGCCTTTGAACAGAACTGTCGCGATAACCGTGCCGGTTCAACCACCCATCCCGGCGACCGCCTGTTCCATATCCGTATCGCTCAGGCCAGCGGCAACCCGGCGTACGCGTTTATCATCGGCCACCTGCTCGGCCACCGCTACGGCAGTATGTTCCGCATGCTGCAGCGCCATTACACCCCGGACGATATGCCACATCGCTCGGAACAGGAGCATCGCGCGATCCTTGAAGCCATTGAGGCCCACGACGTACGTGCGGCAAAAAAAGCAATGAAAAATCATATTGATCAGGTGATTACCATTTTTACCCGCAGCCAGTAGCCGCGATTTCTGCGCCTGGCGCTTTACCTTGCCGAAACGGCTGGTTAAGGTACGGCGGGACGAGATTATTTTGGATGAACCACAGATGAAAACGCCGCTGATCACCCGTGAAGGGTATGAAAAACTGAAGCAAGAGATGGATTACTTGTGGCGTACAGAGCGCCCGGAAGTCACCAAGAAAGTGACCTGGGCGGCGAGTCTTGGCGACCGCAGCGAAAACGCCGATTATCAGTACAATAAAAAGCGCCTGCGCGAGATTGACCGCCGGGTGCGTTATCTCACCAAGTGCCTGGAAAATCTCAAAATCGTCGATTATTCCCCGCAGCAGGAAGGCAAAGTGTTCTTCGGCGCGTGGGTGGAAATCGAGAACGACGATGGTGATACCAAGCGCTTTCGCATTGTCGGCTACGATGAAATCTTCGGCCGCAAAGACTATATCTCTATCGATTCGCCAATGGCGCGCGCCTTACTAAAGAAAGAGGTGGGCGACCTGGCTATCGTTAACACCCCGGCGGGCGAAGCCAGCTGGTACGTCAATGAAATTGAATACGTGAAATAGCGCCGGAACATTCCGAGAGAACCCGGTCGCGGCTGGCATTTTAGCCTGGCAGCCCGTATAACTATCCCCTGATTTTGACCCTAATGATGAATAAAACCGATGATGAATGATTCGCTCTGCCGCATTATTGCGGGTGAACTTCAGGCCAGAGCCGAACAGGTAGAAGCTGCCGTTCGCCTGCTTGATGAAGGGAACACCGTGCCGTTTATTGCACGTTATCGTAAGGAAGTCACCGGCGGTCTGGATGACACGCAGCTGCGTAATCTGGAAACTCGCCTCGGGTATCTGCGCGAACTGGAAGACCGCCGCCAGGCGATCCTCAAATCGATCGGCGAACAGGGCAAGCTCAACGAAGCGCTGGAAAAAGCCATCAACGCCACCCTCAGCAAAACCGAGCTCGAAGACCTCTACCTGCCGTACAAACCCAAACGCCGCACCCGCGGGCAAATCGCCATTGAAGCCGGTCTCGAACCGCTGGCCGATCTGCTGTGGAATGAGCCCTCCCACGATCCGGAAACCGAAGCGGCAAACTATATCGATGCCGATAAAGGCGTGGCGGATAGCAAAGCCGCTCTCGACGGCGCGCGCTATATCCTGATGGAACGCTTCGCGGAAGACGCCGCCCTGCTGGCGAAAGTACGTGATTATCTGTGGAAAAACGCCCATCTGGTGGCCAGCGTCGTCAGCGGCAAGGAAGAAGAAGGCGCTAAATTCCGCGATTACTTCGACCACCATGAACCGATCGCTTCCGTGCCGTCGCACCGCGCGCTGGCGATGTTCCGCGGGCGCAATGAGGGCGTGCTGCAGCTGTCGCTCAACGCCGACCCGCAGTTTGACGAGCCGCCGAAAGAGAGCCACTGCGAGCAGATCATTATCGATCATCTCGGCCTGCGCCTGAACAACGCCCCGGCGGACAGCTGGCGCAAAGGCGTCGTCAGCTGGACCTGGCGCATCAAGGTGCTGATGCACCTCGAAACCGAATTAATGGGCACCGTGCGCGAACGCGCGGAAGACGAAGCGATTAACGTATTCGCCCGTAACCTCCATGACCTGCTGATGGCCGCGCCTGCCGGCCTGCGCGCCACCATGGGCCTCGATCCGGGCCTGCGTACCGGCGTCAAAGTGGCGGTAGTCGACGGCACCGGCAAACTGGTGGCCACCGATACCATCTACCCGCATACCGGCCAGGCGGCTAAAGCCGCCGTCGTCGTGGCGGCACTGTGCGAGAAACATAACGTTGAGCTGGTGGCTATCGGCAACGGTACCGCTTCCCGCGAGACCGAGCGTTTCTTCCTCGACGTGCAAAAGCAGTTCCCGAAAGTGACCGCCCAGAAGGTGATCGTCAGCGAAGCCGGCGCGTCGGTCTACTCGGCTTCCGAACTGGCGGCGCAAGAGTTCCCGGACCTCGACGTTTCCCTACGCGGCGCGGTCTCTATCGCCCGCCGTCTGCAGGATCCGCTGGCCGAGCTGGTGAAAATCGATCCGAAATCAATCGGCGTCGGTCAGTATCAGCATGACGTTAGTCAGACGCAGCTGGCGCGTAAGCTGGATGCGGTGGTGGAAGACTGCGTTAACGCCGTCGGCGTTGACCTTAACACCGCCTCGGTAGCGCTGTTGACCCGCGTCGCCGGCCTGACCCGCATGATGGCGCAGAATATCGTCGCCTGGCGCGACGAGAACGGCCAGTTCCTCAACCGCCAGCAGTTGCTGAAGGTTAGCCGTCTGGGGCCAAAAGCCTTTGAACAGTGCGCAGGCTTCCTGCGTATTAACCACGGCGACAACCCGCTGGACGCCTCAACCGTTCACCCGGAAGCCTACCCGGTGGTCGAGCGTATTCTGGCCGCTACCCAGCAGGCGCTGAAAGATCTGATGGGCAACAGCAGCGAGCTGCGCAACCTGAAAGCCTCTGATTTTACCGATGATAAGTTCGGCGTGCCGACGGTATCCGATATCATCAAAGAGCTGGAAAAACCGGGCCGCGATCCGCGCCCTGAGTTTAAAACCGCCCAGTTCGCCGACGGCGTTGAGACGATGAACGACCTGCTGCCGGGGATGATTCTGGAAGGCGCGGTCACCAACGTCACCAACTTTGGCGCCTTCGTCGATATCGGCGTGCACCAGGATGGCCTGGTCCATATCTCTTCGCTGTCGAATAAGTTCGTTGAAGACCCGCATACCGTGGTCAAAGCGGGCGATATCGTCAAAGTGAAGGTGATGGAAGTCGACCTGCCGCGTAAACGCATCGCGTTAACGATGCGACTCGATGAACAGCCGGGCGACAGCAACGCGCGCGGCGGCGGCGGCAACGATCGCCCGCAGGGTAACCGCCCGGCGGCAAAAGCGGCGAAGCCGCGCGGTCGCGATGCTCAGCCAGCCGGCAACAGCGCGATGATGGATGCGCTGGCCGCCGCGATGGGCAAAAAACGCTAATCTTTCCCTGCCCCTCAATACGAGGGGCAATTTTCCGCTTTTTAATGCCTGAACCTCGATTAATATATTCCAGTAACCTTTCAATAAGTTCGAAATTTATAAAGTTTCATTCTGTTAACCAATGAAACCTTTATTAAACATTAAGTGAATAAATTAATTTTTCCCTTATTTTTAGCTACAGCAACGTTCTTGCGTCATATCAAAAAATAAGCAAATTCCCCGGAAAACCGCATTTATTATCCATGTCATGTATTGATGATACAAACCATTCTCATTATCATCGTTATCAGTTAAGTTTTATTCTTCTTCGTTGGCTATAGCCCCCAGCGCCGCTTTTATAGCCGCGCCTGGAAATTCTCTTTTCGGTTAGCGATAACAAGTAGGCCCTATGCAATTCACTCCTGATAGTGCGTGGAAAATCACCGGTTTTTCCCGCGATATTAGCCCGGCTTATCGGCAGAAACTGCTCTCCCTGGGAATGTTGCCCGGCTCTTCGTTTCATGTCGTGCGCGTGGCGCCGTTGGGCGATCCTATTCATATTGAGACCCGGCGGGTGAGCCTGGTATTACGTAAAAAAGACCTCGCGTTAATTGAACTGGAAGCGGTTGCGCAATAACACCTGACCCGGCACTAAGAGTCTGAAAAATGAAAAAATTAACCGTTGGTTTAATTGGTAATCCTAATTCCGGCAAAACAACGTTATTCAATCAGCTAACCGGCGCGCGCCAGCGGGTGGGGAACTGGGCGGGGGTCACCGTTGAGCGCAAAGAAGGCGCCTTCGCCACTACCGACCACCAGGTCACCCTGGTCGACCTACCGGGAACCTATTCGCTGACCACCATCTCCTCGCAAACGTCGCTCGATGAACAGATTGCCTGTCACTATATTCTCAGCGGCGATGCCGATCTGCTGATTAACGTCATCGACGCCTCGAACCTGGAACGTAACCTCTATCTGACCCTGCAGCTGCTGGAGCTGGGTATTCCCTGCGTCGTCGCGCTAAACATGCTCGATATTGCCGAAAAACAGCAAATCCGCATCGACGTCGACGCGCTGGCGGCCCGTCTCGGCTGCCCGGTGATCCCGCTGGTCTCCACCCGCGGTCGCGGCATCGAAGCGCTGAAAATGGCGCTCGACCGCCATGAACACAATCAGCCGCTGGAACTGGTGCACTATCCACAATCTCTGCAGCGCGAAGCCGATATGCTGGCGCAGGCGATGCCCGCTGATATGCCGCTGCGTCAGCGCCGCTGGCTTGGGCTGCAGATGCTGGAAGGCGATATTTATAGCCGCGCCTTCGCCGGCAACGCCGCCGACAAACTCGATCTGGCGCTGGCCAACCTGAGCGGCGAGATGGACGATCCGGCGCTCTATATCGCCGATGCCCGCTATCAAAGTATCGCCGCGGTATGCGATGCCGTCAGTAACACCCTGACCGCCGAGCCGAGCCGCTTCACCACGGCGATGGATAAAATTATCCTTAACCGCTTCCTCGGCTTACCGATCTTCCTGTTCGTGATGTACCTGATGTTCCTGCTGGCTATCAACATCGGCGGCGCCCTGCAGCCGATTTTCGACGCCGGTTCGGTGGCTATCTTCATTCACGGCATCCAGTGGCTGGGCTACACCCTGCACTTCCCGGACTGGCTGACCGTGTTCCTCGCGCAAGGGCTGGGCGGCGGTATCAATACCGTGCTGCCGCTGGTGCCGCAAATCGGCATGATGTACCTGTTCCTCTCCTTCCTTGAGGACTCCGGGTATATGGCGCGCGCGGCCTTCGTGATGGACCGCCTGATGCAGGCGTTAGGTTTGCCGGGGAAATCCTTCGTGCCGCTGATCGTTGGTTTCGGCTGTAACGTGCCTTCCGTTATGGGCGCCCGTACGCTGGATGCGCCGCGTGAACGCCTGATGACCATCATGATGGCGCCATTTATGTCCTGCGGCGCCCGACTGGCGATTTTCGCGGTCTTCTCCGCTGCCTTCTTCGGGCAGAACGGCGCGCTGGCGGTCTTCTCACTGTACGTACTGGGCATCGTGATGGCGATTCTTACCGGCCTGATGCTCAAATACACCATTATGCGCGGCGAAGCCTCGCCGTTCGTGATGGAGCTGCCGGTGTATCACGTACCGCACATCAAGAGCCTGGTTATCCAGACCTGGCAGCGCCTGAAAGGCTTCGTCCTGCGCGCCGGTAAGGTCATTGTGATTGTCAGTATTTTCCTCAGCGCGCTGAACAGCTTCTCGCTTAGCGGCAAAGTGGTCGATAACATCAACGACTCGGCGCTGGCTTCGGTTAGCCGAGTGATCACCCCAGTGTTTAAGCCGATTGGCGTGCACGAAGATAACTGGCAGGCAACCGTCGGCCTGTTTACCGGCGCGATGGCGAAAGAAGTGGTGGTCGGTACGTTGAATACCCTCTACACCGCGGAAGATATCCAGAATGAAGAGTTTAACCCACAGGAGTTTAGCCTTGGCGACGAGCTGTTGGCCGCCGTCGATGAAACCTGGCAGGGGCTGAAAGACACCTTTAGCCTGAGCGTGCTGGCGAACCCGATTGAAGCAAGCAAAGGCGATGGCGAAATGGAAACCGGCGCCATGGGCGTGATGGGCAGCAAATTCGGCAGCGCCGCCGCCGCGTACAGCTACCTGATTTTCGTCCTGCTCTATATTCCATGCATTTCCGTGATGGGGGCAATTGCCCGTGAATCCAGCCGCGGTTGGATGATGTTCTCGGTGCTGTGGGGGCTTAATATCGCCTACTCGCTATCGACGCTTTACTACCAGACCGTGAGCTTTAGCCAGCACCCGCGCTACAGCCTGGTGTGTATTCTGGCGGTGATTCTGTTTAACGTCGTGGTCTTTGGCCTGCTGCGTCGGGCGCGGAGCCGGGTGGATGTTTCCCTGCTGGCGACGCGTAAAACCCCGACGTCCTGCTGCCAGAGTCCGGCCGGCGACTGCCACTAAGGAGCAATCATCATGGCATCGTTAATCGAAGTACGCGATATGCTGGCCCTGCAGGGGCGCATGGAAGCCGCACAGCTGAGCGCCCGCCTGCATACGCCGCGGCCGCTAATCGACGCCATGTTAAGCCGCCTGGAAGCGATGGGAAAAGCGGTCAAGATGACCGAAGATGCCGATGGCTGCCTTTCCGGCAGCTGTAAAAGCTGCCCGGAGGGTAAAACCTGCCTGCGGGAATGGTGGTCTTTGCGCTGAATGGACATCCCGGATGGCGGCGCGTTGCGCCTTGTCCGGGCTATCTGCGGTGCGATTTGCTAGCCCTGCCAGGCACAGCGCTGGCAGGGAAAATCAGGCTTACTTATACACGTCGGCGTTCGCGTGAACCGTCTTCTCGTTCTTCTCGCCGGCAATCACCACGAAGTACTTACCGCCCAACTCATCCGCCTTCTTCGACAGATCGCGCTTCGCGTCCATCGGCGACGTGGTACGGGAAGTCGTGATGCTGCCGACCTTGGTCAGATTCATCTTCGCGACTTCATCTTTCTGGATCTCTTTCGCCGCGAACGCGCCAAAAGAGAGGGAGCCTATCACCAGAGATGCAACAATACCTGTAACAAGTTTCATAGCCTTTACTCTCCATAAGGTTGTTATTGTTAGTTTGCGGCGGCAAAAACGAAATAATCAACCACCGCAACAACCTAAGTATTGCCCGATCCTGATGATTTACCACGCGGCGCTAAAAATAATTATTCAGCCGCTCTTTCAGCGCGATCAGCGGTTCGCAAAATGGCTGGGGATGTGAAATAAACGGCGCATGGGCCGCCTTTTCGAAGACGATAGACTCACTTTGCGGCCACAGCTCATCCAATAACGGAACGATTTTACGCGGCACCAGCCCATCCAGGCGACCATAGAGGCGCAAAAACGGCATGGTCAGCGCGGCGAGCGGTTGACGCAAATCGGCGGTTTTGAGGATTTCCAACCCGCCGTTGAGAACCTCGGCAGGCGGCATCGGCAGCGACAGAACGGTGCTTTTCAGCGCCCGGGCGTCCTGGCGCGCGCTTTCGGTACCCATGGTTTGCAGGGCGAGAAAACGCTCGACGGTACGCTGGAAATCTTCACTAAGCTGCTGCTGGAAGCCGCTCAGCACTTCCGGTTTAATCCCCGGCCACTGGTCGCGCGCGCCAAAACACGGCGAAGAAGCGACGGTCACCAGCGCCTGCACGCGTTGCGGGTGCTGCAGCGCCACCAGACTCGCCACCAGCCCGCCCAGGCTCCAGCCAAGCCAGATGGCCTGCTCCGGCGCTTTTTCAACGACCTGCTGCGCCATCTCTTCAAGCGTTAAAGCGCCAAAACCACCGCTGCGGCCATAGCCCGGCAGATCCACCAGGTGCAGGGTAAAATGCGTAGCCAGTTCCGGCGTGATGCAATCCCACACGTTGGCATTCAGCCCCCATCCGTGCAGCAGCACAAGATGACAATTTCCTTCGCCCGTGGTTTGCCACCAGATGTCATTCATCAGTTACTGTTCTCTTTCCATCACTATGAGGGGAATTATGCTAACAGCACACAGCTTATGCTGGCTATGCCAAATGCCGCTGGCTATTGCTCACTGGGGGATTTGCTCGCGCTGCACCGCCTCGTTGCTCATCTCACAATCACTCTGCCCGCAGTGCGGCCTACCGGCATCGGCCTCTAACGTCCCCTGCGGACGCTGCCTGCAAAAACCGCCGCCCTGGCAGCGGCTGGTGACGGTGAATAGCTATGCCCCGCCGCTAAGCGGACTGGTACATCAGTTCAAGTTTGCCCCTCATCCGGAGTTGGGACCCGCGCTGGCGCGGCTGCTTCTTTTACGCCTGCGCCTTTACCGCGCGCTGCCGCCGGTGGACCGGATTATCAGCGTGCCTCTCTGGCAGCGCCGCCAGTGGCGTCGGGGATTTAACCAAAGCGAGGCGCTATGTCGCCCGCTGGCGCGGTGGATGGGCTGCGCCTGGCGCGGCGATGCGCTGACGCGAACCCGGCGTACCGCAACGCAGCACCAGTTAAGCGCTAGATTACGTAAGCAGAACCTGAAAAATGCTTTCCAGGTTGAATTATCCGTTCGGGGCCACCATATCGCCATTGTGGATGATGTCGTCACAACCGGAAGCACCGTCGCCGAGATTTCCCGCCTGCTTTTGCGAAACGGCGCCACGACGGTTCAGGTATGGTGTGTGTGCCGTACCTTGTAGACCCCCGCTGATGGGCGTATTATAACCCAGTAAAATAGTCAACTATTAGGCCAACGCTATGATCCGTATTTCCGATGCTGCACAAGCGCACTTTGCCAAACTGCTGGCAAATCAGGAAGAAGGGACGCAAATTCGCGTATTTGTGATTAATCCCGGCACCCCAAACGCTGAGTGCGGCGTATCCTACTGCCCACCGGATGCGGTGGAAGACACCGACACGGCGCTGAAATTTGAACAGCTGACCGCGTATGTTGATGAACTCAGCGCCCCTTATCTGGAAGATGCTGAAATCGACTTCGTCACTGACCAGCTCGGTTCCCAGCTGACGCTGAAAGCGCCGAACGCCAAAATGCGTAAGGTTTCCGACGATGCCCCGCTGATGGAGCGCGTCGAGTATCTGCTGCAGTCGCAGATCAACCCACAGCTGGCAGGCCACGGCGGCCGCGTTTCGCTGATGGAAATCACCGAAGACGGGCTGGCTATCCTGCAGTTCGGCGGCGGTTGCAACGGCTGCTCAATGGTCGACGTGACCCTGAAAGAAGGGATCGAAAAGCAACTGCTGAACGAATTCCCGGAGCTGAAAGGCGTGCGCGACCTGACCGAACACCAGCGCGGCGAGCACTCCTACTACTAAGCTTTCGCCTTCTCGCCCGGCAACAACCATTTGCCGGGTGAATTTCCCCTCCAGCATGTTACCGCGCAACATTTCTGACTAGTCGACACGTCAAAAACCCGGCAGAGAGTATGACTTAAGTCTCATATTTAAAATTTACCCCGTTCAGGGCATTCTCAAAGCTCACATGTTACCCGTATCATCCACGACAAGCACCACCGACAAAAAAATAGCCAGCTATCCTTTCTCTGGGTCAGGTATAAGCCAGCTTTACGGTGCCAGACATCCTTGTTCCTCTGCGGAACGGATACTGTAGATGTTCAGACTTTAACGTTACCCATAACAAGTTAAGGCCAGGTAAATCATGCCATTAGTCATCGTAGCTATCGGGGTTGCCCTGTTATTGTTGCTGATGATCCGTTTCAAAATGAACGGCTTCATCGCTCTGGTTCTGGTGGCGCTCGCCGTCGGATTAATGCAGGGTATGCCTCTGGATAAAGTCATCGTATCCATCAAAAACGGTGTCGGGGGCACGCTCGGCAGCCTCGCGCTGATCATGGGCTTCGGCGCCATGCTCGGTAAAATGCTGGCGGACTGCGGCGGCGCGCAGCGTATCGCCACCACCCTGATTGATAAATTCGGTAAAAAACATATTCAATGGGCCGTTGTACTGACCGGTTTCACCGTCGGTTTCGCCCTGTTCTATGAAGTCGGTTTCGTGCTGATGCTGCCGCTGGTCTTTACCATCGCCGCCTCCGCGCGTATCCCGCTGCTGTACGTCGGCGTACCGATGGCCGCGGCGCTCTCCGTCACCCACGGTTTCCTGCCGCCGCACCCTGGCCCGACCGCTATCGCGACAATTTTCCACGCCGATATGGGCAAAACGCTGCTCTACGGTACGATTCTGGCTATCCCGACGGTTATTCTCGCCGGTCCGGTTTTCGCCCGTTTCCTGAAAGGTATTGATAAGCCGATCCCGGAAGGCCTGCACAACCCGAAAACCTTCACCGAAGAAGAGATGCCGGGCTTTGGCGTCAGCGTCTGGACCTCTCTGGTACCGGTGATCCTGATGGCGATGCGCGCCGTCGCCGAGATGGTTCTGCCGAAGGGCCACGCCTTCCTGCCCGTTGCCGAGTTCTTCGGCGACCCGGTGATGGCGACCCTGATTGCGGTACTGATCGCGCTGTTCACTTTCGGCCTGAACCGCGGCCGCTCCATGGAGCAGATCAACGATACGCTGACCTCCTCTATCAAAATCATTGCCATGATGCTGTTGATCATCGGCGGCGGCGGCGCCTTTAAGCAGGTGCTGGTGGATAGCGGCATGGATAAGTACATCGCCTCTATCATGCACGAATCCAATATGTCACCGCTGTTTATGGCGTGGTCTATTGCTGCGGTACTGCGTATTGCGCTGGGTTCGGCTACCGTTGCCGCTATCACCGCGGGTGGTATCGCCGCGCCGCTGATTGCCACCACCGGCGTCAGTCCGGAGCTGATGGTTATCGCCGTGGGTTCCGGTAGCGTCATCTTCTCGCACGTGAACGACCCAGGTTTCTGGCTGTTCAAAGAGTATTTCAACCTGACCATTGGCGAGACCATCAAGTCCTGGTCGGTACTGGAAACCATCATTTCCGTGTGCGGCCTGATTGGTTGTCTGCTGCTGGGGATGGTGGTGTAACCCTCCCTCCCTGAAATAAAAAAGGCCGGGTGCGCATCATACGCCCCGGCCTTTTTTGTTGCTCGTTTCCCGGATGGCGGCGCAAAGCGCCTTATCCGGGCTACCCGCGGTGCCGTTTTTGTCGGGTGGCGCTGCGCTTACCCGACCTACGGTCCGCGCGGCCTGTATTTAATTTATTCACCATGCTGGCTGAAACTGCCGGTGTTGGCGGCCTCAAAATCGCTGAGACGTTCCCGGAAGGCCGGGGGTACAGGGGGCGGTGGCGACTGACCGCCCCCTGTGCGCTCCCTGCGCCAGAAGAGACATAACGCAGAAGAAATATCGGGAGCGCAATGTGCCCGGAATTAACACAAAGCACATGTTTTCCCCAACCAAAACCGTTGCAAACCGATAACAGTATCTACCAGTAGCCCCGGTAAGCGCAGCGCCACCGAGGAACTATCTCTGGATTAGCGGGCCTTGCGGCGCTTATCCAGGTCTTTAATCAGCTTATTCACCTGCGCATCGGCAAACATCTGCTCGAGCGTCACGGTAAGCTTACGCCGCCAGTTGGGATACTCGGTACTGGTGCCCGGGATGTTGACCGGTGAAGCCATCTCCAGCCAATCTTCCGGCTGCAGCCCAAGCAGGGCGCTGTTGCTGTCGGCGATATAGCGCTGCATCCCGCGATTGAGCGTTGAGGTCATCGCCATCAGCGAGGCTTTATGTCCGGCGCGCTTCGGCAAACAGCCGTGCCGATGCAGCGCATCCAGCAACCCCTGCTTCGCTTGTTCGCGATCGGCATATAAGCCGCGCAGCACCACTTCATCCGGATACAGGCCCAGCGTCTTCCCAAGCGTCAAATCGCCGCTCTCCCAATAACCGCGCAGCGTCGGTAGATCGTGGGTCGTCGCGACCGCCATCGACTGTTGCGGATAAGCCTTCGGCGCGCGGAACGTTTTATCAGGGCCATTCTCGAAGTAGAGCACTTTGTACGAGTAGACCCCGCTTTTGCGCAGCTTGCCGACGATTTCGACCGGTACGGTGCCCAGGTCTTCGCCGATCACCATGCAGCGGTGCCGCTGGCTCTCCAGCGCCAGAATCGCCAGCAGGTCATCCACGGGATACTGCACATAGGCGCCGTGGTCGGCGGTTTCGCCATACGGTATCCACCACAAACGCAGTACCGACATCACGTGGTCAATACGTAACGCGCCGCAGTTTTGCATATTCGCCCGTAGCAGTTCGATAAACGGCTCGTAGGCGCGGGCAACCATGACGTGCGGATCCATCGGCGGCAGGCCCCAGTTCTGTCCCAGCGGGCCGAGGATGTCCGGCGGCGCGCCGACGGAAGCCTTCAGGCAATACAGCTCGCGATCGCACCACGTCTCCGATCCGCCTTCGGCGACGCCGACCGCCAGATCGCGATACAGGCCAATCGGCATCCCGTCCTGCTGGCTGGTGTGCCAGCAGGCGGCGAACTGCGTATAAGCCAGCCATTGCAACCATAGATAGAAGCTCACCTCATCGGCATGCTCCGCACAGAAGGTCTTCACCTGCGGGCTACTCGTACTTTGATACGCCTCCGGCCATGCCGGCCAACCCCAGCGCATTGGATCCTGCTGGCTTTGCCAGGCATGCAGCGCATCAAACGCCGCCTGCCAGTAGAGACTTTCTCCCTCGCGCAGCACGAACCGGCGGAACTCCGCCATCTGCTCGTCTTCACGCTTAGAAAACTCAGCCCACGCCAGACGCAGCGCGGTCAGCTTCAGCGCGGTGACGGCGGTATAATCGACATCAGCGGTCTGCCGCGCGGCCTGCAAGGCCTGCTGGGTTTCCGCAAGCTGCCACCATGCCTGCGCGGCAGGGCTACGCTGGAAATCTTCCACCGCGTTGACGTCGATATAGATAACGTTGAGCCAGCGGCGCGATGACGGACTGTACGGGCTGGCGCTCTCCGGGTTCGCCGGATAGAGCGCGTGAATCGGGTTGAGACCGATAAACGCGCCGCCGCGACGGGCGATTTCCGGCAGCATGGCGCGTAGATCGCCGAAGTCGCCGATGCCCCAGTTATTCTCAGAACGCAGGGTGTAAAGCTGTACGCAGGCGCCCCATAGCTTTTTGCCCTCTTTGAGCGCCTGCGGTTCGTAGCAACGCGCCGGGGCGACGATCGCCCGGCAGTGCCAGCGTTCGCCGTCCCGCGTGAGGGTCAGGGTGTGATAGCCCGTCGGCAATCGCCCCGGCAGGGTGAGCGCTTCGCCGCCGCGCGTCTCGCCCTGATACTGCTTACCATCTTCGGTCGTCAGCAGCCAATGAAACGCGCCGCTTCCCGCGACCGGCAGCTGCATTTTTTTACCGTGGGTAAAAACCTTGACGCTGGGCAGCGGTTCTACCGCCGCTTTCGCGGCAGTAGACGTACGATGCATAGCATCCAGCAAACGTTGTTTGGTGGCCGCCGCGATCGACTGCGGTTGCCCGTGCGCGTTGATATAGCTGGGGCTGATCCCCGCCGCCAGCGCGGCGGTATCAAGGCGTTTATTCTCCATAGGCCTGTCCTTAGCGTTTTGCCTGCCAGATACGTTGCTGATAATCACGGATAGAACGGTCGGAGCTGAACATGCCGCAGCGCGCGGTGTTGAGGATCGCCGCACGGGTCCAGGCTTCCTGGTCGCGATACAGTTCATCCACCTGCTTCTGCGCCGCGACGTAAGCGCTAAAGTCAGCCAGTACCAGGTACGGATCGCCGCCTTGCAGCAGGCTATGCAGCATCTGATCAAAGGCGTGTTTGTCGCCGCCGCTATATTTTCCGCTCTCCAGCTCTTTCAGCACCGCGTCCAGCAGTTTATCTTTTTTGCGCCATTTCAGCGGATCGTAGCCTTTCGTTTTCAGCGCCTTAACTTCTTCTACGGTATGGCCGAAGATAAAGATATTGTCCTCGCCAACCTGCTCGGCGATTTCAACGTTGGCGCCGTCAAGGGTGCCGACGGTCAGCGCGCCATTCAGCGCCAGCTTCATGTTGCCGGTACCGGAGGCCTCTTTACCCGCCGTAGAAATCTGCTCGGAGACGTCCGCCGCCGGGATCAGCATTTCCGCCGCCGATACGCAGTAATCCGGCAGGAAGACCACTTTTAGCTTATCGCCCACCAGCGGATCGTTGTTGATCGCCTCGGCCACCTTGTTGATCGCCAGAATAATATTCTTCGCCAGGTAGTAGCCCGGCGCGGCTTTGGCGCCAAACAGGAAGACGCGCGGTACGCGGTCGGCCTGCGGGTTTTCGCGGATCTCTTTATACTGCGCCAGAATATTCAGCAGGTTGAGGTGCTGGCGTTTGTACTCGTGCAGACGCTTAATCTGGATATCGAAAATCGCCTGCGGGTTGATGTCGATACCGGTACGCCGCTTCACGAACTCAGCGAGACGCACTTTATTCGCCAGCTTAATGTCGCGATAAACCTGACGGAATTTGGCATCGTCGGCGTACTTCTCCAGCTTGATCAACTGGTCGAGATCGTTGGCCCACTCTTTCTTCAGCGTCTTATCGAGCAGGGCAGCGAGCGCCGGATTACACTGTTTAATCCAGCGACGCGGCGTAATGCCGTTGGTCACGTTATGGAATTTGTTCGGCCACAGCTGGTGATATTCCGGGAACAGATCCTTCACCACCAGATCGGAGTGCAGCGCCGCGACGCCGTTGACCGCAAAGCCGCTCACCACGCACATGTTGGCCATGCGAACCTGTTTATCATGGACCACCGCCAGCTTCGCCCACACCTGCTTATCGCCCGGCCAGGTTTTCTCCACCAGCAGTTTAAATCTGTCGTTAATCTCTTTGATTATCTGCATATGACGCGGCAGCAGCGCCTTCACCAGCTTCTCATCCCAGCACTCCAGCGCTTCCGGCATCAGGGTATGGTTGGTGTAAGCGAAGGTTTTGCTGGTGATGGCCCACGCATCGTCCCAGCTCATCTGGTGCTCATCAAGCAGCACGCGCAGCAGTTCCGGGATGGCGATGGTCGGGTGGGTGTCGTTCAACTGGATCACTTCATAATCCGCCAGCTGATGCAGCTTGCGGCCAGCCAGATGGTGGCGACGCAGAATGTCCGCCACCGAGCAGGCGCACTGGAAGTACTGCTGCATCAGGCGCAGTTTTTTCCCCGCCAGGTGGTTGTCATTCGGATACAGCACCTTGGTCAATTTTTCGGCGTCGATACCCTGTTGCTCCGCGCGCAGGAAATCGCCGTCGTTGAATTTCGTCAGGTTGAACGGATGGGCATGCTTCGCCTGCCACAGGCGCAGCGGTTGCGCGACGTTATTGCGATAGCCAAGCACCGGCAGGTCCCAGGCTTCGCCGGTAATCACGAAAGCCGGTTGCCATTCGCCGCTTTTGCTGACTTTACCGCCGATACCCACCTGCACATCCAGCGCTTCGTTGTGGCGGAACCACGGATAGCTGCCGCGTCCCCAGTCATCCGGCGCTTCCATCTGCTGGCCGTCAGCGAAGGATTGACGGAACAGACCGTATTGGTAGTTCAGGCCGTAACCGGTCGCCGACTGGCCAACGGTGGCCATAGAATCCAGGAAGCAGGCCGCCAGACGGCCCAGGCCGCCGTTGCCCAGCGCCGGATCGGTCTCTTCTTCCAGCAGGTCGGTCAGCTGAATGTCATACGCCTTCAGCGTCTCGCTCACTCCTTCATACCAGCCCAGGTTGAGCAGGTTATTACCGGTCAGGCGACCGATCAGGAACTCCATCGAAATGTAGTTAACGTGGCGCTGTCCTTTAACGGCTTCCGCCGCCGGTTGCGCCGCCAAAAGCTCCGCCAGCGCGCCGCTGACCGCGCGCCACCACTGGCGTTGAGTCATCTCTGCGGCTGACGATAAACCGAAACGCTGCCACTGACGCGTCAGTGCAGCCTGAAACTGAGCCTGGTTAAAAGAAGTCTGTGACATAAGAAATCCTGGTCCTTTACTAAAACGTTAGCCTTAGTGTGCCGACCTCCTGATGCCGCTGCCTCCTCCCGAGGGGGATTAGACAGGGAGGAGTAGCGGGGATGAGCGAAAATTGTGATCGCGGCCACTTTAACGTTAGCTCGTCGTCGGGAATTCGCCGCCTTATTGCGCGTGTAGAACAATAATTTCGCCAGCGCGACGAACGGCAAATTTGTTACAGCGCAATTCATATCGCCAGGCAAAATTTGCTCGTACCATTATCGTGAAATAAAAAACAAACAACTGACAGAATAAAAAGATGCCATGACAAAAATACGTGAAATAGATTAACCCTAAGAATCCACTGACGATAATTTAATAAAAACAATCAACTACGAAAAACACTGTGTAAAGTAATTTCGTCCCGGACGAAACCGTCGTAAACCGAGGCATGGCGCGTACTGGTACCGGTTTAAAGCTAATTAAAAACCGAAGCGAGAAATTGTGACCGAGAGCAAATTCAAGAGCATCAATTTTGGACATAACTTGCAATAACTTTCATTATCGCCGACCTTAGGAGTCATTAATTACGAAGCGCAAAAAAAATCCCCATCCCTTTCTTGCACAGCGAAAAAGTGAACTATGTTGATTCCGTCAAAATTAAGTCGTCCATCCCGTCTTGAACACACTGTGGTTCGCGAACGGTTGCTGGCGAAACTTTCCGGCGCGAACAATTATCGTCTCGCGTTGGTGACCAGCCCGGCAGGTTACGGCAAAACCACGCTCGTTTCGCAGTGGGCTTCGGGTAAGCATGACCTTGGCTGGTTTTCGCTCGATGAAGGCGATAATCAACAAGAGCGCTTCGCCAGCTATCTGATTGCGGCGATTCAACAGGCGACAGGCGGCCACTGCGCCGCCAGCGAAGCCATGGTGCAAAAGCGCCAGTACGCCAGCCTGCCGTCGCTGTTTGCGCAGCTGTTTATTGAGCTTGCCGACTGGCAGCGTCCGCTGTACCTGGTCATTGATGATTATCACCTGATTACCAATCCGGTGATCCACGACGCCATGCGCTTCTTCTTGCGCCATCAGCCAGAGACCATGACGCTGGTAGTGCTGTCGCGCAACCTGCCGCAGTTGGGGATCGCCAATCTGCGGGTGCGCGAGCAGTTACTGGAAATCGGCAGCCAACAGCTGGCTTTTACTCATCAGGAGGCGAAACAGTTCTTTGACTGCCGTCTCGCCTCCCCCATTGAAGCCGATGACAGCAGTCGCCTGTGCGATGACGTCGCCGGCTGGGCCACCGCCCTGCAGCTCATCGCCCTCTCCGCCCGGCAGAAAAACACCTCAGCCCAGCACTCCGCCCGTCGTCTCGCCGGGATTAACGCCAGCCACCTTTCCGACTATCTGGTCGATGAAGTGCTGGATAACGTCGATGCCCGTACCCGCAGCTTCTTGTTAAAAAGCTCGCTGCTGCGCTCGATGAATGACGCGCTTATCGTCCGCGTCACCGGCGAAGAGAACGGCCAGATGCAGCTGGAAGAGATCGAACGTCAGGGGCTGTTCCTGCACCGAATGGATGACTCCGGCGAGTGGTTCCGCTATCACCCGCTATTCGGCAACTTCCTGCGCCAGCGCTGTCAGTGGGAAATGGCCACCGAGCTACCGGAAATTCACCGCGCCGCCGCCGAAGCGTGGATGGCGCAGGGATTCCCCACCGAAGCCATCCATCATGCGCTTGCCGCTGGCGATGCCGCCATGCTGCGCGATATTTTGCTCAACCACGCCTGGGGCATGTTCAACCACAGCGAGCTGGGTCTGCTGGAACAATCGCTGGCGGCGCTGCCGTGGTCGAACCTGCTGGAAAACCCGCGGCTGATCCTGCTGCAGGCCTGGCTGATGCAGAGCCAGCATCGCTATAGCGAAGTGAATACCCTGCTGGCCCGCGCCGAACAGGAGATGGATGTCGAAATGGATACCGCGATGCACGGCGATTTCAACGCCCTGCGCGCGCAGGTCGCAATCAACGCCGGCGATCAGGACGAAGCCGAGCGTCTGGCAATGGTGGCGCTGGATGAACTGCCGCTGGCGAGCTATTACAGCCGCATCGTCGCCACTTCCGTTCACGGCGAAGTGCTGCACTGCAAAGGCCACCTGAGCAAATCGCTGGCGGTGATGCAGCAAACAGAACAGATGGCTCGCCGTCATGACGTCTGGCACTACGCCCTGTGGAGCATGATCCAGCAGAGCGAGATTCTGTTTGCCCAGGGCTTCCTGCAGGCGGCATGGGAGATTCAGGATAAAGCTTTCCAGCTTATCCGCGATCAGCATCTTGAACAGCTGCCGATGCATGAGTTCCTGTTGCGCATCCGCGCGCAGCTGCTGTGGGCATGGGCGCGTCTTGATGAAGCAGAAGAGAGCGCCCGCAGCGGCATCGCGGTGTTGGCAAACTACCAGCCGCAACAGCAGCTGCAGTGCCTGGCGCTGATGGTGCAGTGCTCGCTGGCGCGCGGCGATCTCGATAACGCCCGCAGCTTATTAAACCGACTGGAGAATCTGCTGGGCAACGGCCACTATCACAGTGACTGGGTTTCCAACGCCGACAAAGTACGGGTGATCTACTGGCAGATGACCGGCGATAAAACCGCAGCGGCCAACTGGCTGCGCCAGACGCCGAAACCTGAATTCGCTAATAACCACTTCCTGCAAAGCCAGTGGCGCAACATTGCCCGCGCGCAGATCCTGCTCGGTGATTTTGATTCCGCCGAAATGGTGCTGGAAGAGTTAAATGAAAACGCCCGCTCGCTGCGGCTGATGAGCGATATCAACCGTAACCTGCTGCTGTTGAACCAGCTCTACTGGCAGGCGGACCGCAAGGGCGAGGCGCAAAAAGTGTTAATGGAAGCCTTAACCCTGGCTAACCGCACCGGCTTTATTAACCACTTCGTGATTGAAGGGGAAGCCATGGCCCAGCAGCTGCGCCAGCTGATTCAACTGAATACGCTGCCGGAGCTTGAGCAGCACCGCGCGCAGCGCATCCTGCGCGATATTAACCAGCACCATCGGCATAAATTCGCCCACTTCGACGAGAGCTTCGTCGAACGGCTGCTGAACCACCCGGAAGTGCCGGAGCTTATCCGCACCAGTCCGCTGACCCAGCGCGAGTGGCAGGTGTTAGGGTTAATCTATTCCGGTTACAGCAACGAGCAGATCGCCGGCGAACTGGATGTCGCGGCCACCACGATTAAAACGCATATTCGCAATCTGTATCAGAAACTGGGCGTCGCGCACCGCCAGGATGCCGTTCAGCATGCCCAGCGGTTGCTCAAAATGATGGGATACGGCGTATAACGCCGTTTAGCACAGCTCCAGCTGCAGGTTATTGTCTTTAATCACCTTCAGCACGCCTGCGGGCGGCATGATATCGGTATAAACCGCATCGACCATACTAATGCTGCCCATGTTCACCATCGCATTACGCCCAAACTTCGAGTGATCCACCACCAGCATCACGTGGCGCGAGTTTTCGATAATCGCCCGCTTGGTGCGCACTTCATGGTAATCAAACTCCAGCAGCGAACCGTCGCTATCAATGCCGCTAATACCGAGAATGCCGAAGTCGAGGCGGAACTGGGAGATAAAATCGAGCGTCGCTTCGCCGATGATCCCGCCGTCGCGGCTGCGTAGCTCGCCGCCGGCAAGGATAATGCGAAAATCATCTTTCACCATCAGCGTATTTGCGACGTTGAGATTGTTGGTCACAATCCGCAGGTCATTATGGTCGAGCAACGCGTGGGCCACCGCTTCCGGCGTTGTGCCGATATCGATAAACAGGGTTGCGCCGTCGGGGATTTCGCTCGCCACTTTCCGCGCGATACGCTCTTTTTCCGCCGTCTGGGTCGCTTTCCTGTCGTGCCACGAGGTGTTGACCGAGCTGGAAGGCATCGCCGCGCCGCCGTGGTGGCGCAGGATCATTTTTTGTTCCGCTAAATCATTCAGGTCGCGACGAATAGTCTGCGGGCTGACGGCAAACTGCTCCACCAGTTCTTCGGTACTGACGTATCCCTGTTTTTTTACCAGCTCGATAATCGCGTCATGACGTTGTGTTTGTTTCATGAAATATCCCTGGGAATCTCTACGTTCGTTTTCGCACATTTAGCGTATCGACAAACGCCATCGCCAGCCCGACTGCCAGGCCCGCCACGTGCGCGCCATTGGCGATCGACATGCCGAAAACATCAAACCATCCTGCCACTAACCACACTAAAGAGAAGAGGATCAGACCACGCTGCAGATAAATACCGCTCTGCGGGTCGCGCTCGCCGCGCAGCCAGACATAGCCCATTAACGCATAGACTACCCCCGACAAACCGCCGAACCACGGGCCGCTAACCTGATGCTGGACGAATCCGCTCAGCAGAGCGCTGATAATGGTAATCACCACCAGCTTACCGCTACCGATGCGCTTCTCCACCGCACCGCCGAGATACCACCACCATAGCAGGTTAAACAGAATATGCATCAGCGAGAAGTGCATGAAAGCGTGGGTAAGATAGCGCCAGGCTTCGAATTTCAGCGAAGGATCGTAGGGCCAGGCAAGCCAGATCATCATCGTCTGATCGCCCAGAACGTTTTGCAGTATGAAGACCAGGATACAGGCCAGCAAAATCGCCCACGTAAACGGCCCGGCGTTGTTACGCAGGGTAGCTAAAAACGGGAAGCGTTGATAATGCAATCCGCTATTGGTATGCCCCGATTGCCAGCTGGCGGCGAGATAGCGCGGGTCGGCCGGGTTTTCGAGAAAACGGGCCAGCTCGGCCTGCACCCGCGCGGCCTGGCTTTCATCTGCCAGCCAGACATCGCTCTGCGTGTGCTGTTGGATAGTCAGGATGACCCCCTGCGTCGCCATATAGTCGACAAACGCCTGGGCCACGCGCGGGTTGGCAAAAGAGGTAATCATTAACATACAGCGGATCGCTTATTCCACACAAAGGGGGCTAGTATATACCGTACCGAGCTTATAGCGAGCCGTGCGCGACTTCCGCCGGGAAATGACGATGCCAGGCGTCAAAACCGCCATCGACGCTGTAGACGTTCTCGAAGCCCTGCTGCAGCAGATACTGCGCGGCGCCTTTACTGCTGTTGCCGTGGTAGCACATCACCATCACCGGCGTCTCAAAATCGTTATCGCGCATAAAAGCGCCCAGGGTATCGTTGGTCAGATGAAACGCGCCCGGCGTGTGCCCCATGGCATAGCTTTGCGGGTCGCGGATATCGACCAGCACCGCCTTCTGCTGATGCAGTTTCTGATGCGCTTCTTCTACATTGATACATTCAAATTGTTCCATGATTCTCTTCTCTATTGCACTTCATGACGGGCGGTGACCGACCCTGATTTTACCCGCTAGTGTACCGTCAGGCGGTAAATAAACGCCAATATGTTACATGCATCACTCTGAAATGTTTTTTTGATGTTACCAAAAGCGCGTTTGTTTGCTATAGTGAGCGATATCGAACATTTATGAGCTTAAACGAAAGCGAACGAGGTGCGAGCGTGGAAATCAAAGATCTGATTGTGATAGGCGGAGGCATCAACGGTGCCGGTATCGCGGCAGACGCCGCCGGGCGCGGTTTATCCGTGCTGATGCTGGAAGCGAGAGACCTTGCCTGCGCCACCTCAAGCGCCAGCTCGAAACTGATTCACGGCGGCCTGCGCTATCTGGAACACTACGAATTCCGCCTGGTCAGCGAAGCGCTGGCGGAGCGCGAGGTGTTATTAAAAATGGCGCCGCATTTGGCCTTCCCGATGCGCTTCCGCTTACCGCATCGCCCGCATCTGCGCCCGGCGTGGATGATTCGTATCGGTCTGTTTTTATACGATCACCTCGGCAAACGTACCAGCCTGCCGGGCTCGACCGGTTTGCGCTTTGGCGCGGAATCGGTACTTAAGCCGGAAATCGTGCGCGGTTTCGAATATTCCGACTGCTGGGTCGACGATGCGCGTCTGGTTCTTGCCAACGCCCAGATGGTGGTACGTAAAGGCGGCGAAGTTCGCACCCGCACCCGCGCTATCTCGGCAAAACGCGAAAACGGCCTGTGGGTGGTGGAAGCGGAAGATATCGATAGCGGCGAAAAATTCACCTGGCACGCGCGCGGTCTGGTTAACGCTACCGGCCCGTGGGTGAAACATTTCTTCGACGAAGGCATGCATCTGCGCTCGCCGTATGGCATTCGCCTGATCAAAGGCAGCCATATCGTGGTGCCGCGCGTGCACACCCAGAAGCAGGCCTATATCCTGCAAAACGAAGATAAACGTATCGTGTTTGTCATCCCGTGGATGGATGAGTTCTCGATTATCGGCACCACCGACGTCGAGTACAACGGCGATCCGAAAGAGGTGGCGATCGATGATAAAGAGATCAACTACCTGCTGAACGTCTACAACGCGCACTTTAAAAAGACGTTGTCGCGCGACGATATCGTCTGGACTTACTCCGGCGTGCGTCCGCTGTGCGACGATGAATCCGACTCACCGCAGGCGATTACCCGCGACTATACGCTCGATATTCACGATGAGAACGGTCAGGCGCCGCTGCTGTCGGTATTCGGCGGCAAGCTCACCACCTACCGTAAACTGGCGGAACATGCGCTGGAAAAACTGACGCCGTATTATCAGGGGATTGGCCCGGCGTGGACCAAGACCGCCGTTCTGCCCGGCGGCGATATCGGCGGCGACCGTGACGACTACGCGGCGAAACTGCGCCGTCGCTTCGCGTTTATCAGCGAATCAATGGCCCGCCACTACGCCCGCACCTACGGCAGCAACAGCGAGTGGATCCTTGGCGAAGCGACTTCGCTTGCCGATCTGGGAGAAGATTTTGGCCACGAGTTTTATGAAGCCGAGCTGAAGTACCTGGTCGAACACGAGTGGGTTCGCAGCCTGGATGACGCTATCTGGCGCCGTACCAAACAGGGGATGTGGCTGAATGCCGAGCAGCAGGCGCGTATCAGCGAGTGGCTGGCGCAACATACGGGAAAGTCTGAACTGTCGTTAGCGTCCTGACATACCCCGGGCGGCGGCTGACGCCTGGCCCGGGCTACATCACCGTCTGTAGGCCCGCGCAAGCGTAGCGCCGCCGGGCAATAACCGCGGGTAAAGCGCCGCTTTTGCGCCGGATAGCGGCTGCGCCTTATCCGGCCTACGGACAGTGCCAAGGTGAGCTTAAGATCTCTATCTTGTACCCATGGCCACTGAAACCACCGGTGTTGGCGGCCTCAAAATTGCTGAGACGTTCCCGGAAGACTGGGAGCGCAATGTGCTCTGAATTAACACAAAACACACGTTTTTCCCGAACCAAAACAGTTGCCAACCGATAACCGTATCTACGGCTTGCGCCTGACCCGGGTTACCGATTCACAAATTAAACGAGACTTTTTTTCCAGTCGGCAACGTGACATTTATACTTAGTTCCCCACCCAAGGCCGCAATGTAGCGCTTTAGGGTCGAAAGCCTCGGGTCGTTATCAGCCTGTTCCATTTTAGCGATCGTTGGCTGCTTAACCCCCATAGCCGCAGCCATCTCCGTTTGTGAAATTTGTAACTCTTCGCGAAGCAAGTTTAAAGCGACAGACTGGCGTATCTCTGCCGCTTTCGCTGCAATACGCTGCTGGCTTTCAGGACTCTGTTTCGCCATGAGTTCTTTTAGCGTGCCCATTATCGCTCCTTAGTCAGGTGCTGGCTGAATTCTCTATCAGCCAGGGTAATCATCTCTTTGTAAAAACGTTTCTCATTCATGCCATCCTTATTGCCCGCACATAAAACGATAGCTTTCCGAAGAGGATCAAAAGCAAAAAAGGCGCGGACTGGGAGCCCATGATGCTGAACCCGAAGTTCTTTCATATTCTGAAACTTTGAACCTTTTACCGTATCAACATACGGACGCCCAAGCTGCGGACCAAACTCAGACAGGATAAGCATCGTGGCCAACATATCCTCTTTTAAAGCTCTGCTTTGTAATTCGAACCAGGTATCAAACGTATCCGTCGTTTCTACATCCCACATAGACGATCCCTCATAGCCTAAAGGCTATCATCAACATTATAGCTATTAGGCTATGAACGTAAACTATTTGAGCATTTATCGTACTGCTGGCAAATTCACGTCAATAGTATATTCCCGCAATAGCCTGAATCCCTCCCGGCACTTTTCCGAATAAAACGTTCGCTACACAAACAGAAACGGGGCCAGTTTTGGCCCCGTTTTGCTGATGCTTAACCGATTACAAACGAACCGGGTCGATATGCCAGATATGTTTGGCGTACTCCTGGATCGTGCGGTCGGATGAGAAATAGCCCATGTTGGCGATGTTCATCATCGCTTTATTGGCCCACTCCTCCGGATGGCGGTACAGCTCGTCCACCTTATCCTGGCAATCAACGTAGCTGCGATAGTCCGCCAGTACCTGATAGTGGTCACCGAAGTTGATCAGCGAATCCAGCAGGTCGCGGTAGCGACCAGGTTCCGACGGGCTGAACAGGCCGGTGCCAATCTGCGTCAACGCCTGATGCAGCTCCTCATCCTGCTCATAGTAATCGCGAGGTTTATAGCCGTTACTGCGCAGGGCTTCTACCTGTTCCGCGGTATTACCGAAGATAAAGATATTGTCCTCGCCGACGTGCTCCAGCATCTCGACGTTAGCGCCATCCAGCGTACCAATGGTCAGCGCGCCGTTGAGCGCAAACTTCATATTACTGGTACCGGACGCTTCCGTTCCCGCCAGCGAGATCTGCTCGGAGAGATCCGCCGCCGGGATAATCAGCTGCGCCAGGCTCACGCTGTAGTTGGGGATAAACACCACTTTCAGCTTATCGCCAATCTGCGGATCGTTGTTCACCACCGCCGCCACATCGTTGATCAGATGAATAATATGCTTCGCCATATAGTAGGCCGACGCGGCCTTACCGGCGAAGATATTTACTCGCGGCACCCACTCCGCCTGCGGATCGGCTTTGATCCGGTTGTAGCGGGTGATGACGTGCAGGATATTCATCAGCTGGCGTTTATATTCGTGGATGCGTTTGATCTGCACATCAAACAGCGCCTTAGGATTGACCACCACGTTCAACTGCTGGGCGATATAGTTCGCCAGCCGCTGCTTATTCTCAAGCTTGGCGCGGCGCACCGCCTGGTTCACCGTCGGGTAATCAATATGCTGTAGCAGATCGCTCAACTGGCTTAAGTCGGTGCGCCAGGTGTGGCCGATATTCTCATCCAGCACCTGCGACAGCGGCGGGTTCGCCAACGCCAGCCAGCGCCGCGGCGTGACGCCGTTGGTGACGTTGGTAAAGCGCATCGGGAAAATCTTCGCAAACTCGGCAAACAGCGACTCGACCATTAAGCGCGAATGCAGCTCGGACACGCCGTTGACTTTATGGCTGACCACGACCGCCAGCCACGCCATGCGCACCCGGCGACCATTGGATTCATCAATGATCGAGGTACGGCTCAGCAGAGCAGTATCGTTGGGATACTGCTCCTGCAGCGTCTTAAGGAAGTAATCGTTAATCTCGAAGATAATCTGCAGATGGCGCGGCAGGATTTTCCCCAGCATATCGACCGGCCAGGTCTCCAGCGCTTCGCTCATCAACGTATGGTTGGTATAGGAGAAGACCTGACAGGTCACCTCGAAGGCTTCATCCCAGCTAAATTTGTGCTCATCGATCAGCAGACGCATCAGCTCAGGGATCGACAGCACCGGGTGGGTGTCATTGAGGTGAATGGCGATTTTCGCCGCCAGATTGTCGTAGGTGCGGTGCAGCTGGTAGTGGCGACTGAGGATATCCTGTACCGTCGCCGAGACCAGGAAATACTCCTGACGCAGGCGCAGCTCGCGCCCGGAATAGGTGGAGTCGTCCGGATAAAGTACCCGCGAAACGTTCTCGGAGTGGTTCTTATCTTCCACCGCCGCGAAGTAGTCGCCCTGGTTGAATTTACCGAGGTTGATTTCGCTACTGGCCTGCGCGCTCCACAACCGCAGGGTGTTGGTGGCATCGGTATCGAAACCGGGGATAATCTGATCGTAGGCTTCGGCGATAATCTCTTCGGTCTCTATCCAGCGGGTATTTTTTCCTTCCTGCTGCACGCGGCCGCCGAAACGCACTTTATAGCGCGTATTGTGCCGTTCGAACTCCCACGGGTTGCCGTACTCCAGCCAGTAATCCGGCGACTCTTTCTGTCGTCCGTCGACGATGTTCTGCTTGAACATCCCATAGTCGTAGCGGATTCCGTAGCCGCGGCCCGGCAGACCCAGCGTCGCCAGCGAATCGAGGAAGCAGGCGGCCAGGCGCCCTAAACCGCCGTTGCCTAAACCGGGGTCGTTTTCTTCATCAATAAGCTCTTCCAGATCGAGCCCCATATCGGCCAGCGCATTATTCACATCTTCATAAATCCCTAACGACAACAGCGCGTTAGAGAGGGTGCGGCCAATCAAAAACTCCATCGACAGATAGTAAACCTGCCGCACTTCCTGCGACAGCTGGGCGCGGTTTGAACGCAGCCAACGCTCGACCATGCGGTCGCGAACAGCGAACAGGGTGGCGTTCAGCCATTCGTGTTTGTTGGCGATCGCCGGATCTTTGCCGATGATAAACATCAGCTTATACGCGATAGAATGCTTTAACGCCTCAACGCTCAGCGTGGGTGATGCATAACTAAAGGGTGCATTCATAGCCATAGCTCCTGTGGTTACATCAAGCGTTGATAGAGTTCACGATAGGATTTCGCCGCCACCTGCCAGCTAAAGTCCATATTCATCGCCTGACGCTGAACGTAGCGCCACAGCGATGGCCGCGACCACAACACAAAGGTGCGCCGGATGGCCCGCAGCAACGACACCGCGTTACTGTCCTCAAAGACAAAGCCGCTGGCGACGCCGTCGGCGAGGTTTTCCAGCGAACAGTCGGCCACGGTATCGGCGAGACCGCCGGTGCGGCGCACCAGCGGCAGAGTGCCGTATTTCAGGCCATACAGCTGAGTCAGACCGCACGGTTCAAAGCGGCTGGGAACCAGAATCACATCGGCGCCGCCCATGATGCGGTGCGAAAACGCCTCGTGATAGCCAATCTGCACGCCGACCTGGCCCGGATGTTCGGCGGCGGCGGCGAGGAAGCCCTCCTGCAGTACCGGATCGCCGGCGCCCAACAGCGCCAGTTGCCCGCCCTGCTCCAGTAGGCCCGGCAGCGCCTCCAGCACCAGATCCAGCCCTTTTTGGCTGGTCAGGCGGCTCACCACGGCGAACAGCGGCGCTTTGTCATCCACCTTCAGCCCCATGGCGATTTGCAGCTGCCGTTTATTCTCGGCTTTCTCCTCCAGACAATCGCGGTCATAGCGCGCCGCCAGCAGCAGATCGCTTTGCGGATTCCAGATACCATCATCGACGCCGTTAAGGATGCCGGACAATCGGCCCTCGTGTTGGCGCTGACGTAGCAGCCCTTCCATGCCGTAGGCATATTGCGGTTCGGTGATTTCCCGCGCGTAGGTTGGGCTCACCGCCGTGATATGGTCGGCATAGTACAGACCGGCTTTGAGGAACGAGATCTGGCCGTTAAATTCGAGGCCGTGCATGTTATAGAACGACCACGGCAGCTCTATCTCATTCATATGCCAGGAGTAAAACATCCCCTGGTAGGCGAGATTGTGCACCGTAAACACCGATTTCGCCGGACGCCCACGCGCCGCCAGGTAGGCCGGCGTCAGGCCCGCATGCCAGTCATGGGCATGCACCACCTCCGGGCGCCAGAATGGATCCAGCCCGCAGGCCATTTCGCTACCTACCCAGCCGAGCAGCGCAAAGCGCAGCACGTTGTCGGTATAGGCGTTCATGTTGGCGTCGTGATACGGGCTCCCTGGGCGATCGTAGAGATGCGGCGCGTCGATCAGATAGATACCGACGCCGTTAAAATGGCCGAACAGCAGGGTGATACGCCCGGCAAAGGTATCCCGGCGGGTGACGACCTGCGCGTCGGTAATTCCGCGGCGGATATCCGGATACCCCGGCAGCAGCACGCGGGTATCCACGCCGTCTGCGATCTGCGCCGCCGGCAGCGCGCCGATAACGTCAGCCAGACCGCCGGTTTTTAACAACGGGAACATCTCTGAACATACGTGTAAAACCTGCATTATCGCTCCTGTTTGTGCCCCAGTTTCCGCAGCATGTCGCGCGTAACCAGCACGATCCCTTCTTCTGAACGATAGAAGCGGCTGGCATCTTCTTCCGCATTCTCCCCAATCACCATCCCTTCCGGGATGACGCAGGCGCGATCTATCACGCAGCGGCGCAGGCGGCACGAGCGCCCGACCCAGACATCCGGCAATAAGACTGCCGAATCAATGTTACAAAACGAATTCACCCGCACCCGCGGGAACAGTACCGACTGCACCACCACCGAGCCCGAGATAATGCAACCGCCGGAAACCAGCGAGTTCAGCGTCATGCCGTGACTGCCGGAGCGGTCCTGGACGAACTTCGCCGGCGGCAGCGATTCCATATGGGTACGGATAGGCCAGTGCTGGTCGTACATATCGAGCTCCGGCGTCACCGAGGCCAGATCGAGGTTGGCCTTCCAGTAGGCCTCCAGCGTCCCGACATCGCGCCAGTATGGCTCGGCTTGCGGGTCGGACTGCACGCAGGAGAGCGGGAAAGGATGTGCATAAGCCATGCCAGCTTCGGTAATTTTCGGGATGATATCTTTGCCGAAGTCGTGGCTGGAGTTTTCGTCGAGATCGTCGGCGGCCAGCAGTTCATAAAGGTAATCCGCATCAAAGACATAGATGCCCATACTGGCAAGCGAGCGGGTAGCGTCGTTCGGCATCGCCGGCGGGTTGGCCGGTTTCTCGACGAACTCGATGATCTTCTCGCTTTCATCGACCGCCATCACGCCAAAGGCGGATGCTTCTTCGATGGGCACCGGCATACAGGCGACGGTGCAGCGCGCGCCTTTTTCGACATGGTCGATCAGCATGCGCGAGTAGTCTTGTTTGTAGATGTGGTCGCCGGCGAGGATCACCACATATTCGGCTTTATAGCGACGAATAATGTCGAGGTTCTGCGTCACCGCATCGGCCGTACCGCGATACCAGTTTTCACCGTGTACCCGCTGCTGCGCCGGCAGCAGATCGACAAACTCGTTCATCTCTTCGCTGAAGAAAGACCAGCCGCGCTGGATATGCTGCACCAGGGTGTGCGACTGATACTGGGTAATCACGCCGATGCGGCGAATACCTGAGTTAAGACAGTTAGATAACGCGAAGTCGATAATACGGAACTTACCGCCAAAGTGGACGGCAGGTTTCGCGCGCTTAATGGTTAAATCCTTAAGCCGGGTACCACGCCCGCCAGCAAGGATCAGCGCCACCGATTTGAGAGGAAGTTGACGCGCCAGCATCAACGGATCGTTCTTTTCAAGCCCAACCATGATTAACTCCTTTTGATTCCCCTGCTTCACGGCCCATTCATCATGAACGCGCCGAAAACCCCCAGGGACTATGACCTTTGAAATACGCAAACTCCGTGCGCGGGCCCATGCCAGACAGCCATGATGACCGGATTATCCTCTCCGGCGAATGGAGGAACGGCGCGCCACTCCCCCGCGGGTAAAACCATATCCGCCACCTCAGCGGTGGCATTCAGCGCGATCAGCCAGCGATCGGATAACAGGATTTGCAGCCGCGCGGCGCCATGCTGCCACTCGTCGGCGTTTAACGGTTCTCCGCGCTGATTGAGCCAGCTCACATTGCCGTCATGCTCCTGCCACCACTGATTACGGGTTAACGCCGGAATGCGCCGACGCAGGTGGATAAGCGCGGCGACAAACGCGGTTAATCCGTGATTTGCCCGCCGCCAGTCCAGCCAGGTCAAAGCATTGTCCTGACAGTACGCATTATTGTTGCCGTGCTGGCTATGGCCATGCTCATCGCCCGCCAGCAGCATCGGCGTGCCTTGCGACAGCAGCAGCGTGGTCAAAAGCGCATGTACGCTATCGCGCCGCCGCTCAATCACGGCAAGATTGGCTTCTAATCCCTCTATACCATGATTGTTGCTGTAGTTATTGTTAGTCCCATCGCGATTCTCTTCGCCGTTCGCCTGATTGTGTTTCTGATTGAAACAAACACAATCACGTAGGGTGAATCCATCATGCGCCGTGATCAGATTGATCGTCGCCGCAGGCCGTTTGCCATCGCGGGCAAAGAGATCGCTGGAGGCGGCGAAGCGCTGGGCAAAGTCACCCAACGACACGTTTTGTTGCAGCCAGAAACGGCGCGCGGTATCGCGAAAATGGTCGTTCCATTCGGCAAACAGCGGCGGGAAGTTCCCCACCTGATAACCGCCCTGGCCAATATCCCAGGGTTCGGCAATCAGCTTGATCGCCGACAATACCGGGTCGCGGCGAATGGCCTCAAACAGCGGCGCGCCCTGACGAAATTCCGGCGTGCGCCCCATCACCGACGCCAGATCGAAGCGAAAGCCGTCAACGTGGCACTCATCAACCCAAAAGCGCAGGCACTGCAGGGCATACTCCACCACGCCGGGATGACTGAGGTTGAGCGTGTTACCGCAGCCGGTCCAGTTGTGATAATCGCCGTCGTCCCTGATCCAATAATAGCTGCGGTTATCGATACCGCGCAGGGAGATGGTCGGCCCTTCAAGATCGATTTCCGCGCTATGGTTCAGCACGATATCGAGGATCACCTCGATGCCCGCCGCGTGCAGCGCTTTCACCGCATCGCGGAACTCATCGAGCGCCCGCTGCGGCTGACTGGCGTAGCGCGGCTCCAGCGCAAACAGCGCCAGCGGGTTATAGCCCCAGTAGTTGCTCAGCCCCATCCGCTGCAGGCGGGGTTCGCTGGCGAACTGCGCCACCGGCATTAGCTCCAGCGCGGTAATACCCAGGCGGCGGAAATAGTCGATCATCAGCGGGTGGCCCAGCGCCTGATAGGTGCCGCGGATGGCCTCCGGCAGCTCCGGATGCAGCCAGGTCAACCCTTTGACGTGGGCTTCATAAATAACCGTTTCGCCCCACGGCGTGCGCGGCGGTTTATCGCCGAGCCAGTCGTAATGCAGATCGACCACCTGCGACTTTGGCGCAATGGCTGCGCTATCGCGGGCATCCGGTTCATGCATACCGCCATGCAGACGCTCGTCGTCCAGCAGTTCGCCCGCCACCTGATGCGCGCAGGGGTCGAGCAGCAGCTTGGCCGGATTGAAGCGATGCCCCTGCGCCGGATCCCACGGCCCGTGCACCCGATAACCGTAGCGTAGCCCCGGACGCGCATCGGCCAGCCAGCCGTGCCAGATGTCGCCGCTGCGCGCCGGTAGGTCGTAGCGCCGCTCGTTACCCTGCTGGTCGAACACGCAGAGCTCCACCCGCTCGGCGTGGGCGGAAAACAGGGTGAAGTTCACCCCTTTGCCGTCATAGCTGGCGCCCAAAGGCGTCGGTTTTCCCGCGGCAAGCGTCGTCATCAGGCCTCCCGTACCAGCCAGATGGTCGCCAGCGGCGGCAGGGTAATCGACAACGAATGCTGACGACCGTGACTGGCGACGGACTCGCTCTCAACCACTCCGCCATTTCCGGCGTTACTACCGTGATAATGCATCGAGTCGGTATTCAGCTCCTCGCGCCAGCGTCCCGGCTGGTTGATGCCGAAACGGTAGTTGTGCCGCGGCACCGGCGTGAAGTTGCTGGCGACGATGATTTCATTACCGGCTTTATCGCGGCGCACGAAGATAAATACCGAACGCTCATGATCGTCGACCACCAGCCATTCGAAGCCGTAGGGATCGAAATCAAGTTCATGCAACGCTTTATGGTGGCGGTAGGTATGGTTCAGGTCGCGCACCAGCCGCTGGACGCCGTGGTGCCAGTTGTCGCCACCCTCCAGCAGATGCCAGTCGAGACTGGCGTCGTGGTTCCACTCGCGGCCCTGGGCGAATTCATTGCCCATAAACAGCAGCTTTTTGCCCGGGAAGGCGAACAGCCAGCCGTAATAGGCGCGCAGGTTGGCAAAGCGCTGCCATGCGTCGCCCGGCATGCGGTCGAGAATCGATTTTTTGCCGTGCACCACTTCATCGTGGGAGAGCGGCAGCACGAAGTTCTCGGTGTAGTTGTAGAGCATGCCGAAGGTCATTTTGTCGTGATGGTAGCGACGATGGACTGGATCGAGCTTCATATAGTCCAGCGTGTCGTGCATCCAGCCGAGATTCCATTTGAACCAGAAGCCGAGGCCGCCGTCGGCGGGCGGACGCGTCACGCCGGCAAAATCGGTGGACTCTTCCGCCATGGTGACCGCGCCTGGCGTCTGCTCGCCGAGAATACGGTTGGTGTTACGCAGAAACTCGATCGCTTCGAGATTTTCCCGCCCGCCGTATTCGTTGGGGATCCACTCGCCCGCTTTACGGCTATAGTCGCGGTAGATCATCGACGCTACCGCGTCGACGCGCAGCGCGTCAATGCCGAAGCGCTCGATCCAGTACAGCGCGTTACCTACCAGGTAATTGCTGACTTCGCGGCGGCCGTAGTTATAGATAAGCGTATTCCAGTCCTGGTGGTAACCTTCGCGCGGATCGCTGTGTTCATACAGCGAGGTGCCGTCAAATGAGGCCAGCGCAAAGTCATCCGCCGGGAAATGACCCGGAACCCAATCGAGGATCACGTTAAGGCCCGCGGCGTGGGCGGCATCGATGAAATAGCGGAAATCTTCACGGGTACCGAAGCGGCGTGTCGGCGCGTAGAGGCCGGTCGGCTGGTAGCCCCAGCTGCCGTCGAACGGGTGTTCGTTCACCGGCAGCAGTTCGAGGTGGGTGAAACCCATCCATTTTGCATATGGCACCAGTTGGTCCGCCAGTTCGCGGTAGCTAAGCCAGAAGTTATTGTCGGTATGGCGGCGCCAGGACCCGAGGTGCACTTCATAAATAGAGATCGGCGCATCAAACTGGTTCGCGGCTTTGCGCGCCGCCGGCTGCTCGACTTTGGGCGGCAAATCGCAGATAAGCGACGCGCTTTCCGGGCGCATCTGCGACTCGAAGGCGTAAGGATCGGCTTTGACCCGTAGATTGCCATGAGCGTCGATCAGCTCGAATTTATACAGCTGGCCATTAAGCGCGCCGGGGATGAAAAGTTCCCAGATTCCGGACTCTTTACGCAGGCGCATCGGATGTCGTCGGCCATCCCAGTAGTTAAATTGCCCCACCACCGAGACCCGGCGGGCGTTTGGCGCCCAGACCGAAAAGCGCGTACCGGTGACGCCATCCATGGTGTCGGCGTGCGCGCCCAGAGTTTCGTAAGGGCGCAGGTGCGTCCCCTCGGACAACAGCCAGGCATCAACATCCTGCAGCAGCGGGCCGAAACGGTAAGGGTCGTCAATCAGGTTTTGCTGTCCGTGCCAGGTGACGGCCAGCTGGTAGCGAAAAGCGTTTTTACGCCGCGGCAGGAGGCCGCTAAAGAATCCGCGCGAGTCGAGGCATTCGAGTTTGCCGACTTTACGCCCGGTTTTCGGTTCAATAACCCACACTTCGGTGGCATCTGGTAATAATGCGCGAACTTCCAGCCCCGCCTCGGTGCGGTGCATGCCAAGCACGGAAAAGGGATCCGCGAAATGACCTGCAATAAGCGCATTAATCACGTCTCTATCGATTCGATTCGACATGCTTTCATCCTGTTGTAAGTGTCGCCCTTTCCTGTACCCGGCGACTTTTTTTGACCTGAACGGCGCAGCACCAACGTGCATCCTCCTGCTCCGTCCCACCTTCAGGTAAGGAACTCCTTACTTAAAGCATAGCCAAGGCTGCGTTACCTCCGTGGGGAAAAATCCAACATCCGCGTTTACTCCTTGTATTACGCAAAAAAAAGGGGTGTATCCACACCCCTTATCGTTTGTCCTGCGTTTACGCCAGCTGTCGTAGCATGCGGCGCAACGGTTCGGCGGCGCCCCACAGCAGCTGGTCGCCGACGGTAAAGGCCGACAGGTACTCAGGACCCATGTTCAGTTTACGCAGGCGCCCTACCGGGGTGGTCAGGGTGCCGGTCACCGCGGCTGGGGTCAGCTCGCGCATGGTGATGTCGCGATCGTTTGGCACCACTTTGGCCCACGGGTTATGCGCGGCCAGCAGTTCCTCAACGGTCGGGATAGAAACATCTTTCTTCAGCTTGATGGTAAACGCCTGGCTGTGGCAGCGCAGCGCGCCGACGCGCACGCACAGACCATCGACCGGGATCGGCGACGCGGTGGCGAGAATTTTGTTCGTCTCCGCCTGGCCTTTCCACTCTTCGCGGCTCTGGCCGTTATCAAGCTGTTTGTCGATCCATGGGATCAGGCTGCCCGCCAGCGGCACGCCAAAGTTATCGACCGGCAGATCGCCGCTGCGGGTCAGCGACGTCACTTTGCGCTCGATATCGAGAATCGCGGACGCCGGGTTCGCCAGCTCGCTCGCCACGTGGCCATGCAGCTGGCCCATCTGGCTCAGCAGTTCGCGCATATGGCGCGCGCCGCCGCCGGAAGCCGCCTGGTAGGTCGCCACGCTGACCCACTCCACCAGGTCATGGGCAAACAGGCCGCCGAGGGACATCAGCATCAGGCTCACCGTACAGTTGCCGCCGACGAAGGTTTTAATGCCGTTATTCAGGCCAGCGGTAATCACATCCTGGTTAACCGGATCGAGAATAATGATCGCATCGTCTTTCATGCGCAGCGAAGACGCCGCGTCAATCCAGTACCCCTGCCAGCCGCTTTCGCGCAGCTTCGGGTAAATCTCGTTGGTGTAATCGCCGCCCTGGCAGGTAACAATAATGTCCAGCGCCTTCAGCGCTTCGAGATCGAATGCATCCTGAAGCGTTCCCCCGGTACTGCCGCCGAATGACGGCGCGGGCTGACCCAGCTGAGAGGTGGAGAAGAAAACAGGGCGAATGGCGTCGAAATCACGCTCTTCCACCATGCGTTGCATGAGAACAGAGCCGACCATTCCACGCCAACCGATAAAACCAACATTTTTCATAACGTATTCCTGCGAGGTGTGTGCTGTTAGTGCCAGGCCAGTTTCCAACTGGGATGTCCTTCACATTACAAAATGCAGCTAAAGTCGCAAGTGAAATTAATCAATGATTGCGCGCCAATCAGAAAAGCAACTTATCCCGCACTCCGCCTACCGTCGCTGGTAGTCATAAAAAGCGTAAAGATTATCCGGCAAATAACCCGCGTAATGGAATATTTTCCGTCGCTATTTTATTGATCCTGATTATGGATTCAGTGCGAAAAATATCGCTTTCACGCTTGCGAAAAAAAACGGAAAAAGCCTTGTGCCGCAAGGCCTGACGAGCAATACGATCATTGTCGTAGAGCTGATATTCACGGCAAAAGGAAGTGGAAAAGAGGGGAAAAAAGCGTGTTACCGAAGAGAATCCAGGGTAAGCGGTATTACCCTGTTTTTTCCCCCGGATACCGTGGTGGCGTCCGGGGAAATTATTTTTGCTTAGCTCAGCAGCTGGAAAGCAATCATCCCGACAATGGCGCCGGTGGTGCCAAGGATGGTTTCCATCATCGTCCAGGTTTTCAGCGTCTGCGCTTCGCTGGCGCCGGTGAACTTACCGAACAGCCAGAAGCCGGCATCGTTGACGTGACTTACCACAATCGAACCACCCGCGATACAGATGGAGAGAGCCGCCATTTGCGCGCCGCTGTAGTTCAGTTGCTCAATGACCGGCATCACCAGGCCGACCGCCGTCAGGCACGCCACGGTCGCGGAGCCCTGAATAATACGCACGGCAGCCGCCAGCACGAAGCAGGTAATCGCAATCGGCAGACCCAGGCCAGTCAGCGCTTCGCCGAGCGCCGGGCCGACGCCGGAGTCCACCAGCACCTGCTTGAAGACGCCGCCTGCGCCAATCACCAGCAGAATAATCCCCGCCGGCTGCAGCGCCGCGCCGCAGATCTCCATCACGCGATCTTTCGCCATCCCCTGACGTACCGCCAGGCCGTAAATCGCTACCAGGCAGGCAACCAGAATCGCGGTGAATGGGTGGCCGATAAACTCGAACCATTCATAGGCGGTGGATCCCACCGGCACAAAACGCGCGGCGATGGTTTTCAGGCCGACCAGCACCAGCGGCAGCAGGATCAGCGAGAGGCTAAAGCCGAAGGACGGCATTTTACCTTCGCCGAGATGCGGTTCGCTGATATCGTCAGGAATATGCAGCTCAACGTAGCGGCTGATGAAGTTGCCCCATAGCGGACCGGCGATAATCATCCCCGGAATAGCGGCGCAGAGGCCAATCAGAATCATCCAGCCGAAATCGGCGTGCATCTGCGAAGCCAGCAGCATCGGCGCAGGCCCCGGCAGCAGGAATGCCGCGGCGGCGGCTACGCCGGCGAACAGCGGGATCACCAGCTTCACAAGGTTAGTGCCGGTATGGCGCGCCATGGAAAACGCGACGCTAATCAGCAGCACGATCGCCACTTCGAAGAACAACGGCAGCGCGCAGATAAGGCCGGCCAGGCCAATCGCATAGTGCGCGCGGTTGTGGCCGAAGGACTTCAGCATTTTCACCGCAATCTGGTCGACCGCGCCGGTTTCATGCAAAATTTTACCGAACATCGCGCCCAGCGCGACGACTATCGCCAGGAAGCCCAGCGTGCCGCCCATCCCTTTTTCCATCGTCGCCGCGATTTTATCCAGCGGCATACCGGAAAAGAGACCTGCGCCAATAGAAACCACCATCAAAGCCACGAAGGCGTGCATACGCGCCTTCATGACTAAAAACAGCAGCAGCAATACCGAGCCGACTGCTGTCAAAACAAGCGTTAAAGTACTCACTAGTTACTGCCTTTGTTAATCACCTCAATGGTGCTGGCGACCACGCCTTCCAGTGACTGGTCGATATCGACGATAAGCACATCGCTTTCGTCGGCGCCTGGTTCCTGCAGTGTTTCAAACTGCGTCACCAACATTTGGGTTTTGAAGAAGTGCCCTTTACGCGCCTTCAGACGGCTTTCAATCACGTCGAAGTCGCCTTTCAGGTAGATAAAGGAGAGGTTCGGGTTGCCTTTGCGCAGAATGTCGCGGTAGCTTTTTTTCAGCGCCGAGCAGACGATCAGCGAAACTTTGTTGGTACGCTGCATGGCAAATGCCGCGTCATTCAACGCCTGCAGCCACGGGGTACGGTCATCGTCGTTCAGCGGCTCGCCGGAAGCCATCTTGGTGATGTTGCTGCGCGGATGCAGAAAATCGCCATCGAGAAACGCGGCTTTCAGTTGATGCGCCACTTCGCTGGCGACGGCGGATTTACCACTGCCGGAAACGCCCATCAGGACATAGACGTGGTGATCATGGTTAGTCGTGCTCAAAGCGTCCTCCCACTGGACTGGTACGCCGCGCCGGGGCTGACTGATACAGCGCGAAAGCGGCGTACTGGTTAATGATTACGGGCGAGTGTTACGGGTAACTGTTATCGGTAACATTGTCATGCCGGACCCTGGGAGAAGCAATAACCATTCGTGCCAGATGTGAATATGTGTGATCTACTTCAAACTTGTCGGTTTAAATAGATCCACCCGGTGACAATGTGAAACCTAAATCTAACATCTTAGGGGTAATCGTCTCACCGCGGATGCGCGCCAGCAGACGCTCGGCGCCGATGCGCCCCATGCGCTCACGTGGGGTCAGTACGCTGGCAAGACGCGGCTCCATCACCTGACCGATATCGTGACCGTGGAAACCGGCTATCGCCATGTCGTCCGGAATTTTCAGGCCCAGACGCTGACACTCGAACGCCGCGCCGACCGCGAGGTCATCGTTGGTACAGAAGATGCCGTCGAGCTGCGGATATTCGCGGCGCGCCTGACGCATCAGCTCAATCCCCGACGAGTAGGAAGAAGATTGCTCCACCATCACGCTATAGGGCGTCATGCCGGCATCAAGCATCGCCTGCTCGTACCCCTTCTGTTTGATGATAGTACGTTCATCAAGACGCGCGCCGAGATAAGCAACGTGGCGGTGACCGCGGGCGATAATCGCCGCCGTCATCTGCCGCGCCGCTTCGAAGTTATCGAAACCGACGGCAATGTCGAGGCAAGGCGACTGGCTGTCCATCAGCTCAACCACCGGGATCCCGGCGACTTCAATCATTTTCAACGTGCGTGGCGTGTGGGTACGTTCGGTGAGGATCAGGCCGTCAATATTCCAGGAGAGCATTGATTCGAGACGCTTCTCTTCCATCTCCGGCTTATAGCCGTAGTGCGCCAGCATGGTTTGATAACCGAAGGCGTCGGTGACGCTTTCGATGCCGCGCAGCACTTCCGAGAAGACCTGGTTGGTTAACGATGGCAGCAGCACGCCGATGGCGCGGCTGGTGGCGTTGGAGAGAATATCAGGAGCGCGATTGGGAATATAACCCAGCTCATCGAGTGCAACGGCAATCTTGCCACGCAGGGCCTCAGAAACCTGTTCCGGGTTACGTAAATAGCGACTGACCGTCATTTTGGTCACGCCGACAAGATCGGCTACATCCTGAAGTACGGGTCTTTTCTTTTTCATCGTCCTGACTGTGATCGGCTGGGAAACATTTTCTCAGTTTATCACGGACAAAGCGCAACCTTCCCGGAGAAAAAAGGGCCAAAAGATTTATTTAGAGTTAATACGCAAAATCATTCAAGTTGCATTGAGGCGGCAACGCAACGAATCCCCGGAAGCGTACAAAGGGTACGCGACCGGGGTGAGTGAGGAGAGCCAACAAAAATGCGGCTTGAAGGATGACGCGTATCAAACCGGCGGCAGATCGAACAGCAATATTTCGCTATCGCTGTCGGCGTGAACCGAAATCGCCTGCTCGTCCCAAATCGCCAGACCATCGCTGGTGGTGGCTTTGGTGCCGTTAATCGTCACTTCGCCTTTCACTACCTGGATCCACACGCGACGTTCCGCGGCAATCTGGTGAACCGACTGCTCATCTTTCAGCAGCGCCCAGCGATACAGCTCCATATCCTGGTACACTTTCAGCGAACCCTCGCGCGCATCTGGCGACAGCACCAGCTGTTTGCCCTGCGCGGCATCAAAGCGGCGCTGCTCGTAGCGCGGCGTAATGCCGGTTTCTTCTGGAATAATCCAGATCTGATACAAACGCAGGCGGTCGGTGCTGCTCGGGTTGTACTCAGAGTGACGCACGCCGGTACCCGCGCTCATGATCTGGAACTCGCCGGCCGGAACCTGCTCTTTGTTACCCATGCTGTCCTGGTGCTCAACCGCCCCTTCCAGCACATAAGTCAGGATTTCCATGTCTTTGTGCGGGTGGGTGCCAAACCCCTGGCCGGCGTCGATTACGTCATCGTTAATCACGCGCAGCGCGGAGAAACCCATAAAGTTCGGGTCGTAGTAGTTGGCGAAAGAGAAAGTATGCCAGGAATCCAGCCAGCCATGGTTAGCGTGGCCACGTTCGTTAGCTTTGCGTAAGTAGATCATGTTGCACCCCCGTATGTTTTCGATGGAGTAAGTGTGGACCCATTCCGCCGGCGATCATAGAGGGTGAAAATTGACTCCTCTGTTCAAAAAATATGAACAAGCGTCGAGGAGCCAGCGTTTCTTATTTCGCGAGGGTAATGGTGGCCGGAGAAGGCTGTTCAAAGCCGCGCTGCAGAATCTCCATATTGGTGAGAACTTCAGATTCCTTGACGTAATTCGGCTGGCCGTTAACGAGGGTGTCATACAGCGCGTCATACACTCGTCCGTAGTCGCCGGTTTCCAGCGGCACCTCTTCACGTACCACCACGCCCGCCTCGTTGATGTAGACCAGTTGCCCCACGCTGTCATCGGCGCCGAACCCCGCATCGCCCGGCATAATGTTGGCCTTCAGGCTGGTCTCCTGCTGGTCAATACCGTATTTCACAAACGAGCCTTTATGCCCATGAACGATAAATTTCGGGTAGTCAATCTGCACCAGATGGCTGGTTTTGACGATCGCTTTCAGATCGCCATAAAACAGTTGGGCTTCAAACGTGTCATCGGGATTGGCTTTATTACGTAGTGAGCGCAGATCGTAGGCAACATGATCCGGGCGACCAAACAGCGAAATGATCTGATCCATGGTATGCACCCCGAGGCCATAGAAATCGCCACTTTGCGGTCCCCCCTGGATGGTTTCCGCCACCGGTCGGTAGTTATCAAAATGACTTTCAATTTCCACCAGTTCGCCGAGCTTCCCGCTTTCAATCACCTTTTTGGTGGTCAGGAAACAGGAATCGAAGCGGCGGTTCTGGTAAGGCGTCACCGTCAACCCTTTGCTTTTCGCCAGCGCGAACAGGGTCTTCGCCTCTGCAAGCGTCGGGGTGAAGGGTTTTTCAACCAGTACGTTTTTCCCGGCTTCCAGCGCCCGCTTCGCGTATTCGAAGTGGCTATCAGCATGGGTGCAGACCACTACCAGCTTGACCTGCGGGTCATTCAGCACTTCATCGAGGTCGCTGGTGAAGTGGATATGGGAATACGCCGGCGCCTGTTCTTCCGGCCTGGCGCTGCGGCGATAAATATGCGCGACGTGCCAGCTGTCTTTGCGATGCAGGACGTAAGGAAGATGGTAGCGGGTCGTGCTTTTACCAAAGCCAATAAATGCGCAGTGCAGAATCATAACGCTGTCCTTAGTTGATGTGCTGCCTTTAACCATAGCGCAAGCAGGCGGCTCACTTCATCCTCCTTTTCCTCTGAGCAGGAAAATTCACCGGCAAAATATTTCGGTTATCACTCATACGTAATTTTTAATAAGAGATTGATTAATAAGTCATTAAAACGCTATTTTTCAACAGAAAGTCTTGATTCCAATGACGAAACTGCGGATAAGTGAAGGGCAAAACCAGGACGTTGCTAAAGACTAACGGAGTAGCCAGCCGCTGCTGATGGAAAAAAAGTATCTCGCCATAAACTGCGCCATTTTTTTCTGGCTTCTCGCCCTGATCGCCTGGTTTAGCGATGAGACCGCGCTGGCGCGCCTGGCGGCCGCCTGTACCCTCTTCGCTTTCCTTACTCATACCCAACGGGAAAAAATTAACGCTATGTTTATGAAGAAAAATAAAACCGAAGCGCAGGCTGCTGAAGTCGCTGCGCCAACCGTGGCGGCAGCAGAACCGGAAACGGCAAGCGTCAAAAAACAGGAAACCACCGTGATCGCCAGCGGGGTGCATTTTGTCGGCAATATCGTCGCCTGCGGTCATGTCTATATCCATGGCCAGGTCACCGGCAACATTGAGGCCAAAGAACATCTGATTAAGGTGATGCGCGAGGGTCACGTGGAGGGCAATATCAGCTGCCGGGAGCTGATCGTCGACGGCAAGGTACACGGCCAGTGCCGTGGCGATAGCATCGCTATTGAGGAACATGGCAACCTCGACGGCACCCTTGCCTATCGCACGCTGGCGATTAAAAAGGGAGGCCTGTTTACCGGCAGCGCGGAGGTATTGGCCACCGTGGAGAGCAAAAATAAAAACAATATCGTCGGCCTGATCGCAGAAGAAGCGGTGAAATCCGCCAAATCGCAACACGCCTGAATTGACGCAAAAAAAAAGCCAGCACCCGGCTGGCTAAAGTAATACTGGAAGCAATGTGAGCAATGTCGTGCTTTCAGGCTTTCCGCACGGGTCCCCCTGAATGCAGGACAATAATAATCATTCTCATTCGCACTTGTCTACATTTTTTTTGCAAATAATGCGTGTTGACTCAAACGCCGTAGTCAGTGATGTTTAATGGGACTTTTCACCTGAATGAGGAACAAGGAATGAGTGACATCGTGATACGCCATGCTGAACCGAAAGATGTTGACGCGATTCGTCAAATTCACGCCCAGCCGGAGGTGTATCACAACACGCTACAGGTTCCTCATCCATCCGAGCATATGTGGCGGGAGCGGCTAACCGATACTCCCGGCGTGAAGCAGCTGGTGGCCTGTATCGATGGGCAAGTCGTCGGCCATTTAAGCATTGCCGTCGTCCAACGCCCCCGCCGTAGCCACGTCGCCGATTTTGGTATCAGCGTAGATTCACGTTGGCATAACCGAGGCGTCGCCAGCGCGCTGATGCGCACCATGATTGATATGTGCGACAACTGGCTGCGGGTCGATCGCATCGAACTCACCGTCTTTGCCGATAACGCCCCGGCGGTCGCTGTGTATAAGAAGTACGGCTTTGAGATCGAAGGCACCGCCAAGGGTTACGCATTGCGCAACGGTGAGTATGTGGATGCGTATTATATGGCGAGAATGAAGTAGCGTGTTGCCGGGTGGCGGCTTCGCCTTACCCGGCCTACGTTCGCACAATTGTAGGCCCGGTAAGCGCAGCGCCACCGGGCAACACCTTAATACCCCGCGGTCAAATCACCGGGCGAACGCGGATCGGAAGCGCCATACAGCGTACCATCCGGCCCCACCATAATGCTCTGGGTACTGCCCATCGCCTCTTTCAGCGCGACTTTCTGCCCTTTCGCTTCCAGCAATTTCACGGTATCCGGGCTAAAACCTTTCTCCACCCGCAGCTCGTCCGGCAGCCACTGGTGGTGGAAGCGCGGCGCGTTGGTGGCTTCCGCGACGTTCATCCCGAAATCAATGGTGTTGACCACCATTTGCAGCACGGTGGTAATAATACGGCTACCGCCCGGACTACCGGTCACCAGCCAGGTTTTCCCGTCTTTCACCACAATCGTCGGCGACATCGACGACAGAGGGCGCTTTTTCGGCCCTACCGCATTGGCGTCGCCGCCAACTAAACCATAAACGTTAGGCACGCCGGGCTTCGCCGAGAAATCATCCATCTGGTTGTTGAGTATAATTCCGGAGTCGCCGGCCACGATGCCGGTGCCAAAGGTGGTATTCAACGTATAGGTGACCGCCACCGCATTGCCGTCTTTATCGACCACCGAGAAGTGGGTGGTCTGGTTGCTTTCATACGGCGCCAGCTTGCCCGGACGGATCTGGCTGGAAGGCTTCGCCTTGTTCACGTCAATCTCGGCGGCTATCGCTTTGGCGTAAGCCTTGCTGGTCAACGCCTGCCACGGCACTTTGACGAAGTCAGGATCGCCGAGATATTCCGAACGGTCGGCATAGGCGTGTTTCTCCGCTTCCGCCATTACCTGCATGGCGTCGGCGCTGCCAAAGCCATATTTCTGCATATCGAAGTTTTCGAGGATATTGAGGATCTGCACGATGTGGATCCCGCCGGAGGACGGCGGCGGCATGGAGTAGACCTCATAGCCGCGATATTCACCGCTAATCGGCGTACGCTCCACGGCCTTGTAGTTGGCGAGGTCGGCTTTGGTGATAAGCCCGCCGTGTTTTTTCATCTCGCCGGCAATCTGGTCGGCGATAGCCCCTTTATAGAAGGCGTCCGGGCCGTGCTCGGCAATCAGCTCCAGGCTTTTCCCCAGATTCTTTTGCACCAGCCGATCGCCTTTTTTTAGCGGCTCGCCGTTCTTCCAGAAAATCGCTTTGCTGTTTTCATGCTGCGGGATCACTTCGCTGCCGTAGGTTTTTAGATCGTCAGCCAGCGCATCATTAACGATAAACCCCTCTTCCGCCAGCTTAATTGCCGGGCGGATCACTTTGTTTAGCGGCATGGTGCCGTATTTTTCCAGCGCGAGTGAGAAACCCGCAACGCTGCCTGGAGTACCGGAAGCGAGATGCGAAGTCAGCGATTTTTTACTGTCAGGATTGCCATGTTCATCGAGGAACATATCGCGGGTGGCCTGTTCCGGGGCCATCTCGCGGAAATCGATCGCCGTGGTTTTACCGTCTTTAGTTCGCAGCATCATAAAGCCGCCGCCGCCGATATTACCGGCCTGCGGATGCGTCACCGCCAGCGCATAGCCAACGGCAACCGCTGCATCGACGGCGTTGCCGCCCTGACGCAGAATATCTACGCCGACGCGGGTCGCCAGCGCATCCACCGAGGCCACCATCCCCTGCTGGGCGCGTACCGGATGAAATACATCTTCCTCAACGCCATACGAGACCGGCGGCGGGGGCGGCGGATTGGCGGCGACGGTAAAGCTGCCCCCCGCCAGTAACGCTGCGATGACCACCTGACGCCATATTGTTGTTTTTATCATTGTCTTACTCCTGAAAGGTAGGTTTTATCTCCCGGCTTAAGCCTGGTTGATAACTCCTAAAAAATCATTGTTATGGCGAATTCGAGGTACACTTAAGTGATCCCACGCACGGGAGGAGAAAACAATGAAAGCGATTTTATTCCTGGCGGCGCTGATGCCGCTCGGCGTTTTAGCACAGCCGATTAACATCGATAACAACCCTAACCAGCCGGGTTATGTGGTACCCAGCCAGCAGCGTATGCAAAATGAGATGAAGGTGCAGCAACAGCAGCAGCAAAGCATGCTGAAGCAGAATCTGAATAATCAGACGCATATGCAGCAACAGCATTTGCAAAATCAGCTGCAGACCAATCAGCAGCGCGCGGCGCAGGGCGGCAATCTCAATTCGCAGCCGCAGGTACTGCCAAACAACAACGGCGGGATGCTGCGGCAGACTAACCCGTAAAGATCGTCCGCCGCAAATCAGCCTTAAGGCTGGAAATTCGGCCCGATGACGTCAATAGCATCGGTGCAGATGCAATCTACGCCCCAGCGCAGCAGCTCGGCGGCGCGCTGGGGTTTATTGACCGTATACACCAGAATATGCAGGCCGGCCTGTTTCAGGCGCTCTACCCGCGCCGCATCCAGCAGTTTGTGGTTGAGATGAATGGATACACAGCCCAGCCGGGCGGTCAATTCGCGCCAGTCATCGCGCCACTCATCCAGCAGCAGCCCGCGCGGCAGCTCGGGCGCGGCTTCCTGTGCCGCTTCCAGCGCATCAATTTCAAAGGATGAGAGCAGCGGCGCGGTCATGCCTTTCCACAAATCGCGCGCGGCCAGCGCCACCACTTTTCCGGTCTGCGGCCCCTGCCCGGTGGTCGGCTTAATTTCGATATTGGCCATCATGCCGTGACGGCGGCAGCGTTCCGCCACCTGGGAGAGCAGCGGCAGCGGTTCGCCCTTAAATTCACGGCTGTACCAGCTGCCGGCATCGACCTTCAGCAGATCGTCCCACGACAGCTCGCCCGCCACGCCCCAGCCGTTGCTGGTGCGTTCGAGATTATCGTCGTGCAGCAGAAAGATCTGCCCGTCCTTCGACAGCTTGGCGTCAAATTCAATCATCGTGTGCCCGTAGCGGGCGCCGACGTCGATAGCCGCCAGGGTGTTCTCCGGCGCCAGTTTACCGCCGCCGCGATGGGCGACGATGCGGGGATAAGGCCAGTTACTCATGCGCGTTGTCCTGTTTCACCATCAAAGAGGTGCAGATGTTCCAATGGCAGATGCAGCCATAGCGTACTGCCGCCCGCCGGGCGCTGCTGATGCGGCAATCTGACCACCAGCTTCTGCTCGCCCCAGCGCCCGTGGGCGAGGTTATCGGCACCTAAAATTTCCAGCGTATCCATCAGCAGCGGGATGCCGCCTTGCGCCTGCGAGCTTAAAATAAAGTGCTCCGGGCGAATACCGAGAGTCATTTTACGCCCGGCGTGGCGCCGATGCTCGTGATTCATCGGCAGCTGTATGCCGCCTTCCAGCTCAAAGCGGCCGCCGTCATCGCTCACCCGCCCCTCCAGTAGATTCATGGCCGGGCTGCCGATAAAGCTCGCCACAAAGCGGCTGGCTGGCTTTTCATACACCTCAACCGGCGTGCCAATCTGCTCGGCAATGCCTTTATTCATCACCATCACCCGCTGGGCGAGGGTCATCGCTTCGACCTGATCGTGGGTGACATACAGCGAAGTCGTTTTCAGGCGCCGATGCAGCTGCTGCAGTTCCAGACGCATCTGCACGCGCAGCTTGGCGTCGAGGTTTGACAACGGTTCGTCGAACAGGAATACCGCCGGGTCACGCACGATAGCGCGGCCCATCGCCACGCGCTGGCGCTGACCGCCGGACAGTTCCCGCGGGCGGCGCTTGAGCAGGCCATCCAGCTCAAGAATACGCGCCGCCTCCTGCACGCGCTCGGCGATCAATCCCTTACCCATGCCGCGAATCTTCAGCCCCCACGCCATGTTCTCTTCCACGCTCATATGCGGATAAAGCGCATAGTTCTGGAACACCATCGCGATGCCGCGATCCTTCGGCTCCATCTCGGTCACCCGTTTACGGTCAATCCAGATATCGCCGCTGGTCACCCGCTCAAGCCCGGCGACCATCCGCAGCAGCGTTGATTTCCCGCAACCTGACGGGCCGACCATGACGATAAATTCCCCGTCCGCCACGTCCAGCGTCAGCGGTTGAATTACCTGGGTTTTGCCATCCCAGCTTTTGCTTACTGCCTGTAGTTTTAAACCAGCCATTTTATTTCTCACTATCGACCAGGCCGCGCACAAACGCGCGCTGCATGGCTAAAACGATGACGACCGGCGGGATCAGGGTCAGCAGCATCGCCGCCATCACCTGATTCCACTGGGTAGTACCTTCGCCGGTGGCGATCATGCCTTTAATACCGGCGACGGCGGTGCCAAGATTCACATCCTGAATAATCAGCAACGGCCACAGATACTGGTTCCAGCCGTAGATAAAGGTGATGACGAACAGCGCGGCGAGGTTGGTTTTCGACAGCGGCAGCACGATGTCGCGAAAGAAGCGCATCGGCGAAGCGCCATCGATACGCGCCGCTTCAATCAGCTCGTCCGGCAGGGTCATAAAGAACTGGCGGAACAAGAAGGTGGCGGTAGCCGAAGCCATTAACGGCAGCGTTAACCCGGCATAACTGTCGAGCATTTTGAGGTTGGCGATCACTTCCACCGTCGGGAAAATACGCACCTCGACCGGCAGCATCAGGGTGATAAAAATCATCCAGAAGAACAGGTTACGCAGCGGAAAGCGGAACCACACGATGGCGAACGCCGAAAGCATCGACACCACGATTTTGCCGACCGTAATGGCGAACGCCATGATGAAGCTGTTGAGCATCATCAGCCAGAATGGCGCGCTGTTGACGCCAACGCCGTTCACCCAGATGGTCTTCATGTTCTCCAACAGATGCCCGCCGGGGATCAGCGTCATCGGCGTTTCGAACACCGATTTGTTATCCAGCGTCGCCGCCACGAAGGCGACGTACAGCGGGAATAAAATGACGGCAATGCCCAGAATCAGCATGGTGTGGCTGAAAATCGTCAGCCCGCGACGGTTCTCAATCATTGGTAACGCACCTTACTTTCAACGTAACGGAACTGCACCACCGTCAGGATAATGACGAGGAACATCAGCACCACCGACTGCGCGGCGGAAGCGGAAAGATCGAGCCCGGCGAAACCTTCGCGATAAATTTTGTAGATTAGGGTGGTGGTCGCCTGCACCGGGCCGCCGGCGGTGGCGGCATCGATCACCGGGAAGGTGTCGAAGAAGGCGTAAACCAGGTTGACCACCAGCAGGAAGAAACTCACCGGCGCAATCAGCGGCAGCGCCAGCTTGAAGAAGCGGCGAATCGGCCCGGCGCCGTCGATGGCGGCGGCCTCAACCAGCGAACGCGGGATCGACTGCAGCGCGGCGAAGAAGAACAGGAAGTTGTAGCTTATCTGCTTCCAGACCGAGGCGAAGACCACCAGGAACATCGCCTGGCCGCTGTTTTGCGCGTGGTTCCAGTCGTAACCCAATTCGCCAAGAAAATGCGTGATCAGCCCGCGTCCGGGATTGAAGAGGAAGATCCACAGCACCGCCGCGACAGCGGGGGCCACGGCATACGGCAGCAGCATCAGCGTTTGATAAAAGCGGCTGCCGCGCACCACATAGTCGACCAGCGCGGCAAAAAACAGCGAAATAAGCAGGCCGCTGACGGTTACCAGGGTGCTGAATTTTATGGTCGTCCAGAACGAGTCCAGATAGTACGGGTCGTGGAACAGCGTGACGAAGTTATCCAGGCCGACAAACTGGCTGGAAAGGCCAAACGGATCGACGCTCTGCAGCGAGTACCACAGCGCTTCGCCCGCGGGCCAGATAAAGAAAATCAGCGTGATAATCAGCTGCGGCGCGACCAGCACATAGGGCAGCCAGCGCGAGCGGAATACCGGACGGGATGATGACATTGAGATTTGGTTCCTGAACAATGCCGGGTGGCGGCTACGCCTTACCCGGCCTACATAGGGCACATTGTAGGCCCGGTAAGCGCAGCGCCACCGGGCAAGTTACAGATTACGATTTGGTGGCTTGCTCGAAACGGCGCAGCAGTTGATTCCCGCGCTGAACGGCGGAATCCAGCGCCTGTTGCGGGGTTTTCTTGCCGGTCCACACGCTCTCCAGCTCTTCATCGACGATGGTGCGAATTTGCGGCATGTTGCCCAGGCGCAGGCCTTTGGTGAACGGCAACGGCGGCTTATTCAGCATCTGGCGGGTGGCGATATCAGCGCCCGGGTTCTTATCATAGAAGCCCTGCTGGCGCGTCAGATCGTAGGCCGCGGTGGTAATCGGCAGATAGCCGGTTTTCTGGTGCCACTCGGCGGCGTTTTCCGGTTTGGTCAGGAAGTCGAGGAACTTCGCCACGCCGGTGTAGGTCTCTTTGTCCTTGCCCTGCATCACCCACAGACTGGCCCCGCCGATAATGGCGTTCTGCGGCGCACCTTTCACATCGGCGTCGTAAGGCATCATGCCGACGCCGTAGTTGAATTTCGCGTACTGACGAATATCCGCCAGCGAGCCGGATGACGCGGTAGTGATCGCGCAGTCGCCGTTATAGAACTTCTCGGTGGATTCATCCTTACGCCCGAAATAGCTGAAATCGCCCTTCTTGTTCATCTCTTCGAGCAGGGCGATATGTTTCACCTGCTCCGGCTTGTTGAACTCAAGCACCGCGTCGGTGCCGTCAAAACCGTTATTTTTCGTGGCGACCGGCAGGCCGTGCCAGGCGCTGAAGTTTTCAATCTGGATCCAGCCCTGCCAGCCGCTGGCGTAGCCGCACTTCATCCCGGACGCTTTCAGCTTCGCGGTGTAGGCCGCCAGATCCTGCCAGGTTTTCGGCGGCTGCTCAGGGTCTAAGCCCGCTTTCTTGAAGGCGTCTTTGTTGTAGTACAGCACCGGCGTGGAGCTGTTAAACGGCTGGGAGAGCAGATGGCCGGTTTTTGAATCGGTGTAATAACCGGACACCGTCGGCACGAACTGCGATTCATCGAACTTAATACCCGCATCGCTAAAGACCTGGTATACCGGCTTAATGGCTTTTGACGCCATCATGGTGGCGGTACCAACTTCATACACCTGCAGAATCGCCGGCGCGTTGCCGGTACGGAAGGCAGCGATACCGGCGCTCAGGCTCTGTTCGTAGTTGCCTTTGTACACCGGAACAATTTTGTAATCAGGATTGGCCGCGTTGAAACGTTGCGCCAGAGAATCAACTTCTTTACCCAGCTCCCCCTCCATTGAATGCCAGAAAGGGATGGTGGTTACTGCCAGTGCCTGACCAGCAAATGCCAGGCTTAGCGCCAGTCCTAAAGCTGTATGTCGTAACGATATCATCGGTTATCTCTCTTGTTGTTCCGGATGCGCGATTTCACGCGTTTTATGTTCGCGGGGTAACATGACATGTTCGAATTACAGAAAAATAACTTTTTTATTACAAAAAAAAGATAGTAACGGGTCAGAGAGATGACAAGCCGATGAAAGGATGGGGGAAGTAAAGTGGGAGCTGAGACACGGATAATATTCATGCCATCGGCTCCCGGGGTCGGCGCAAGCGCCTCGCCCGGGCTACAAACCGGCGAAGCGAACAACGCCGGGTTACGACGAACTAACCGCCGAGATAGGCGCTGCGCACCGCCTCGTTGGCTAACAGCGCATCGCCGGTATCCTCAAGCACCACGTGACCGTTTTCCAGTACGTAGCCGCGATCGGCCAGCTTGAGCGCCTGGTTGGCGTTCTGCTCAACCAGGAAGATAGTCATCCCCTGTTCACGCAGCTGCTCGATGGTGTCGAAAATCTGCTGAATGATAATCGGCGCCAGCCCTAATGAGGGCTCATCAAGCAGCAGCAAGCGCGGCTGGCTCATCAGAGCTCGACCGATCGCCAGCATCTGCTGCTCGCCGCCGGACATGGTGCCGGCGCGCTGAATACGGCGTTCATGCAGACGCGGGAACAGCTCATACACCCATTTGATGCGGGTATGGAACTGGTCGCGGTCGGCAAAAAAACCGCCCATCGCCAGGTTCTCTTCCACCGTCATGCGCGAAAAGACGCGCCGCCCTTCCGGCACGATCGCCACCGCTTCACGCATGATTTTCGCCGTCTGCCAGTCGGTAATATCCTTACCGTCAAAGACAATGCGCCCGCTGGAGGCCCGCGGATCGCCGCACAGCGTACCGAGCAGGGTAGTTTTCCCCGCGCCGTTAGCGCCGATAAGCGTGACGATCTCACCCTGTTTGATATGCAGGCTGACGTTGTGCAGCGCCTGAATCTTGCCGTAGTGGGCGCTGACATTGTCAAAAGTTAACATCGCTTTTTCCATCTTATGCGTCACCACCATTATGCTTCACCTAAATAGGCGCGGATCACGTCCGGGTTATTACGAATCTCTTCCGGCGTCCCGTTGGCCAGCGGCGTCCCCTGATTCACGACGTAGATGCGATCGGAAATGCCCATCACCAGCTTCATATCATGTTCGATAAGTAGGATGGTGGTGTTGTGATGGCTACGCAGCTCGGCGATAAGCTCATCCAGCTCTTTGGTCTCTTTCGGGTTAAGCCCCGCCGCCGGTTCATCAAGCATCAGGATCTCCGGCTGCGTCACCATACAGCGGGCGATCTCCAGCCGGCGCTGATCGCCGTAGGCCAGGTTACTGGCCTGGCGGTTGGCGTGCTCCAGCAGGCCGATACGCTCAAGCCAGGTGGCGGCCCGATCCAGCGCTTCGCTCTGCGCGCGACGGAAAGCCGGCGTTTTCAGCAGGCCGGAGAAGACGCCGGTTTTCAGCTGTTGATGCTGCGCCACCAGTAGGTTTTCAATCACCGTCATTTCGCGGAACAGACGCACGTGCTGGAAGGTTCGCACCACCCCCATCCGCGCAATCTGCTGGCCCGGCAGCCCTTCCAGGTGCTGGTCGCGCAGCATAATGGTGCCGCCGGTAGGTTTATAGAAACCGGTCAGGCAGTTAAAAACGGTGGTCTTACCCGCGCCGTTCGGGCCGATTAAGGAAACGATTTCCTGCGGACGTAGCTCAAGGGAGACGTTATTGACCGCCAGCAGGCCGCCAAAACGCATCATCAGGCCGTTCACGGATAATATTGGCTGACTCATGCCTGCTCTCCTTTCGCCTGACCGTTTTTCAGCTTCAGCTGCGGGCGCGTCATCGGCAACAGCCCCTGCGGACGCCAGATCATCATCAGCACCATCAACCCACCGAGCATTAACATGCTGTATTCGTTGAAATCACGCATCAGCTCGCGCGATACCACCAGCAGAATAGCCGCCAGGATCACCGCAAACTGCGAGCCCATCCCACCCAGCACGACGATCGCCAGCACAAAGGCCGACTCGGCGAAGGTAAAGGACTCCGGGCTCACGAAGCCCTGGCGCGCGGCGAACAGCGTGCCGGCGAAGCCGGCAAATGCGGCGCTGATAGTAAAGGCGGTCAGCTTGATGCGCGTCGGGCTCAGGCCCAGAGAACGGCAGGCGATTTCATCTTCACGCAGCGCTTCCCATGCCCGCCCAAGCGGCATCCGCAGCAGACGATTAATAACGAACAGGCTGAGCACCACCAGCAACAACGCCACCAGGTAGAGGAAAATCACCCGGTCGCTGGGATCGTACTTCAGGCCAAAGAAGTTGCTGAAGGTATCCCAGCCGCCTTCGCGGGCGGTACGGCTAAATTCAAGACCAAAGAAGGTCGGTTTCGGGATCTGGCTGATACCGTTCGGCCCGCCGGTGATCTCGGTATTGTTGAGCAGCAGAATGCGCACGATCTCGCCGAAGCCTAAGGTCACAATCGCCAGGTAGTCGCCGCGCAGACGCAGCACCGGGAAACCAAGCAGGAAGCCGGCCGCCGCGGAGACCAGGCCGGCCAGCGGCAGGCAGGTCCAGAAACCGAGACCGTAATAGTGGTTAAGCAGCGCAAAGGTATAGGCGCCGATGGCGTAAAACCCGCCGTAGCCCAATACCAGCAGACCGGAAAGCCCAACCACCACGTTCAACCCGAGACCAAGGATGATATAAATCATCGTCAGAGTCGCGATATCCACCGTGCCGCGCGACACCATAAACGGCCAGGCCACGGCAATCACCAGCAGGGCTATCAGGAACAGCTTCTGCTTGACCGTCGACCCGTCAATCGCCGGCATAATAAATTTCGGCCCGGAGACGTTCTTAACCGCTTTCTGGAACAGCGGGCGCAGCAGCTGGAAGAAAAAGACCACCGCGGTGCCGATGAAGATCCACTGCCAACGAATATCGGCGGCGGTGTCGACCACCAGTTTGGTGCCATTCAGCTCCAGCTGCACGCCCATAAAGACGCCAGCCAGAACAAAGAACATCGCGGCGGAAAGCAGCGCCATCGCAATTTGCATCGGTTTCATACTTTTTCTACCTCCGGGCGGCCCAGAATGCCGGTCGGCATCACTAACAGCACCAGAATCAGCAGCGCGAAGGAGACGACGTCCTTATATTCGGTGCTGAGATAGGCAGAAGAGAGCGCCTCGGCGATACCCAGAATCAGGCCGCCGATCATCGCGCCAGGGATACTACCGATACCGCCGAGCACAGCCGCGGTAAAGGCCTTCATCCCGGCCATAAAGCCGATGTAGGGGTTAATAACGCCGTAGAACTGCCCCAGCAGGACGCCAGCGACCGCCGCCATAGCCGCGCCAATGACGAAGGTCAGCGCAATAACGCGGTCGGTATTGATACCCAGCAGGCTCGCCATTTTCAGATCTTCCGCACAGGCGCGACAGGCGCGGCCCATTCGCGAATAGCGAATAAACAGCGTCAGCGCCAGCATGGCGATAAAGGTGACCACCCAGATCACCAGCTGCATGGTAGTGATAGTGGCGGAGAAATTATCGCTGTGGCCGACAATCCACTGGCCATTAAAGAGACTCGGCAGCGCGACATCGCGCGAGCCTTCGGTCAGGCTGACAAAGTTCTGCAGGAATATCGACATCCCGATGGCGGAAATCAGCGCGATCAGGCGCTTGGAGCTGCGTACCGGACGATAGGCCACGCGTTCGATACTCCAGCCGTAGGCGCTGGCGATAATGATAGCGCCAACAAAGCCTGCGGCGACCAGCAGCCAGCCGGTATCGATCCCCAGCATCATCAGGGCGGCGATAATCATGAACGAGACGTAGCTGCCGATCATGTAGACCTCGCCGTGGGCGAAGTTAATCATGCCGATAATGCCGTACACCATCGTATAGCCGATGGCGATCAGCGCATAGGTACTGCCCAGCGTGACGCCGTTAAACATCTGCTGCAGAAAATAGAGAAACTGCTCGGACATAAGGTAACCTTTTTCATGCCGCCCGCGCGGTGCGGGCGGCGGGATAACGCGTCTTACTTAGCGACGGTGGATGAACCATCCGCGTGCCACTGGAAGACACCAAATTCAAATCCCTTCAGATCGCCTTTTTCATCCCATTTCAGCGGCCCAATCACGGTCTTCGCGCCGTGAGCTTTCAAATCTTTAATTAAATCCAGCGGCTGCTGGCTGCCGGTTCTGTCCATCGCCTGCGCCAGCGACTGAACGGCGGCATAGGTGATCCAGACGTACGGGCCGCTCGGATCTTTTTTATCCGCTTTCAGCGCATCAACAATAGCGCTGTTGGCCGGATCCTGGTCATAGCGTTTTGGCATCGTCACCAGCATACCTTCCGCCGCCGCGCCGGCGATGTTGGACAGCGAGGCGTTACCGACGCCTTCCGGCCCCATAAACTGCGTTTTCAGGCCGACGGAGCGCGCCTGGCGCAGCATCTGCCCCATTTCCGGGTAGTAGCCGCCGTAGTAGACGAAGTCGATGTTCTCTTTCTTCAGGCGCGCCAGCAGCGCGGAGAAGTCTTTCTCACCGGCGGTGATGCCATCAAAGAAGACGATATTGGCGCCGGCTTTCTTCAGGTTGTCCTGCACGGAACGCGCCAGCCCTTCGCCGTACTGCTGCTTGTCATGAATAATCGCAATACGCTGCGGCTTCACGTGTTCGAGGATATATTTCGCGGCGGTCGGCCCCTGGGAAGAGTCAAGCCCGGCGGTACGCATGATGTACTGGTAGCCACGCTGGGTCAGCTCAGGATTGGTCGCCCCGGGGGAGATCATCAGGATACCTTCGTCTTCATAGATATCCGAAGCCGGCTGGGTAGAAGAGGAACACAGGTGACCAATAACGTACTGAATGCCGTCATTGACGATTTTGTTAGCGACCGCGACCGCCTGTTTCGGGTCGCAGGCGTCGTCATACTCAACGCCAACCAGTTTGTCGCCTTTAATGCCGCCGCTGGCGTTAATGTCTTTAATCGCCTGGCGCGCGCCGTTGAATTCCATATCGCCCCACTGGGCAACCGGGCCAGACATCGCGCCGACGACGGCGACTTTAATATCCTTTGCCATCGCCGCGTGGGAAATCGCTAATGCAACGACTCCCGCGACGATCGTTTTCGCGTTCCTTTTCATGCTTCAGAACCCCGTTCGTGATGTGGTGTAAATGTTTTGTATTTTTATGGTTAAAAAGCATTCTGTGCTTTTATTAAACAACGCCATTTTTACCATGAAGTTTAATGGTTTAGCGCGGTTTTTTACCTGAATTATGATTAAAATCTCTATTTTTCAGGTGATTAAGAAAAGATAATATTCTGGTTTTAGGCGAAGATAAACAAAAAAAAGTCCAGTTTGCAGCATAAAATAACGGCATATAAGGCGGAATAAAACGCTACATATCAGGTTAAAATTCTGCTTATTTTTCGATCCATGATGTATTGCGCTACCCCCGCGCAACCAGGAAAACGAATCCCCTGATGAATGAGTTGAAAACAGCGCCCCGCCGAACGAGAAATTTGAGTACACTGGCGCATCTGTTTTGACTGGAATTGCCGCGTATGAAGCTCACCATTATCCGTTTACAGCACTTCAGCGATCAGGATCGCATTGATTTAGGCAAAATCTGGCCGTCGCAGGATCCTGCGGCGCTGACGCTGGATGAAAACCATCGTATTTACGCCGCCCGCTTTAACGAACGCCTGCTCGGCGCCGTATGCGTTACCCTGCGCGGCGTTGAAGGCGAGCTCAGCGATCTGTGCGTGCGTGAAGTCACCCGCCGCCGCGGCGTTGGGCAATATTTAGTGGAAGAGACGTTAAGCGATAACCCGAATATCAATAGCTGGCGCGTTGCCGATAGCGGGGTGGAAGACCGCGGCGTGATGGCGGCATTTATGCAGGCGCTCGGTTTCAGCGCCCAGCAGAATGGTTGGGAAAAGCATTAGGCCGTAGCCCTAATAAACGCAGCGTGACCAAGGAAGAACCCGGCGGCGCTTCGCTTAGCCGGGCTACCTGCCAATTGTAGCCCCGGTAAGCGCAGCGCAACCGGGGTCATACAACGCATCTACGGCGTGAAAGGCTCCGCAGACAACGCATCTGCGGCGTGAAAGGCACCCTCACATTTAACCCAGCATTTCGCGTTGCAGCAAGGCGTCAAGACCCGAAATCCCCGGGAGCTTACATCAGTAAGTGACCGGGGTTGAGGGCCGCAGACAACGCATCTGCGGCGTGAAAGGCGCCGGTTAAATTATTTGGCGTCGGTCGCTGTACCGTTCGCATGCCAGGTAAACACGCCAAACTCGAACCCTTTCAGGTCGCCTTTCTCATCCCACGACAGCGGCCCCATAACGGTATCCACCTTCGCCCCTTTCAGGTATTTCGCGATTTCCGCCGGATCCTCGGACTGATTTAATCCCGCCTGCAGCGACTGCAGTGCCGCATAGGTGGTCCACACGAAGGCGCCGCTCGGATCCTGTTTCTTCGCTTTGATAGCATCCACAATCGGTTTGTTCGCCGGAACCTGATCGTAGTTCTTCGGTTTGGTGACCAGCAGGCCTTCTGCCGACTCGCCGGCGATGTTAGACAGGGAAACGTTAGCCACGCCTTCCGGACCCATAAACTGGGTTTTCAGGCCGGCAGCCCGCGCCTGGCGCAGGATCTGCCCCATTTCCGGGTGATAACCGCCGTAGTAGACGAAGTCGATATTTTCTTTCTTAAGGCGCGCCACCAGGGTAGAGAAATCTTTCTCACCGGCGGTGATTCCGTCAAAGAACACCACGTTGGCGCCGCCTTTCTTCAGGTTTTCCTGAACCGAGCGCGCCAGCCCTTCGCCATATTGCTGTTTGTCATGAACGACGGCAATGCGCTGCGGCTTCACCGTGCCGAGAATATATTTCGCCGCCGTCGGCCCCTGATCGGAGTCGAGACCGGTGGTGCGCAGAATCAGCTTATAGCCGCGCGCCGTCAGTTCCGGCGCGGTTGCCGCCGGGGTAATCATCAGGATGCCTTCATCTTCATAGATGTCAGACGCCGGCTGAGTGGATGAGGAACACAGGTGACCGATAACGTATTTAATGCCGTCATTCACCACTTTGTTCGCAACAGCCACCGCTTGTTTCGGGTCGCAGGCATCGTCATATTTTACGATCTGCAATTTATTGCCTTTGATACCGCCCTTGGCGTTGATATCAGCTACCGCCTGCTCCGCGCCGGTAAATTCCTGGTCGCCATACTGGGCAACCGGGCCGGACATCGCTCCCACGACGGCAATTTTAATGTCTTCCGCCAGCGCGGAACCGCTCATAATTAAAGCAATACATCCTGCCAGTAACGCTTTACCCTTCATATTCATCCTGAGGCTCCCCATTATTATGGTTTTTGCATTTGTTGTGATGTTGTTTGTTAGCGCATTATTCTGATTTTTAGTCAATACCAAGAATAGTATGGCTGTATTTGGGTCTGCCGCCTGCGCTTTTGCAGCACACTATGCCAAAACATACCCCATTTTTCAGAATTTGAAACAACAATTTGCAGGAGATGTAAAAGTTATGTGACTGAAGTAAAACGTCGCGGCAATTCGCGCCGGGAGAGAAAACGGGTATGACGGGGATATAAACAAAAAGCCCCCGCTGAAACAGCAGAGGCTCAATTCACTACGGCGCTGAAAGACGAAGATTAGGCTTCGATAGCGGCGCGCAGTTTTTTCATCGCGTTCTTTTCCAGCTGACGAACACGTTCAGCCGAGACGCCATAACGATCCGCCAGCTCCTGCAGCGTGGACTTGTTGTCCTCGTCCAGCCAGCGAGCGCGGATGATGTCCTGGCTACGCTCGTCCAGGCCCTGCATCGCGTCAGTCAGTTTATTAGCAGCCTGCTCTTCCCAGTTATCGTCTTCGATGCCGTCGGCAAAGTTAGACGTTTTGTCCTGCAGATAGAGCACCGGCGCCATCGGCTGGCTGTCGGATTCGTCATCGGACGACATATCAAAGGTCATGTCCTGCGCTGCCATACGTGATTCCATCTCACGCACGTCTTTGCTCGACACACCCAGCTCGCGGGCAACCATCTCTACTTCGTCCTGGTTAAACCAGCCCAGACGCTGCTTGGTTTTACGCAGGTTGAAGAACAGCTTACGCTGCGCTTTGGTGGTTGCGACTTTAACGATACGCCAGTTACGCAGCACGTATTCGTGGATTTCCGCTTTAATCCAGTGCACGGCGAAGGAAACCAGTCGCACACCCACTTCCGGGTTGAAACGACGTACGGCTTTCATCAAACCGATGTTGCCTTCCTGAATCAGGTCCGCCTGCGGCAGGCCATAGCCCGAGTAGTTACGAGCAATATGAACAACAAAGCGCAGGTGAGACAGAATCAGCTTCTTCGCTGCTTCCAGATCGCCCTGGTAATGCAGCTTTTCAGCAAGCTCCCGCTCTTCATCAGCCGATAACATCGGCCAAGTGTTAGCGGCCCGGATGTACGATTCCAGGTTACCAACGGGGGCTAAAGCTAAAGTTTGCATTTCTTTGGTCATTCAAATCCTCTCAATCGATAGTGTCTGACATGATCTTGTCCCCATCAGGCAACAAACATGCCAGCATTTATGAGCAACGAGAATATCACCCACAGTAGTATCAGACAGTGATTTTATCCACAAGTTCCATGCAACGTTGTGAGTAAATTACGCACAAAATGTGACATGGAGATGAAAGATTAGGGAAGAGGCGAACAGGGACTCTTTCCCTGCAGAGAGATATTCAGTGCAGGGAAAGATTATACCAGAAAATTTTTAGTCGGGGGTAAAGTGACGTAAATGTTGCACCGTCGCCAGCCAGGCTGCGACCCAGCCAATCATCGAGCAGACGATTAGCATCAGCAGACACTCATCGAAGCCTAAACCGCTGAGTTCGAATTTGGTGCCGAACACTTTCGCCACTTCGGTCACCGCCGAGGAGAGGCGCATCACCAGAATCTCCGACAGGATCAGCGACAAAAACGCCCCGGCGAAACCCAGCAGCGCGCCGCCGTAGAGGAACGGACGCAGGATGAAACCGTCGGTAGCGCCGATCAGCTTCTGGACGTTAATGGTATCGCGACGGGCGAAGATGCTCAGGCGCACGCTGTTGCCAATCACCAGGAACACCGCGGCAATCATCAGCACGCCGATCATCGCCGACACCCGGCCGACCAGACCGGTCAGCGACGCCAGGCGCGCAAACCAGCTATCGTCCATACGCACTTCGTCGACCCCCTGAATACGGGAGACGCGATCGCGCAGGGTGTTAAGCGAATCGGTATTCTGGAAATCGAGCTTCGGCACCACAATCGCTACCGCCGGCAGCGGGTTCTCTTCCAGCATATCCAGCGCGCCGCCGAACCCGGACCAGTTGCGGAACTCGCCCAGCGCCTCATCGCGCGACAGGTAATTTACCTTCTCAACGCCCTGCTCCGCCTGCAGCTGGCCAACCACCCGCGCCGCCGCATCGTCATCCAGCGTTTTTTCCAGGTAGACGGTGATCTGCGGCGACGGATAATACTGCGACGCCGCGCTATTGACGTTTTTGTAGACCATATAGCAGACGCTCGGCAGCGTCAGCGAAATGGCGATCACCATGATGGTGAGGAAGGTCGCCAGCGGCGTACTTTTTAAATCCTGTAATGCGCCGTGCCAGGCGTAGCGCACCTGCTCATTAAAGACGTTACTCTTCCGCGATGCCGGGTTCGGCGCCGCTTTTGGCCGTTTTGGCGCATTGCGTCCGCCGTTGCCGCCGCCCGTGGCGTTACGGAGACGATCGAACTTGCTGCCGAACTGGCGAATCTGGTTCACTGCGTCGCGCTTATTCACCCCGATGGCCTCCATGCATATGACCGTCGCTCAGCGTCAGGACGCGGTACGGACGGCTGGAAATAAGCCCCAGGTCGTGCGTCGCCATCAGTACCGTTACACCTACGCGGTTAAACTCTTCAAACAGACGTAAAATCCCTTCCGAGAGCGCCTCATCGAGGTTACCGGTCGGTTCATCCGCCAGCAGCACCGCCGGCTTGTTAACCACCGCGCGGGCAATGCCCACGCGCTGTTGCTCACCGCCGGAGAGTTGGATGGGGAAATTTTTCGCTTTGTCCAGCAGCCCGACTTTATCCAGCGCTGCGGATACGCGGCGGCGAATATCATCGCCGCTGGCGCCGGCGATAATCAGCGGGATCGCCACATTATCGAACACGGTGCGATCCATCAGCAGGTGGTGGTCCTGGAAAATCATGCCGATTTGGCGGCGCAGGAACGGCACCTCGCGGCTCTTCAGGCGGCTGATATCATGGCCGCTGAACAGAATTTTCCCGGCGCTCGGCCGTTCGATACCACAGATAAGCTTCAGCAAGGTACTTTTCCCCGCGCCGGAATGGCCGGTCAGGAACGCCATCTCGCCCTGCTGCAGGTGGAACGTCACCCCCTGCAGCGCTTGTCTCCCACCGAGATAGGCTTTGCTGACTTGTTCAAAGCGAATCATTCTTAATCCTCTCGGGCAAAAAGTGCCTCAATAAAGTCGCCCGCATTAAACGGACGCAGATCTTCAATACGTTCGCCGACGCCAATATAGCGAATCGGAATACTGAACTGGTCAGCCACTGAGAAGATAACCCCGCCCTTCGCGGTTCCGTCAAGCTTAGTCAACGTAATGCCGGTCAGCCCCACCGCTTCGTGGAACAGTTTGGCCTGGCTTATCGCGTTCTGCCCGGTGCTGGCGTCGATGGTCAGCATGACTTCATGCGGCGCGTCGACATCCAGTTTCTTCATTACGCGGACAATCTTCTTCAGTTCTTCCATCAGGTGCGATTTATTCTGCAGACGACCCGCGGTATCGGCAATCAGCACATCAATATTGCGCGCTTTCGCCGCCTGAATGGCGTCAAAAATAACCGAGGCTGAATCAGCGCCGGTATGCTGGGCAATCACCGGGATCTCGTTACGCTGGCCCCAGACCTGCAGCTGTTCCACCGCCGCCGCGCGGAAGGTATCCCCCGCCGCCAGCATCACAGATTTACCCTGCTGCTCGAACTGACGCGCCAGCTTACCGATGGTGGTGGTTTTACCCACGCCGTTAACGCCGACCATCAGAATAACAAATGGCGTTTTCCCTTCAACATTCAGCGGTTCCTCAACTTTCGTCAGGATCTCGCTCATTTCTTCTTTCAGCAGGCCGTATAACGCCTCGGCGTCGCGCAGCTGCTTACGGCTGGCCCCCTCGGTAAGATTGGTAATAATCTTACGCGTGGTTTCCACCCCAACGTCGGCAATCAGCAGCTGTTCTTCCAGCTCTTCAAACAGATCGTCGTCGATTTTTTTACCGCGGAACAGGCTGATAAATCCGGAACCCAGATTCTGTTTGGTTTTTACCAGGCTGCGTTTTAAGCGGGCGAAAAAACCTTCTTTGGTAGGTTTTTCCTGCTCCTGCTGCGGCGCTTCCTGAGTTTCCGCGTCTTCTTCCGCCAGCTCTTCCGGCGCCTCTTCTACGCCTTGCGCCGCGAGCGCCTGCGCTTCAAGCTCTTCATCGCTTAATTCGGCTTCAGACTCTTCCGGGAGGACCTCATCTTCGATGACCTCATGCTCTGCGACGATAACCTCTTCCGGCGTCTGTTCCGCAACCGCTTCGGCGATAACCGGCTCGGCAATCACCTCTTCAACCAGCGGTTCAGCGACTTTTTCTTCTACCGCAGGAACAACCGGCGCTTCTTCAACTGCGGTCTCTGGGACAGAAATTTCTTCCGCCACCGGCGATTCAGCCACGTTTTCTTGCGAAACGGCTTCGGTCGCCGCCGGATGCGGCAGTTCGCTCTCAACAACCTGTTCGGTAACTTCTACGACCTCGGCGGCAAAGGCCTCCGGGTCTTCTTTTACCGTTTCCGCCGCGGGTACGGTTTCCGCAGGCGTTTCCGCCGCCGGAGTCTGTTCCGCAACCTCTTGTTGTTCTTCTACTTTTTGTTCTGTTTCGCTTTCCTGAGCCTGTTCTTTTTGCCCAAAGCCCAGCCAGGAAAAGAAGCCACGTTTTTTCTCTTTTGCCATTTGCGACCACACTCCTCGCTGTTTATTCATGGCGCAGCTTCGATACAACCGATTCAGAAGCTGAAAAAATGATGAAATTAGTTGGATAGTCTATCACTTAACTTAACTCGCATCACCGCCCCCGGATTAAGGTTTCGTCAATGGTCTTCGATCGTTAGAATAGCAGGCTGGAAGTTGAGACTTGAGCAAAGAGATGAAGAAACCAAATCACGCAGGCAGCGGCCAGATCCGCATTATCGGCGGACAGTGGCGGGGCCGTAAATTACCGGTGCCGGAGAGCCCGGGTCTGCGCCCGACCACCGACCGGGTTCGGGAAACGCTTTTTAACTGGCTGGCGCCGTCGATGGTCGACGCCCACTGCCTTGACTGCTTCGCCGGCAGCGGCGCGCTGGGGCTGGAAGCGCTATCACGCTATGCCGCCAGCACCACGCTACTGGAAATGGAGCGCGGCGTCGCGCAGCAGCTACAAAAAAATCTCGCGACGCTGAAAGCCAGCAACGGCAAGGTGGTCAACACCAACACGCTGGCGTTTCTCAGCCAGCCGGGCACGCCGCACCACATTGTCTTCGTCGATCCCCCCTTCCGCAAAGGGCTGCTGGAAGAAACGCTCAGCCTGCTGGAAAAAAACCACTGGCTCGCTGATGAAGCGCTGATTTATGTCGAGAGCGAAGTAGAAAACGGACTACCGCCGGTTCCGGCAAACTGGCAGCTGTATCGCGAAAAAGTCGCCGGACAGGTCGCCTACCGTCTGTATCAACGCGAGGCACAAGGAGAAAACCATGCTGATTAATTTAGGCCGCCTGCTGATGCTATGCGTTTGGGCGTTTTTGCTGTTGAACTTGTTTCAACCTTTCCCAAAACCGCTGAATATCTTCGTTAACGTGGCGCTGATTTTTATGATTCTGATGCATGGCCTGCAGCTGACGCTGTTGAAAGCGACGCAAACGAAAGATGCGCCGCCGCTGAGCCGTTTTGAGCAGATTCGTATTTTCATCTTCGGCGTATTTGAACTGGTGGCCTGGCAGAAAAAGCTGAAGGCCACGCTGAAGAAGAAGTAACGGTTAATCGAGGGCTCAGTTATCGGCAACAAAGTCGACGAATTTAGAGCCCTTATAGCTCAGCATTCCCCGGTCGCCAACGCTCAGCGCGTGGTATTGCGGCGCATCAAGGCGGAACACCACTTCCAGTCCGCCATTTTCCGGGCGGAAGCTCGCTTCATAACGCATCTCGCTTCCGGCTGGCGTCACCGTCTGCTGGCGCGAGCGACGATCGTTAATCACCTTTTCCCGCTTATTGCTGACCACCACCCGCTTCTGCAGCAGCGGCGCGGCGTCGTTATCCATTTTCTCCCGGCGCTGCTGCACGTAGCGAAACGAGGCCGCCACCACAATCACCGCGACCACCAGCACAAAAAATAGCGGAACTTTACTCATTTGCGTACCCATAAGAATTATCAGGAATAAGGATAACGCGCATTGAATAACGTTGTCATCTTCTGGCCCAAACCACTACACTGAGATCCGGTACCGTAAGCGTAATCGCTTATTTAATGATAACAGATACAGGGACTTACTATGCTTTGGTCGTTTATTGCTGTCTGTTTCTCCGCATGGCTGTACGTCGATGCGTCCTATCGTGGGCCAGCCTGGCAGCGCTGGGTCTTTAAACCGGTCACCCTGCTTCTGTTGCTGCTGTTAGCCTGGCAGGCGCCGATGTTCAACGCCATTAGCTACCTGGTGCTGGCGGGCCTGTGCGCTTCGCTGCTCGGCGATGCGTTAACCCTGCTGCCGCGCCAGCGGGTGATGTACGCGGTCGGCGCATTCTTCCTCTCTCATCTGCTGTATACGATCTGGTTCGCCAGCCAGATGACGCTATCGTTCTTCTGGCCGCTGCCGCTGGTCTTGTTGGTGCTCGGCGCGCTGCTGCTGGCGATTATCTGGACGCGTCTGGAAGAGATGCGCATGCCGGTATTAACCTTTATCGGTATGACGCTGGTAATGGTGTGGCTGGCGGGCGAACTGTGGTTCGTGCGGCCGACCGATACCGCGCTCTCCGGATTCCTTGGCGCCGCTTCGCTGCTGTTGGGTAACGCCGTCTGGCTGATTAGCCACTATCGCCGTCGCTTCCGCGCCGATAACGCCATTTCCGCGGCCTTCTACTTTGCCGGGCACTTCCTGATCGTTCGCGCGCTATATCTGTAATTTACTGCTTGACTCTGGAGTCGACTCCAGAGTGTATCCTGCGGGTAATGAGAAAATTATCATTACCCGGAGGGTGCCATGTCGACACCAGAATCTCAGGACAAAAAAGTCCCCCAGTTCTCGTCATTCAAATTTACCCCGGCGACAGAGCCCGCTGAAAGCTGCTGTACCGATCGCGCCTGCGCCGGGGAAACCGCCGCCGCTGAACAGCCGCTCAACGGCGCCCGTTATAGCTGGCAGGTAGACGGCATGGACTGCGCGGCCTGCGCCCGTAAGGTGGAAACCGCCGTGCGCCAAATCGACGGCGTCAGCCAGGTGCAGGTGCTGTTCGCCACCGAGAAGCTGCTGGTCAATGCCGAAAGCGATATCCGTTCGCAGGTCGAAAACGCGGTACGCGCCGCGGGTTATACCCTGCGCGATGCTGACGCGCCGCAGGAAGAGAAACCGCAACGTTCATGGCTGCAGGAAAACCTGGCGTTATTGAGTCTGGTAGTGATGATGGCGCTCAGCTGGGGGCTCGAGCAGTTTAACCACCCGTTCGGCAAGCTGGCGTTTGTCGCCACTACCCTCGTCGGCCTGTGGCCGGTTGCCCGCCAGGCGCTGCGGTTGATTAAAAGCGGCAGCTGGTTTGCCATTGAAACGCTGATGAGCGTTGCCGCTATCGGCGCGTTGTTTATCGGCGCCACCGCCGAAGCGGCAATGGTTCTGCTGCTGTTTCTGATCGGCGAACGGCTTGAAGGCTGGGCCGCCAGCCGCGCGCGCCAGGGCGTGAGCGCCCTGATGGCGCTCAAACCTGATACCGCCGTTCGCCTGCGCAACGGCGAGCGTGAGACCGTCGCCCAACGTGACCTTCGCCCCGGCGATGTGATTGAGGTCGCCGCCGGCGGGCGTCTGCCGGCCGATGGCGAGCTGCTATCGCCGTTTGCCAGTTTTGACGAAAGCGCGCTGACCGGCGAATCGGTACCGGTGGAGCGTAAAGCCGGCGAGCGCGTAGCCGCCGGCGCCACCAGCGTCGATCGCCTGGTACAGTTGACCGTTATCTCCGAACCGGGCGATAGCGCCATTGACCGGATCCTCAAACTGATTGAAGAAGCCGAGGAGCGCCGGGCGCCGATTGAGCGCTTCATCGATCGCTTCAGCCGGATCTACACCCCGGCCATTATGGTGGTCGCCCTGCTGGTTGCCATCGTACCGCCGCTGTTCTTCGCCAGCGCCTGGCTGCCGTGGATCTATAAAGGCTTAACGCTGCTGTTAATCGGCTGCCCTTGCGCGCTGGTCATCTCTACCCCGGCGGCGATTACCTCCGGTCTGGCGGTCGCCGCGCGGCGCGGGGCGCTGATTAAAGGCGGCGCGGCGCTGGAACAATTGGGCCAGGTGCGCCAGGTGGCGTTCGATAAAACCGGTACTCTGACCATCGGCCAACCGCAGGTCACCCGCGTTATCGCCGCCGCCGACGTTGATGAAAACGGCCTGCTGGCGCTGGCGGCAGCGGTTGAACAAGGCTCCAGCCACCCGCTGGCGCAGGCTATCGTCCGCGAAGCGCAGCAGCGTAAGCTGACGATTCCCGTTGCGCACAACCAGCGGGCGCTGGCCGGTTCCGGGATAGAGGCCGAGGTCAACGGCAGCCGCATCTTAATCTGCGCGGCCAGTAAGGCTGCACCTGCTGAGCATGAGGCGCAGATCCAGCAACTGGAGAGCGCCGGACAGACGGTGGTGCTGGTGATGCGCGATGATACGCTGCTCGGCATTCTGGCGCTGCGCGATACCCTGCGCGACGATGCGCGTCAGGCGGTGGATGAGCTGCATCAATTGGGTGTGCAAGGAGTGATTCTTACCGGGGATAACCCGCGCGCTGCGGCGGCTATCGCCAATGAACTGGGTCTGGAGTTCCGCGCCGGATTGCTGCCGGCAGACAAAGTGCAAGCGGTGATGGGGCTTAACGCCAATGCGCCGCTGGCTATGGTCGGCGACGGTATCAACGATGCCCCGGCGATGAAAGCGGCAACCATCGGTATTGCGATGGGCAGCGGCACCGATGTGGCGCTGGAGACCGCCGACGCGGCGCTGACCCATAACCGTCTCACCGGCCTGGCGCAGATGATTTCGCTGGCGCGCGCCACCCATGCCAATATTCGCCAGAATATCGCCATCGCTTTAGGGTTGAAGGGGATTTTCCTCGTCACGACCCTTCTCGGCCTGACGGGGTTGTGGCTGGCGGTGCTGGCGGATACCGGCGCGACGGTGCTGGTAACGGCTAACGCACTGCGGTTATTGCGTAAAAAGTAATGTTGAATCGATATTCCCTGCTCGCACTGCACCTGGCAGGGCTACGGTTGCGGACCGTAGGGTAGCCCGGATAAGGCGCAACGCGCCGCCATCCGGGGGGATTCCCTGCTCGCGCTGCGCTTAGCAGGGCTACGATTCCAGGTCTTTGGGTAGCCCGGATAAGGCGCAACGCGCCGCCATCCGGGGATATTCCCTGCTCGCGCTGCGCCTGGTAGGGCTACGGTTCCAGGCCTTTGGGTAGCCCGGATAAGGCGCAACGCGCCGCCATCCGGGGATATTCCCTGCTCGCGCTGCGCTTAGCAGGGCTACGGTTCCGGATCGTTGGGTAGCCCGGAAAGGCGCAAGGCGCCGCTATCCGGGGATATTCCCTGCTCGCGCTGCGCTTAGCAGGGCTACGGTTCCAGACCATTGAGTAGCCCGGATAAGGCGCAACACGCCGCCATCCGGGATGGGCTCAGTGGCTTTTACGGATCAGATAACGGTACGGCAGGGCTTCGGTTTCCTGCGCCACCAGTTCATGCTCCATAAAGAGGCAAAAACCGGGGATATCGCGGGTGGTGGCCGGGTCGTCGGCAATAATCAGCAGGGTCTCGCCCACCGGCATGGTGCGTACGGTTTTACGCACCATCATCACCGGCTCCGGGCAGCGGAGCCCCAGGGCGTCCAGCGTATGGTCAGGACTGGAGAAAAGTTCGCTCATTTTTATCTCACTTCAACAAAACGGCCCTAGTTTACCCCCACTTCGCCAGTACGCAAGCCAGGTTAACGTTTGCGCGAAAAACAACCATTGCATTACGCTCGCAACGCAGTATCATGCAGCCGTTTTTAATTGGGTTCCCTCACCCCAACGTTCCGCTCCCGATTCCTTCATTGATGTGAAGCATGACGGGCATAAAAAGGTCACAATATGAATCCCTTTACTACCGTACAGCGTAAGAAAGCGCTCGTCTGGCTTTCGCTATTTCATCTGCTGGTGATTACCTCCAGCAACTATCTGGTCCAGCTGCCGATCTCCATTTTTGGTTTCCATACCACCTGGGGCGCGTTCAGTTTTCCCTTTATTTTTCTCGCCACCGATCTGACGGTACGCATTTTCGGCGCCCCGCTGGCGCGACGCATCATCTTCGCGGTGATGATCCCGGCGCTGATTATTTCCTATGGCATTTCGGCGCTGTTTTATATGGGCGAGTGGCAGGGCTTTGCCGCGCTGGGCACCTTTAATCTGTTCGTTGCCCGTATCGCCGCCGCCAGCTTTATGGCCTATGCGCTGGGGCAAATTCTCGATGTCCACGTCTTCAACCGCCTGCGTCAGAATCGCCGCTGGTGGCTGGCGCCGACCGCGTCGACCCTGTTTGGCAACGTCAGCGATACCCTGGCTTTCTTCTTCATCGCCTTCTGGCGCAGCCCGGATCCGTTTATGGCCGCCCACTGGGGGGAAATCGCCACCGTCGACTACTGCTTTAAAGTGCTCATCAGCATCGTCTTCTTCCTGCCGATGTACGGCGTGCTGTTGAATATGCTGTTGAAAAGACTGGCGGATAAATCTGATTTGTCGGCATTGCAGCCAGGTTAAAGGTACTCGCTAACGGTTGTGATAAGATAACCGGATGAGCCGTTAATGGCCGTTTATCGAAAGGAAGATGTCAATGCGCAATTTGGTTAAATATGTCGGTATTGGCCTGCTGGTTATGGGGCTTGCGGCCTGTGATAACAGCGATTCAAAAGCGCCGACCGTCGGGGCAGCAGCAGAGAGCAACACCAGCGGCCAGGCGATTAGCCTGCTGGATGGTAAACTGAGCTTCACCCTGCCTGCGGGTATGGCAGATCAGAGCGGTAAGCTCGGTACCCAGGCCAACAATATGCACGTCTATTCCGACGCCACCGGCCAGAAAGCGGTGATCGTCATTGTCGGCGACAGCACTAATGAAGATCTGGCGGTGCTGTCCAAACGTCTGGAAGATCAGCAGCGCAGCCGCGACCCGCAGCTGCAGGTTGTGTCTAACAAATCTATTGAGATTAAAGGCCACACCTTACAGCAGCTGGACAGCATCATCTCCGCCAAGGGGCAGACCGCATGGTCTTCCGTGCTGCTCGGTAAGGTCGATGACAAACTGCTGACCCTGCAGGTCACACTGCCAGCGGACAACCAGCAGCAGGCGCAAACCGAAGCGGAAAGCATCGTCAACACGCTGGTCATTAACTAATTTTATTGCCCTGATGCAGCGGCCTCCGGTTCAACCACCGGGGGCCGTTTTTTTAACCGCCAACCCAATAGTAGCGCCGCCATCACCAACCCTGCCGCCGCCAGATAAATCGTCGGTATCCCGGTCCACGCCATCAAAAGCCCGGCCAGCGGCCCGGTTATCCCCAACGACAAATCCATAAAGACGGTATAGGTCGCCAGCGCCGAGCCCTGATTGTGCTGCGGCACGGCTTTAACCGCCACCACACCCAGCGCCGGGAAGACCAGCGAGAACCCCGCGCCGGTGAGGAAAGTCCCGACTTTCGCCATCAGCGGCGTCTGTGCAAAGCCCACCAGCAGCAGGCCAATAACCTCCACGCTAAAACAAAGCATCGCCACGTTCAGGCCGCCTAAGCGGTTAATGCCGTTGGGAAAAAGCAGCCGCGTGCCGACAAACGCGCAGCTGAACAGCGTTAACGCAAAGGCCGCGCCGTCCCAGCCTTTCGCGTCATAAAACAGGGTAATAAAGGTCGCGATAACCCCAAAGCCGGCAGAAGCCAACGCCAGCGCCATGCCGTAAGGCCAAACCCGGCCGAGCACCGCACGAAATGACATCGCTTTCCCTTTCGTTGCCTTCACCGCCGTTCGCGGTAGCGCGCAAATGATAGCCACCAGAGCAACCGCCATAATGACCATCGCCAGGCCGCTGAGGCCAATGTATGAATAGCACAGCACGCCCAGCGGCGCGCCCATCGCCATCGCGCCGTAGGTCACAATGCCGTTCCACGAAATCACCCGCCCGATATGCAGCGAGCCGACAACGCCTACGCCCCATAGCGTCGACCCCGTGCCGGCGAAGCTCTGGCCAATGCCGAGGATCGCTCGTCCCAGACATAACAGCAGCAGACTCAGCAGCGGCCAACCGCTACTCCAGGCTGCCAGCAGGTAGCTCAAGCCGCTCAGAAAACAGCCGCACAGGCCGAAAACGACAATTTTTTTCGGCCCTAGCAGGTCGGCATAGCGCCCGGCCTGCGGTCGGCTCAGTAGCGTGGCGAAATACTGCAGGCTAATCACCAGCCCGGCCCAGAAGGCGCTAAATCCCATCACATCGTGAACGTAGCCCGGCAAAACCGCCAACGGCAGGCCGATAGTGAGATAGCTGGCAAAGTTGAAAATAACGACGGAGACAATCCGCAGATTGAGGCGCAATCCACTGAGCACGGGTTCGGCGACGGGTTCAGGCATCGGGGTCCACCAAATTGATACGACACGCTTCACTATTATCACGGCGTGTACAAAAAAGCAGCCCTTTATCTGCAATATTACCCTGCCAATAATTAAACGGCGATTTGCAATTTAAAAGTCGTAAAATTACGACATAACTTACCGATGATATTCATTGATTAAGCAGAGTTAATTTACTTATACTTCGCCCCGCAGCGTACCTGCGCCGTCGTTTTATCCTAAAATCAGCATTCCTATAACATTAGGATATTTATCTGTCACATTTTTAAAGTAAAGCAAATTTAATAAACAACCTGAATAAAAAACACGACATCACGACGACATTATTATTTTTGCCATTGACCTAAGTATTTTCTCAACCAATATATTGATAGGGAGTATTCATGAAAAAGGTTATTCACTGGATTGTTGCCGCCACGGTTGTCGGCGCGCTGGCGGGTTGCGCGCGCACCGCGCCGATCGAACAGGTACAAACTACGGTTAGCGCGGGTCATACTGAAGCTCAGGTCAAAAGCGCTATTCTCCAGGCTGGTGTCCAGCGTGAATGGATTATGTCCGATGCAGGCCCTGGCGTTATCAAAGGACATTTACAAAACCGGGCCCACTCCGCGGATATTAAAATTAACTACTCAGCAACAGGTTATTCTATTAATTACGTGAGTAGCCTTAACCTGATGGCTTCCGGCGGAAAGATTCATAGAAACTATAATCGCTGGGTACATAATCTCGATAAAGATATTCAGGTCGCCCTCGCCGCTAATACGGCGTTGCAGAAGTAAACTCCCCAACGGGCCAGTATTGGCCCGTTCCCCTCACATTGATATAAAAGGTTGTGCCGAACGTGTATCAACAGGACTCTCTTAGCGCGCTGGATGCCATCACGGAAGCGCAACGCATCGCTTTCGCCCCCATGCTCTTTCAAACCGCGTTATGTCTGCGTAACTCAGGTATCCTCGGTTATCTCGATCGGCAAGGTAAACGCGGCGCGACCCTTGAAGCAATTAGCGAAAATTGTGAGGGAAATGAATATGCTGTAGGCGTTTTGCTGGATATGGGATTAAGCGGCCGTATTGTTACCTATAAAGAAGAACGCTATTACCTCGCTAAAGTGGGACATTTCTTACTCCATGATACGATGACCCGTGTAAATATGGATTTTACTCAGGACGTTTGTTATCAGGGATTATTCTTTCTGGAAAATGCGTTACAGGAAGGTAAACCATCTGGTTTAAAAGTTTTTGGTGAGTGGCCAACAATTTACCCGGCATTATCGCAACTTCCGCAAGCGGCGCGTAAAAGCTGGTTTGCTTTCGATCATTACTATTCCGACGGTGCGTTCAGCGCCGCGCTGCCACATGTATTCGCCAGTCACCCCGCAACCCTGTACGATGTCGGCGGAAATACCGGTAAGTGGGCGCTGCGCTGCTGTGAGTATGATGAAAATATCGCGATTACGTTATTAGATTTGCCACAACAAATTGCGCTGGCCCGCGAAAATATAGAAAATGCGGGCCTTACCCATCGCATTGACTGTCATGCTGTGGATATGCTGAGTGATGCCCCCTTACCAGGAGAGGCGGATATCTGGTGGATGAGCCAGTTCCTTGACTGTTTTTCCCCGGAACAAATTATCACCCTACTCAGTAACGTTGCGCAGGTCATGAAACCCGGCGCGCGCCTGTGTATTCTGGAGCTGTTCTGGGATGCGCAGAAGTTTGAAGCAGCATCATTTAGTCTGAATGCGTCTTCGCTCTACTTTACCTGTATGGCCAACGGCAACAGTCGTTTCTACAGCGTAGAGAAGTTTTATCGCTATCTGGAAATGGCGGGTTTCCGGGTAGAACAACGCCACGATAATTTAGGCGTTGGGCATACCTTGTTGATATGTCAGAAGAATAATTGATTTTTCGCGGACGCGTGTAGATGACATTTGCATTTAACATAGTTGATTGGCAGGCCTTCGCGCCTGGAGTCAGTGGCACCGAGCAGTGGCAACGGTGGTCACAGCATTTGCACGCCATCGATCCAACCGCGGCGCCGGCCAAACTTAGCGAATTACCGATGATGACCGCCCGTCGACTCAGTTCAGGCAGCAGGCTGGCCGTGGAGTGCGGGCTGGCGATGCTGCGCCGCCATGAGATCGACGCCGTTCTCTATACCAGCCGTCACGGCGAACTCGAGCGCAACTATCGCATCCTGCACGCTCTGGCGCTGGAGCAGGCGCTCTCGCCTACCGATTTCGCCCTATCGGTACATAACTCCGCCGTCGGCAATCTGACGATTGCAGCGAAAAAACCCATTGCATCGTCATCGCTTTCCGCTGGACGCGATACTTTCCAACAGGGTTTATATGAAGTGATGGCTCTACTACAGGCGGGCTATCAGCGCGTCTTGATGGTTGATTTCGATGGTTTTCTGCCTGAATTTTATCACTCGCAGCTACCACCGGCGATGCCAACCTGGCCCTACGCGGTGGCGTGGGTCATTGAAGCGGGAAGCCAATGGCGCTGCAAAGCGCAACGTCATGACGCAGTCGAAGAGAGCACGCTGCCGCAAAGCCTTTTGTTTTTACAGTATTATTTGCAGAATGCGCGCGCATTCACGCTGCCCGGCGAACGCGTGCAATGGCAGTGGAGCCGTTCATGAACACTCTTCTGTGTCGCCTTAATCGGCTCTGGCGCGCGGCGATGACCGGTTTTTGTTTCGCGCTGTTTGGCCTTGGCGGGCTGCTGCTCTCTGTTGTTTGGTTCAATCTATTGCTGATTCTGGTGCGCGATAAGGCCCGCCGTCGCCGCATCGCACGGCGCAGTATTTCGCTCAGTTTCCGCTGTTTTCTCAGCGTGGTGAAAGGCGTCGGCGTACTCGATTACCAGATTAAAGGGCGCGATATTTTACGTCAGGAACGCGGTTGCCTGGTGGTCGCCAACCATCCCAGCCTTATCGACTACGTTATGCTGGCCTCGGTGATGCCGGAGACCGACTGCCTGGTGAAAAGCGCGTTGCTGAAAAACCCATTTGTCAGCGGCGTGATCCGCGCGGCGGATTATTTGATTAACGATCGCGCCGATGCCCTGCTCCCGGCCAGCCGGCAGCGCTTACAGCAGGGCGATACCATTTTGATTTTCCCGGAAGGAACCCGAACGGTGCCGGGAGAAAAAATGCAGCTACAGCGCGGCGCGGCCAATATCGCCGTGCGCTGCGGCAGCGACTTGCGCGTCGTCATCATCCGCTGCACCGAGCATATGCTGGGTAAACAGAGCAAGTGGTACGACGCGCCGCGAACGAAGCCGTTATTTACCGTCGAAGTCGGAGAACGGCTGCGAATAGACCAGTTTTACGAGGCAAATAAACAAGAACCGGCGCTGGCCGCACGGCAGTTAAACCGGCATATTTTGCTTAAATTAGAATCAGGCACTACACCTGAAACAGGAATTAATGATGCAAGCGCTTTATCTTGAAATTAAGAATCTGATAATCAGTACATTGAACCTGGACGAGTTGTCCGCTGATGATATCGACACCGATGCCGCCCTGTTTGGCGATGGCCTGGGTCTGGACTCCATCGATGCGCTGGAGCTGGGCCTGGCGGTGAAAAATCAGTACGGCGTGGTGCTGTCGGCTGAGAGCGAAGAGATGCGTCAGCACTTCTTCTCCGTCGCCACGCTGGCATCATTTATTCAAGCGCAGCGTGCCTGAGGAGAACCGTCATGACCGAACAACAAGCCATTTACGAAGAAGTCTCCTCGCTGCTGGTGAAGGTATTTGAAATCGATCCGCAGGATATTAAACCTGAGGCCCGCCTGTACGAAGATCTCGAACTGGACAGCATCGACGCCATCGACATGATCGTCCATCTGCAAAAGAAAATCGGCAAGAAAATCAAGCCAGAAGAGTTTAAAACCGTACGCACCGTGCAGGATGTCGTCGATGCGGTAGAACACTTACTGAAAGAAGCGTAATTCACCGTGTCGGGCATACGCTCGCTGCCGGTCGTTCCGTTAATGACAGGGGTATTGCTGCTGGCCTGGCCGTTCTTAGTCTGGTTTGGCCTCGCGCATAACAGTCTGCAATGGCTACTACCGTTAATGGCGCTGCTGCTGTTTTTACGCTTTCGCCAGACCCGGCGACAGGCGGGACCACTGAGCGTGGTTACTCAGGTCGTAGCGGCAGCTGGCATGACGCTGTGCATTGCCAGCTATCTGCTAAAAACCCATCAGCTGCTGCTGTTTTATCCGGTAGTAGTAAATAGCGTCATGCTGGCAGTGTTTGGCGGTTCGCTGTGGTCAAGCATGCCGATAGTCGAGCGCCTGGCGCGGCTGCGGGAACCGGTTCTTCCCGAGCGCGCCGTGCGTTACACCCGCCGGGTTACCCAAATCTGGTGCGCCTTTTTCATCCTCAACGGCGGCGTTGCGCTGTTTACTGCGCTATACGGCGATATGTCCCTGTGGACGGCGTGGAACGGCATGATTTCCTATCTTCTGATGGGAACTCTGATGGCCGGCGAGTGGCTGACCCGCCAGCAGATGATTAAACGAGATAAACCATGAAGCAGCCCCTTATGCTGGCCCAGTGGCTCAGCACAGCGCGTCCGGCGGACACGCTGATTGCGTGGCAGGAAGAACACCGCTGGACGCTGGCGCATCTGCGCTACGATGTCGCCCAGCTGCTTGCCTGTTTGCAGCAACAGCAAGGCGAACGCTGGGCGCTCTGTTTTGATAACAGCTACCTGTTTCTGGTCGCCCTGCTGGCCACGCTGCATGCGGGAAAAACGCCTGTGCTTCCCGGCCACAGTCGCGCGTCGTTATTAAACGAACAGCGGGCGCTTTTCGACGGCATATTGAGCGATAAGGCGCTGGCGTGGCGCGGGCCGCTACAGGTTGTGCATTCCGCCATGACGACCGCCCCCCACGAATACGCATTCCCGGCAATCGACGATGACGCCGATATTGAGCTTTTTACCTCCGGTTCTACCGGTGAACCGAAGCGAATTAGTAAGCCCGTCAAGAGTCTCGACCGCGAGGCGGCGCTGTTAGCCGCGCACTATACCGGACGCCTGGCAGACTGCCGGGTAGTGGCATCGGTCGCGCCACAGCATTTATATGGCCTGACGTTCCGCCTGTTCCTGCCCATGGCGCTAGGTTTGCCGCTCCACGCGGCGATGATTGAGTATGCCGAGCAGTTAACGGCATTGAACCCTGACCATCGCTATCTTTTTATCAGCAGTCCGGCTTTCCTCAAACGTCTCGATCGCCAGTTGCCCCCGCCACCGGTCGCGATGATTTTGTCCGCCGGCGGCAAGCTTCTGTGGCAGGATGCGGTGCAAACCGCCAGTTGGTTTGCTGTCTGGCCGGATGAAATTTACGGCAGCACGGAAAGCGGAGTTATCGCCTGCCGCCAGCGCCTGCAGGATGATACGCCGTGGCAGCCGTTCCCCGGCATTCGCTTTCAGCCGCAGGGCAACACAATTCGTCTATTTTCGCCGCTTATCGCCGACGATAACGGCCTGGTTATCGATGATATTTTGCATTTCAATGAAAGCGGTCAATTCCAGCTGGCAGGTCGTCGCGACCGGGTGGTGAAAATTGAAGAGAAGCGCATTTCACTAAGCGAAGTGGAACATCGATTACTGGAACTGGATGGCATTCTTGATGCCGCCGCCCTGCCTATTACCCGCGGCAGTCGCCAGAGCGTTGGCGCGTTGTTAGTTCTGCACCCAGACGCCCGTCGCCGCTGGGGAAAAAGTCAGGAATTACAGTGGCGAAAAGCGCTGCGCGCCTTGCTGGAACCTGTGGCCATCCCTCGCTACTGGCGGGTGATTGACGAGATCCCCGTTAACAGCATGAACAAGCGTGTCTACGCGCAATTACAGGAGTTATTTCATGAAGCCCCATGAAATTGAGCGCCGTCAGCCGCAAGCCGATCGGGTTGAAATCGTACTCTCTCTCGACCCGGCTCTATTCTGGTTTCGCGGCCATTTTGCCGTGCAGCCGCTGCTCCCCGGCGTCGCACAGATGGACTGGGCGATGCATTACGCCACCATGCTGCTGGCCCCCGGCTGGCGTTTTCACAGCGTTCAGAACGTGAAGTTTCAGTCGCCGCTATTGCCGGACACGACCGTTACGCTCGCCCTCAACTGGCAGGAGGCGCGCCAGACTCTGACGTTTAGCTATCTGCGCCACGACGGCGAAGCGCGACACACCGCCAGCAGCGGGAAAATTCGCTTATGCCGCTAGATTTCTCTCCCTGCGTTCTGATCCCCTGCTATAACCACGGCGCAATGATGCCGCGGGTACTGGCGCGCCTGCAGCCCTTTGGCCTGCCGTGCATCGTGGTGGACGACGGCAGCGATACCAATACGCGGCAGCAGCTGGAGCGGCTGGCGGCGGAAACCGCCAGCCTGACCCTAATCCGCTTACCACAGAACGCGGGCAAAGGCGCAGCGGTGATCCGTGGGCTACAGGCCGCGGCGGAAGCCGGGTTCAGCCATGCGGTGCAGGTCGATGCCGATGGTCAGCACGCCATCGAAGATATTCCGCAACTGCTGGCGCTGGCGCAGACGCATCCTGAAGCGCTGATTTCCGGGCAGCCGATTTACGACGACTCTATCCCGCGTTCGCGCCTGTACGGGCGCTGGATAACCCACGTCTGGGTATGGATTGAAACGCTGTCGCTGCAGTTGAAAGACAGCATGTGCGGCTTTCGCGTCTATCCGATAACGCCAACGCTACGGCTGGCGCAGCGCGTGACGCTCGGCCAGCGTATGGATTTCGATACCGAAGTGATGGTGCGCCTCTACTGGCAGGGGAATACCAGCTACTTTGTTCCGACCCGCGTGACCTATCCACCGGACGGTTTGTCGCATTTTGATGCCTTCAAAGATAACTGCCGCATCTCGCTGATGCACACGCGTCTGTCCCTCGGCATGCTGCCGCGGATGCCGTCGCTGCTGTTTCGCCGCGCCTCGCCGCACTGGGCGCGCCAGCAGGAGGTAAAAGGATTATGGGGAATGCGCCTGATGCTGCTGGTGTGGCGGCTGCTGGGGCGCAAGGCGTTCACGCTGCTGCTTTATCCGGTAGTCGGCGTGTACTGGCTGACGGCAGCGACGGCGCGCCGCGCGTCGCAACAATGGATCACCCGCGCGCGCGAACAGCTCGCCGCGCGCCAGATGCCGATACCGCCAACCCTGACCAGCTACCGGCACTTCCTGCGCTTTGGCGAGGCGATGCTGGATAAAATCGCCAGCTGGCGCGGCGAGCTACAGTTTGGTCGCGACGTGGTCTTTGCCGCAGGCGCCGAGGAGACGCTGAATATCAGCGATCCGCGAGGAAAACTACTGCTGGCCTCGCATCTCGGCGATGTCGAGGCCTGCCGCGCGCTGGCGCAACTGCAGGGCAGCAAAACCATCAACGCCCTGGTATTCAGCGAAAACGCGCAACGTTTTAAACAAATTATGGCGGAGATGGCGCCTCAGGCCGGACTCAACCTGATGCCGGTGACCGATATCGGCCCGGAAACCGCCATGCTGTTGCAAGAAAAGCTGGATCGCGGCGAATGGATCGCTATTGTCGGCGACCGTATTGCGGTTAACCCGCAGCGCGGCGGCGAATGGCGCGTCTGCTGGAGCCGTTTTATGGGACAAGACGCCCCCTTCCCGCAGGGGCCGTTCATTCTCGCGGCTATTTTGCGCTGCCCGGTGAATTTGATTTTCGCTCTCCGCCAGCAGGACAAACTGCGCATTTACTGCGAGCCGTTCGCCGATCCGCTGCTGCTGCCGCGCGCCGATCGCCAACAGGCGCTCCAGCAATGCATCGACCGCTACGCCGAACGGCTGGAACACTACGCGCTGCAGTCGCCGCTCGACTGGTTTAACTTTTTCGATTTCTGGCGTTTGCCGGATCCCAAAGATAAGGAGTAAAGGGTGCTTAACGATCCCCGTTTTACTGCTGAAGTAGAGCTGACTATCCCGTTTCATGACATCGATATGATGGGCGTCGTGTGGCATGGCAACTATTTTCGCTACTTCGAAATTGCCCGTGAGGCGCTGCTTAACCAGTTCAACTACGGCTACCGGCAGATGAAAGCCTCGGGTTATTTGTGGCCGGTGGTGGATACCCGCGTGAAATACCGCGACGTCATTACCTTCGAACAGCGCATTCGCGTACGTGCGCGGATAGAAGAGTTTGAGAACCGCTTGCGCATCGGCTACGAAATTTTTGATGCCGTCAGCGGCAAGCGCACCACCACCGGATACACCATCCAAGTCGCGGTAGATGAAAATAGCCGCGAGATGTGTTTCGTCAGCCCGGATATCCTGTTTGAACGCATGGGGGTCACGCCATGAGATTACTGCTGCTGTTAGGGCTGTTTATCAGCCCGCTGGTCAGCGCCCTGACGCTTGATACCCTACAACAACGGTTCACCGAACAGCCGGTGGTACGCGCCCATTTCGATCAAGTTCGCACGATTAAGGATCTGCCGCAGCCGCTGCGATCCCAGGGGAAGATGTTGATCGCCCGCGACAAGGGATTGCTGTGGGATCAAACCTCGCCGTTCCCAATGCAGCTGTTGCTGGATGACAAACGGATGGTGCAGGCGATTAACGGCCAGCCGCCGCAGACTATCACCGCCGAAAACAACCCGCAGATGTTCCAGTTCAACCATTTACTGCGCGCGCTGTTCCAGGCGGATCGTAAAGTCCTGGAAGAAAACTTCCGCGTGGAATTTGCCGATAAAGGCAACGGCCAGTGGACGCTGCGCCTGACGCCCATCACTACGCCGCTGGATAAGATTTTTGCCCGCATCGATTTAGCCGGAAAAACCTATCTGGAGCATATTCAGCTCAACGACAAACAGGGCGATCGCACCGATATTACGCTTTCCCAACATCAACTGACGCCAGCGCAACTGACCGATGACGAACGCCAACGCTTTGCCGCCCAGTAAACGCCCTGCGCTGTTATGGGCCGTCGTCTGCCTGATCCTGGCGGGCGCGCTGCTGTCGCTGCTGCCGCAGGCCCGGCTTAACAGCAGCGTACTGGCTATGCTGCCGAAACAGACGCTTGGCGCAATTCCGCCCAGCCTGAACGACGGTTTTATGCAGCGTCTTGACCGCCAGCTGGTGTGGCTGGTCAGCCCCGGTAAACAGGCCGATCCGCAGGCGGCCCGCGACTGGCTGCAGCGGCTGCAACAATCGCAGGCGTTGGCCGAGGTAAAAGGCCCAATGGATGCCGATAGCCAGCAGGCCTGGGGCGCGTTTTTCTGGCAACATCGCAACGGTTTAATTGACCCCGCTACCCGCGCGCGCCTGCAAAACGGCGGCGAAGCGCAGGCGCAATGGATCCTCACGCAGCTCTATTCGGCATTTTCCGGCGTCAGCGGCAAAGAACTGCAAAACGATCCGCTGATGCTGATGCGCGGTTCGCAGCTGGCGATGGCGAAAGGCGGCCAGCGGATGCAGCTGCAGGACGGCTGGCTGGTGACCAAAGACGCCCAAGGCAATGTATGGTATCTGTTGCATGGCGAACTGGCGGGATCGTCATTCGATATGCAGCAGACGCACCGGCTGGTCACGACCCTCGGCGAGCTGGAGAAGGAGTGGAAAACGCGGTATCCGCAGGCGCAGCTATTGTCACGCGGCACCGTGTTCTATAGCGATTACGCCAGCCAGCAGGCGAAGCACGATATTTCTACGCTCGGCGCGGCGACGCTGTTCGGCGTGATCCTGCTGATCGTCGCGACGTTTCGCTCGCTCCGCCCGCTGTTGCTGTGCCTGCTCTCTATCACGATCGGCGCGCTGGCCGGCACCGTCGTCACGCTGCTGCTATTTGGCGAGCTGCATCTGATGACCCTGGTGATGAGCATGAGCATCATCGGCATCTCCGCCGACTACACGCTCTATTATCTGACCGAACGGATGGTGCATGGCGCGGAATTAACCCCGTGGCAGAGTCTCGCCAAAGTGCGTCATGCGCTGCTGCTGGCGCTGCTCACCACCGTCGTGGCGTATCTGATTATGATGCTGGCCCCCTTCCCGGCGGTTCGCCAGATGGCGCTCTTCGCGGCGGTCGGCCTGAGCGCCTCATGCCTGACGGTGATTTTCTGGCATCCATGGCTGTGCCGCGGGCTCCCCGTGCGCCCGGTACCGGCAATGCTGCTACTGTTACGCTGGCTCGCCGCCTGGCGGCGCAATAAAAAGCTGTCCATCGGCCTCCCCGTTGCGCTGGCGCTGTTGTCGCTGGCGGGGCTAGCGACGCTGCGGGTGGATGATGATATTTCGCAGCTCCAGGCGCTGCCGCAGGATATTCTGGCTCAGGAAAAAGCGATTACCGCGCTCACCGGACAAAGCGTCGACCAGAAGTGGTTTGTGGTGTACGGCGAATCCGCCCAGCAAACGCTGGAACGGCTGGAAGCATTTATGCCCGCGCTGGCTAAGGCGCAAACCGACGGTATACTCAGCGGATATCGCGCCATTCCGCTGAATTCGCTCGCCCGACAGCAGCAGGATCTTACCCTGCTGCAACGCGCCGCGCCCGTCGTCGGCCAGGCGCTAAGTCACGCCGGGGTGGCAAAAGTTAATCCCGATCTCAACCCGATGCCGGTAACGGTCGACGACTGGCTTGCCAGCCCGGCCAGCGAAGGCTGGCGGCTGCTATGGCTGACGCTGCCGGATGGCGAAAGCGGCGTTCTGGTCCCGGTGAGCGGCGTGAAAGACAGCGCGGCGCTAAAGGCGCTCAGCGCAAAGCAGGCTGGCGTTGCGTGGGTCGATCGTAAAAGCGATTTCGACCAGCTTTTCGCGCTCTACCGCCATATTTTAACCGGACTGTTGTGCGTTGCGCTGGCGGTGATTGCCTGCGGCGCCGTTCTCCGCCTTGGCTGGCGCAAAGGGCTAATAAGCCTGGTGCCGTCGGTACTGTCGCTGGGCTGCGGGCTGGCGGCGCTGGCGCTTAGCGGCCACCCGGTTAACCTGTTCTCCTTGCTGGCGCTGGTGCTGGTACTGGGCATCGGCATTAACTACACGCTGTTTTTCAGCAACCCGCGCGGCACGCCGCTGACATCGCTGCTGGCGGTCACGCTGGCGATGATGACCACCTTATTAACGCTTGGCATGCTGGTCTTTAGCGCCACTCAGGCCATTAGCAGTTTTGGCATTGTTCTGGTGAGCGGCATTTTCACCGCTTTCCTGCTTTCGCCGCTGGCGATGCCGACCAAAAAAGAGAAAAAAAGACGATGATAAGACCATCATTCTGGCGCGCCTTCGCGCTACTCGCCGCCTTAGTACTGGCCGGCTGCAGCCATTCGCAGCCGGAGCCGCAAGGCCGCCCGCAGGCATGGCTTGAGCCGGGTACGCGCGTCACTTTACCGCCGCCTGGCATCTCGCCGGCTATCAGCTCGCAACAGTTGCTCACCGGCAGCTTCAACGGCCAAACCCAGTCGCTGCTGGTCATGCTCAATGCCGATGATAAAAAGCTCACGCTGGCGGGCCTGTCGTCCGTCGGTATCCGTCTGTTTCTTGTGACCTACGATGAAAAAGGGCTGCGCGCTGAACAGTCAATCGTGGTTCCGCAACTGCCGCCGGCCAGCCAGGTGCTGGCCGATGTCATGCTCAGCCATTGGCCGGTTAGCGCATGGCTGCCGCAGTTGCCGAAAGGCTGGACGCTAACCGACCGCGGCGACAAACGCGAACTGCGTAACGCGCACGGGAAGCTGGTCACGGAAATCACCTATATCAACCGCAAAGGCAAGCGCGTGCCGATAAGCATCGAACAGCACGTCTTTAAATACCACATCACCATTCAATACCTGGGTGACTGAGATGATCTACATTTCTGCCGTCGGCATGATTAACGCGCTGGGTCGCGATAATGATGAAGTCGCCGCCAATCTGGCTCGCGGTATCGCGCCCGGCATGCACCCGCGCGAGGGGTGGCTACAGGGACATCCGCAGGCGGTTTTCGCGGGCGTGGACGGCGAATTACCCGCCATTCCCGATACCTTTAGCGCCCATCGTTCGCGCAATAATCAACTGCTGCTGGCGGCGCTGGCGCAAATTCAGCCGCAGGTGGATGACGCCATCGCCCAATACGGGCGTGAACGCGTTGCCGTAGTGCTTGGCACCAGCACCTCGGGGCTCGACGAAGGTGACGCGCACGTCACGTTGACCCTTAGCGGCGCGGAAAGCGCGGCCTGGCAATATCCGCAGCAGGAGCTGGGAGACCCGTCGCGTTTTCTCAGCCACTGGCTGGCGCTGGATGGCCCGGCATTTACGCTGTCAACCGCCTGCTCATCCAGCGCCAGAGCCATTATCAGCGGACGCCGACTGATTGAAGCCGGGCTGGCGGATGTGGCGATTGTCGGCGGCGCGGATACCCTCAGCCGAATGCCGATTAACGGCTTTCACAGCCTGGAGTCGCTCTCCACGACTCAGTGCCAGCCGTTTGGCCGCGATCGCTGCGGCATCACTATCGGCGAAGGGGCGGCGCTGATGCTGCTGACCCGCGAGCCGCAGCCTATCGCGCTGCTGGGTATCGGCGAGTCCAGCGACGCCTGGCATATTTCCGCCCCGCATCCTGAGGGAGAAGGGGCAATTCGCGCTATCCAGCAGGCGCTGGACGATGCGGGCATCGCCCCTGAACAGGTGGGCTATATCAACCTGCACGGCACCGCCACACCGCTGAACGATCGGATAGAGTCTCACGTCGTCAACGCGCTATTTGGCGAGCAGGTGCCATGCAGCTCCACCAAACATCTGACCGGGCATACGCTGGGCGCGGCGGGGATCACCGAAGCCGCCATCGGCATGCTGATCCTGCAACGCAATCTGCTGCTGCCGGCGCAGGACTTCAGCCAGTCGCCGCGCGACGCGACCCTTCCGCCGTGCGGGATTATCGAACGTCCCCTACCGTTGCCGCGGCCGATTATCCTGTCGAACTCGTTTGCCTTTGGCGGTAATAACGCCAGCATTCTGCTCGGGAGCATTTAATGAGCCACTACTTATCGCCCGGCGCTTATCTACCGCACAAGCCGCCAATGCTGCTGCTGGAAGAGGTCGTCAATGTCACCGACGAAACCGCTACCTGCCGGGTCACGGTCTCGACCCATGGCGTCCTGGCGCCGTTTATTGATGCCGAGGGCAATCTCCCCGGCTGGTTCGCCCTGGAACTCATGGCGCAAACCGTTGGCGTCTGGTCCGGATGGCACCGCCAACAACAGGGGCAAACGTCCATCTCACTAGGCATGGTGCTTGGCGCGCGCGAGTTAGTCTGCGCGGCAGGATACCTGCCGGGCGGCAAGGCGCTGTCCATCACCGTAAAGCTGTTAATGCAGGACGAGCGTTTCGGCAGCTTCGAATGTGCCATTACGGCAGACGATGAAGAACTGGCAAGCGGACGGGTCAATACTTTCCAGCCGACGCCAACAGAACTTAACACCCTATTTCAACAAGGAGCGTCAGAATGAGTCGTTCAGTTTTGGTCACCGGCGCCAGTAAAGGCATCGGTCGCGCTATCGCCCGTCAGCTGGCGGCGGATGGCTTTGTGGTCGGCATCCACTATCATCGCGATGCGTCGGGCGCACAGCAAACGCTGGAGGCGATTACCGCCGCTGGCGGCTCGGGTCGTCTGCTGAGCTTTGATGTCGCCAACCGCGCGCAGTGTCGCGACGTGCTTGAGCAGGATATGGCCGAACACGGCGCATGGTACGGCATTATCAGCAACGCCGGCATCGCCCGCGACGGCGCTTTCCCGGCGCTCGGCGAAGAGGACTGGGACGCGGTGATCCACACCAACCTCGACAGTTTCTATAACGTCATTCATCCCTGCATCATGCCGATGATTAGCGCGCGCCAGGGCGGGCGTATCATCACGCTCTCGTCCGTATCCGGCGTCATGGGCAACCGGGGTCAGGTCAACTATAGCGCCGCTAAGGCGGGGATCATCGGCGCCACCAAAGCGCTGGCCATTGAACTGGCGAAGCGCAAAATCACCGTCAACTGCATCGCCCCGGGGCTTATCGACACCGGGATGATCGAAATGGAAGAGACTGCGCTAAAAGAGGCGATGTCGATGATCCCGATGAAACGCATGGGACAGGCGGACGAGGTGGCAGGGCTTGCCAGTTATTTAATGTCGGATATTGCGGGATATGTCACCCGACAGGTCATTTCAATCAATGGAGGGATGTTATGACACGTCGTGTGGTCATTACCGGGATGGGCGGCGTCACCGCCTTTGGCGACAACTGGCAGGATGTTTCGGCGGGGCTGCAGCGTTATAAAAACGCCGTGCGCGCCATGCCGGAGTGGCGTATTTACGAGGGTCTGCATACGCTACTGGGCGCGCCAATCGATGATTTCACCCTACCGGCCCACTATACCCGTAAGCGTATTCGCGCGATGGGCCGCGTGTCGCTACTTTCTACCCGCGCCACTGAACTGGCGCTCGAGCAGGCCGGGCTTATCGATGATGCCGTGCTGAGCAACGGCGAAACCGGCATCGCTTACGGCTCGTCAACCGGCAGTACCGGCCCGGTGAGCGAGTTCGCCACTATGTTGACGGAAAAGCACACCAACAATATTACCGGCACCACCTACGTGCAGATGATGCCCCACACCACCGCCGTTAATACCGGGCTGTTTTTCGGCCTGCGCGGCCGCGTTATTCCAACGTCAAGCGCCTGTACCTCCGGTAGCCAGGCGATCGGTTACGCCTGGGAAGCGATTCGTCACGGCTATCAAACGGTGATGGTCGCCGGCGGCGCGGAAGAGCTATGCCCGTCGGAAGCCGCGGTATTCGACACCCTGTTCGCCACCAGCCAGCGTAATGAACAGCCCGACCTCACCCCCGCCCCGTTCGATGAACAGCGCGATGGGCTGGTGATCGGCGAAGGCGCCGGTACTCTCATACTGGAAGAGCTGGAGCACGCCAAAGCGCGCGGCGCGACTATCTACGGTGAAATCATCGGCTTCGCCACCAACTGCGATGCCGCGCATATCACCCAACCGCAGCGTGAAACCATGCAGATCTGCATGGAACAATCGTTAAAAATGGCAGGCTTAAGCGCCCGGGATATTGGCTACATTTCGGCCCACGGCACCGCAACCGATCGCGGCGATGTCGCCGAAAGCCAGGCGACGGCGGCGATTTACGGCGACGGCGTGCCGATCTCCTCGCTGAAAAGCTATTTCGGCCATACCCTTGGCGCCTGCGGGGCGCTGGAGGCGTGGATGAGTCTGCAGATGATGCGCGAGGGCTGGTTCGCGCCTACGCTGAATCTGCATAATCCAGATGCTAACTGCGGCAACCTTGACTACATCATGGGCGAATCGCGCAAGATTGATTGTGAATTCCTGCAGAGCAACAACTTCGCCTTCGGCGGCATTAACACCTCAATCATTATTCAGCGCTGGCCGTGAGATGTATCAGCTTATCCTCGGCCACATCTCAACCCTTAGCGCCCTGCCGCTGCCGCCGGTGCTGATGGCGCAGGCGCCGGACGGCCCGCGGCGGGCCAGCTGGCTTGCCGGGCGCGCGCTGCTGGCGCATGCGACTACCCCGCTAATGGATATTCAGTATGGCGAAGAGGGTAAACCGGCATTCCCGCCCGGTAGCGGGCGGTGGTTTAACCTTAGCCACAGCGGCGACCATATTGCTCTGCTGTTGAGCGATGAAGGCGAAGTTGGCTGCGACATTGAAGTGATTCGCCCGCGCAACGGCTGGCAGCGGCTGGCTAACGCCCTGTTCAGCGAAGGCGAGCACCAGGAACTGGAGCGTGAACCGCCGGAGCGGCGGTTAGTCGCCTTCTGGCGTATCTGGACGCGCAAAGAGGCCCTGGTGAAACAGCGCGGCGGCAGCGCCTGGCAGATGGTCTCTGTTGACAGCGCCTTTCACGGCGCGCTGTCTTTAAGCCAGATTCAGTATGAAGGGTTAAGTATTGCGGTCTGTACGCCAACGCCGTTTTCATTGACGGCGGCGCGCATTCAATGTTTTAACGGCGCGGCTTAACCGGCCAGAAGATAGTCAGCACGCCAGCGATAATAATCAGCACGCCCAGCAGCGATTGCCAGTAAAACGGTTCATGCCAGCCGGGCAGCCAGATGGCGGCGGCCCACACCAGAATGTAGCTCAGGCTTAGCAGCGCGTAAGCTTTGGCCAGCGGTAAGCGGTGTAGCGCGAAATACCAGCAGACCATCGACAGCAGATAGCCAACCAGGCCGAAACCCAGGCTGAAGGTACCAGTGCGAAAATGCAGCAGATGATTGAGGAAGGTCAGGATATCGGTCAACGGCGGCAGTTCGACCATCGCGCTGCGCAACAGCAGCTGTGCGCCGCTGACCAGGCCAACGCTCAATAACGCCCAGATTAAACCCATCAGACGCTACTCCCCAGAACGGCGATACCGACGACGATCAGCCCGACGCCAAGCCAGTGGCGGCGCGCCACTGGCTCGCGCCAGATGCCCCATGCCGCCAGCGTCACCCAGACAAAATTGAGGCTCAGCATCGGATAGGCAATACCGACCGGGATTGCCTGCAGTACCCCCAGCCACAGCAGCATACCGCCGCCGAGCGCCAGCAGGGCTAATCCCAACCAGACCAGGATATGCCGCCCGCGCCGTCCGCTACGGGACGGCCGGGTTGCCTGCTTCTGGCACAACTGACCGGCGCAGCTAAGCAGGCTGGCGAGTACCAGACAGAACCAGACACTCATTGCGGCAGATACTGAATAAATACCACGCGCCCCAGCACGTAGGAGTTATCAGGTTTCGGTAACGCCAGTTCGTTCATCGTTTCACCTTTATCCATCAGCAGCACCAGAGAGATGGGTCCCTGCTGGCGGTGCGCTGCCAGCCAATCAGCAAATTCGTGAGTCGCCAGGAATTTGCTCTGCGCATCCGGCCAGCCGAGGCCATATTTTAGCTCCCCCTGCTTGTCATACAGGATGATGTCGTCACGCTTGAGCTCCCACGCCAGCCCCGCGCCGATACCGACGCTGTTGGTCAGTACATAGCGGCTTGGCGCCAACGATTCACTCACGATATCCACCAGGAACTGCGGCTGTTTACTGTCAATAACCCGATCCGGAATAGCGAAGCCCACCAGCAGCGCCAGCCCCAGCGGGCAGATGGCGGCCAGCGGCCAGCGACGACCGTTGTCCTTGATTGCCAACCAGCCCATTAGCGCCCATACGGCAAAGGCGATCGCCGCCAGCAGACATTTATACAGCTCGATCTTCGTCCACACCGGTTTATGCATGACGCCCCACGGTGAGACCACCAGCACCGCGACCAGGCCAATCAGACCAAAACCGAGGTTGATCATGCCGTTGATGCGCAGCGCTTTCGCCCCCGCCTTCGCGGCATCCAGCGCGTAGCGGGCCATCAAAATCGACAGCGGCATAAAGCACGGCAGAATGTAGGTCGGCAGTTTTCCTTTGGCGATGCTGAAGAACAGGAACGGCATCGCCACCCAGCCTAGCAGATACAGCGCGCCGCGGGCATCATCGCGTTCGCTCCAGCCGCGCTTGAGCGCGCCCGGCAGCAGCGCCAGCCACGGCAGGCTGCCGGCTATCAGGAACGGAATGTAGTACCAGAAGGGCGCTTTATGCTGCGCGTCTTTCTCGGCGAAACGTTGGATATGTTCGACCCAGAAGAAATAGCGCCAGAAATCCGGTTCGCGATTAGCGATAGCCAATCCCCACGGCAGCACCACCAACGTACAGACCACCACCGCCAGCCAACCGTAGGTTAGCACCTCGCGCCAGCGCTTACGCGCAATCACCCACGGCAGCACGCCAACTACCGGTACCGCCAGCGCCAGGAAACCCTTGGTCATCACCCCCATCCCGCAGGCGAAGCCCAGTACGATATAACCCAACAACTTCCCGCCGCGGCTCTGCGCCTGGGAGGCACCCCAGAAGCTGCACATCGCCAGCGCCATCCACATGGTGATCATCGGATCCAGCACCGCATAGGTGCCAATCGCGTAGACCAGCATCGCGGTGAGGAAGATAACCGGCGACAGGATCGCCACGCGTTTATCGCGGAAAATACGCCACGCCAGCCACGCCACCAGCAACGCGCTGACGGTAATGGCGAAAACCGCACCGAAACGCACGCCGAAGTTATTATGGCCGAACAGCCACTGGCCAATACTGTTAATCCAGTAACCGGCAATCGGCTTTTCAAAGTAACGCAGGCCCAGCAGATGCGGCACCACCCAGTCGCCGGAGGCCAGCATTTCACGGCTGATCTCGGCATAACGGGTTTCATCAGGCTGCCACAGCAAACGGAAATTTAACGGCAATAAGTAATACAGCGCAAAGAGTACAACCAGAGAGACGCCATAACGAATGCTTTTCATACACCCGAGCCCAGTAATTGTTCACGTCCAAGCCAACCTTCCCGGCCAGCCAGTTCACCACGGACCACTTTGCCTGACGGCAGCTCGCTAAAGTCAGCGGGCAACAGCTGGCTCAGTGGGCAAAATTGTATTTCTTCTTCCTCCGCCATGGCCAGCAGCGCATCGAACTGGTCGGCGTAGGCAATGCCTTCCACTTCGGCGTGGATGGTATAGACCGGCGTTCCCTTGTCGCGATGGATGCAGTCCAGCAGATAGCGGTTAAAGCCAGCGCTATCTACGGCGCTACCGACCACTTCATCCCAGGTGGGAAGCGTCACCGGGATTTGTACGGTGCCGGAGGCCCCGCCGCCAAGCTGCGGCAGGAATGGCCGCGTGCCGCGACAATCGCTGTTGTAGAGGAAATCGAAGGATTCTTTCGCTTTTACCACCCGCTGGTCGGCACGCCAGCCGGCGACGGCTGAGCAGGTTACCGGGCGACCGATAATGCGTTCCAGTTCGAGCAGACCGCGTTCCACTTCCAGCGTCAGACGTTCCTGCGGCCACACGCCGCTCCATGCCTGCCAGCTGTAGTGGTCCCAGGCATGCAGACCCACTTCATGGATCTGCGCGGCGGCGCGAATAACCTCTTCGTTACCCGCGCCAATCCTGCGCCCCGGCCACGCGGTACCGGCCAGCAGAATATCCCAGCCGTACAGCGACGCCGCGTTAGAGCGCAGCATTTTCCACAGAAACTTCGGTTTTACCAGGCGCCATAAATGGCGCCCCATATTGTCCGGCCCGACGCTGAAAAAGAAGCTTGCCTGAATTCCATGCTTGCCCAGCAGGGCCAGCAGCCGCGGTACGCCATCACGCGTCCCGCGAAAGGTATCGACATCTATGCGTAAGCCGACTTGTTTCATGAGTTTTTATCGTCCGTGAGCTCAACGGTGCGCAGGAAGAAGTCCAGAGTATGCTCAACGGTCTCTTCCATCTCGACGGTCGGTTCCCAGTTCAGGCAGCGTTTTGCGTTACGAATGCTCGGCTTACGATGCTCAACGTCCTGGTAGCCTTTACCGTAGTAATCGCTGCTTTCCACTTCACGGAAACCGGCGAACGGCGGGAAGCGATCGCGCAGCGGGTGGCGCTCGAAGCAGGCAAGCAGCATTTCCGCCAGCTCTTTGATGCTCGCTTCGTTTTCCGGGTTACCGATGTTGATGATCTGACCATCGCAGCGACCATCTTTATTCTCAATGATGCGGAACAGCGCTTCGATACCATCGCTGATATCGGTGAAGCAGCGCTTCTGCTTGCCGCCTTCGATAAGCTTAATCGGCGAACCTTCCACCAGATTAAGGATCAGCTGAGTGATGGCGCGGGAGCTACCGATACGCGCGGCATTAAGGTTATCCAGACGCGGCCCCATCCAGTTGAACGGACGGAACAGGGTGAACTTGAGGCCGTTCTTATCGCCGTAGGCCCAGATCACGCGGTCCAGCAGCTGCTTAGAAACCGAGTAGATCCAACGCTGTTTGTTGATCGGCCCGACCACCAGATTGGAGGTATCTTCGTCGAAGTTTTTGTCGGTGCACATGCCGTACACTTCCGAGGTCGACGGGAAGATGATGCGCTTATTGTATTTCACGCAGTCGCGGATAATTTTCAGGTTCTCTTCGAAATCCAGCTCGAACACGCGCAGCGGGTTACGGGTGTATTCGATAGGCGTGGCGATCGCGACCAGCGGCAGTACCACGTCGCATTTCTTAATGTGGTATTCGATCCACTCGGAGTGGATACTGATATCGCCTTCCACGAAGTGGAAACGCGGGTTATCGAGGAAACGGCTGATGGCGTCAGAGCCGATATCCAGGCCGTAAATCTCATAGTTGTCGTCCTGCAACAGACGTTCGGTCAGATGGTTACCGATAAAGCCGTTAACGCCGAGAATCAGCACGCGGGTACGGCGCTTAATCGCCACCACCGGTTTGCTGCTCAGTACCGCGCTGGTCACCAGCCCCAGCGCCTGCGCCAGTTGGGTACCCTGCATATAAACGCCGCGTTCGGTCTGGCCGGTGACGATTTCCAGCGCCCCCTGCTGACAGGCAACCACCAGCGGCGCGACAGAGATCACGGTGCCGGGCTTGGCTGCCGGCAGGTCGGCGCGCACGCGGGATTTCCAGACGATAAATTTGTTCGCGCCGGCATAGGCGAAAGCGCCCGGCCACGGATCGGACACCGCGCGCACCAGATTGTGCAGAGTCTGCGCCGGTTTGTCCCAATCGAGACGCCCATCTTCCGGGGTACGACGGCCAACGTAGGTCGCCTGGCTGTGGTCCTGCGCGCGTTCCTGAGTCTTACCCTCACGAATAGCCGGCAGCGCCTGGCCCAGCAGATCGGAGGCGGCGGCGCACAGTTTACGGTGCAGCGCCAGCGCCGCTTCATCCGGACCGATAGCCACAGCTTGTTGGGCGACGATATCGCCCGCGTCGGCGCGGTTAACCATTCGATGCAGGGTCACGCCGGTTTCACTTTCGCCGTTGACCAGCACCCAGTTCAGCGGCGCACGACCGCGGTATTTCGGCAGCAGAGAACCATGCAGGTTGAAAGCCCCCTTCGGCGCGATATTCAGGATCTCATCGCACAGCAGGTTGCGGTAGTAGAACGAGAACAGCACATCCGGCTTCATCTCGCGAATACGTTCAATCCACAGCGGATGGTTAACATCTTCCGGCGCCCATACCGGGATACCTTGCTCGGCGGCAATACGGGCAACGGAACCAAAGAAATGGTTTTCGCCAGGGTTATCCGGATGGGTAAAAATAGCGGCGATTTCATAACCGGCATCCAGCAGTGACTGAATACCTGCGCAACCCATATCGTGATAAGCGAAGACTACTGCTTTCATGAACGATCTTCCTCTTGAGACGCCGTTTCCGGCTGACGAACAACACGTTGAATAAAGTAACGGGGACGGGCGCGGACATCGTTATAGATGCGGCCGATATACTCCCCGAGCAGGCCCATACCGACAAACTGGGCGCCGATAAACATGAACAGCACGGCGAAGAGCATGAACACCCCTTCCGCCGCCCACTGTGGACCGAAGGCCAGACGCAGCACCACCAGCAGCAGGCCGAAGGCGAAGCCCAACAGGGCTATCACGCTGCCGAAAATGCTCAGTAAACGCAGCGGGGTGGTGGTCAGACAGGTCACCAGGTCATACATCAGGTTAATCAGACGCATGAAGCTGTATTTGGAGTCGCCGAATTCGCGCTCGGCGTGCATCACCGGGATCTCGACCGCCCGGCGGGCGAAAGTATTCGCCAGAATCGGGATAAAGGTGCTGCGCTCATGGCAGTTGAGCATGGCGTCGATGATATGGCGGCGATAGGCGCGCAACATGCAGCCGTAGTCCCCCATGGCTTTACCGGTGGTACGCTGGATCAGGCGGTTAATCATCTTCGAGGCAGATTTACGGAAGATGCTGTCCTGACGGTTCTGGCGCACGGTACCGACCACGTCGTATCCTTCATCGGCTTTTTCCACCAGCCGCGGGATCTCTTCCGGCGGGTTTTGCAGGTCGGCATCGAGGGTGATGATCAGATCGCCGGTGACATGGCTGAAACCGGCCATAATCGCCGAGTGCTGGCCGTAGTTACGGTTCAACAGCACCGCCACCACGTGGCTGCCTTCGGCTTCGGCGGCCTCGGTCAGCATGCGCGCGGAATCGTCGCTGCTGCCGTCGTCGATCAGCAGAATTTCATATTGGCGCCCTAGCGTCGCACAGGCGGCGTCGGTACGACGCAGCAGCTCCGGCAGACTATCCTGTTCGTTATAAACCGGGATAACCACCGAGACTTTTTTTACGGGAGGATAAGTAAGCATATCAACGTCCTGACAACTGATGTAGCGCGGTAATGACGCGGGTGACATCGTCGTCGGTCATATCCGGGAACAGCGGGATGGAACAAATGCGCGCGCTGTTCCATTCGGTATTCGGTAACGAAACTTCAGGAAAACGCTCGCGGTAATACTTTTGCGTATGGGCCGCGCGGAAGTGCAGACCGGTGCCTATGCCCATGGCTTTGAGTTTTTCCATCAGGGCATCGCGGCTGATGCCGCAGGCCGCTTCATCAACGCGGATAATAAACAGGTGCCAGGCGTGCTGGTGATCCCATGCCGGAACGGTCAGCGGCTTAAACGGGGTATCAGCCAGCTCGCGCAGGTAGCGCTGGGCGATTGCAGCGCGACGTTGATTCGCCTGCGCCAGCTTATCCAACTGCACCAGCGCCAGCGCGGCGTTGATATCGGCCAGATTGTATTTGAAGCCGGGGGTAATCACTTCCGCCTGCGGCGCTCGGCCGTGGGTCTGGCGGTCGTAGGCGTCAACGCCCAGGCCGTGGAATTTGAGGCTGCGGATGCGGGAAGCCAGCTCGTCATCATCGGTGACGATAAGCCCCCCTTCGGCGCAGGTCATATTTTTGATCGCGTGGAACGAGAAAATCGCGGTGCCGCGCCAGCCGACGTGGCGGCCCTTATAGTGCGTTCCCGCGGCATGCGCGGCATCTTCGATAACCGGAATACCGTGGCGCTCGCCAACGGCGCGGATCGCATCGATATCCGCAGGCGCGCCCGCGTAGTGGACGGGAATAATCGCTTTCGTCCGCGAGGTGATCGCCGCTTCCACCGCCTCGGGGGTAATCATCAGATTATCGTGATCGACATCGATCATCACCGGCGTAGCGCCCAGCAGACAGATCATATTCAGCGTCGACACCCAGGTTTGCGAAGGGGTGATCACTTCGTCGCCAGGGCCAATGCCCATCGCCATTAGCGTGACGTGCATACCGCCGGTAGCGGAGCTGACGGCGATGGCGTGGCGGTTGCCGGTCAGTTGGCAAAATGCCTCTTCCAGCGCCTGGTTTTTAGGACCGGTAGTAATCCATCCTGATTGCAAAACTTCACGCAGCGCAGCCAGCTCTGCGTCGCCCATCGACGGGCGCGAAAACGGCAGAAATTCGCTCATCTTTTTCCTGTTCTATTAATAACCCACTAAAAAAGGGGGCCGGTAGAAAGAAATATCCTGCGCCAGCGGACTTAAACAAAATGAAAATGAAGTCGGTTCACCGCCACATTTCATTCCAGGGTATTTCGACGGTTATAAATCTAGTCGCTGTTGCTTAGGATAATATTAAGAAATTAATATTTTTCGCGAGAATAGTAATATCTCATTGAGAATCAGATAGATAGTATTTTCTTATGACAGGAATCAGCAGCAAAAAGCCCCAGTTTCATAGAGAAAACTGGGGCTTAACGGGTGAAAGTAAACGAATCGTCAACCAGCCCGCAATAAATATTTATTTACGTTTTAATCTATCGGTAAAAATTAGTGTTAGATCACAGAATTATTTCTGCTGTATTACAAATTTGCAGGAAAATCTGCGGGTAATTCATTAGCCGGGCAATTAATTACATCGTTATTATCCGCGCCACAATCGCGAACAAAGGTGATAGTCGCGAATTCATCAATCACTTCGGTCGGGTAGGCCGGGCCGGCGTCACGATAGGCGTTCATTAACGGAATATGATCGTTCTGGAAGCAGACGGTTTTTTCCGGGTTATTCATGATCCAGCGGGGGAAGAATATAGTGCCGTGGAACAGTTTGTCGCCCAGGTTGACGATCAGGCTGACGTCGGTACCGGTTGGTTCGGTCCAGGAAATTTTATAAATGCTTTCGCCTACCCGCACGATGTACGCATGCTGGTCTTTCACCCAACGGTTGGCAACGATGCCGCTGTGAATACGATAGTCCAGAGTGGTGCCATTTTTAACGTAAATTTCGTAGTTCCAGCCGTTGTCGTAGGTATAAACCAGATGTTTACCGATAAAGCCGCTGAGGTCATGTTTGTCAAAAGTGCTCATTATTTATTCTCCTCTGTTTCGTTGAGGTAAGAATACGGCTTTAAAAATTGAATGAATAACGCTATGTTTGGATTAAAATAATCTAATTTTTAGATGAATCATGCACAAGACCACGCTGGAACAATGGGCGCTATTGGAAAAAGTGATTGAGCTGGGCAGCTTTGCCAAAGCCGCGGAAGAGACCAACCGCAGCCAGTCTTCGGTGAGCTATAACCTGGCGCTGCTGCAGGAACGTTTAGGAGTGGCGCTGCTGGCGCCGTCCGGACGGCGAGCGGTGCTGACGCCCGCTGGCGAACTGCTGCTCAATCAGGTGAAACCGTTACTGAAGGCCTTTTCGTGGGTTGAGACCCACGCCGCGACGCTGCGCAACGGCGTGCGCACCCGTCTGGATCTGGTCGTCGACAGCATTTTCCCCCGCCAGCGGCTGTTCGCCATTCTGCGTCAGTTTCAGCAACGCTACCCGCAAACTCAGGTTCGGCTGACCGAAGTGCTGGAAAACGTCGATGAGGCAAGCGCCGCCCGCAGCGAGGCCGACGTGATGGTCTTAACCCGTCGCCAGGATATTACCGGACGCGGCGAATGGCTGATGAATATCGACTTTATCGCGGTCGCCCATCGCGACCATCCGCTGTCGCAATCGGATGAATTGCTGGACGACAACGCGCTGGCCCCCTGGCCGCTGATCCGCATTGCCGACCGTAGCGGCGATGCCTCATCCACCCGCGATGCCTGGACCTTTTCTACTATTGATGCCGCCATTGATGCGGTGCTGTATCAGGTGGGATTCGGCTGGTTGCCGGAGGAGCGGATACGCGCACATCTGGAACAGGGCGTGCTGAAAGCGCTGCCGCTGAGCCATGGCGCCCGCCGCGCCACGCCGCTGCATTTGATAGTCAAGCGGGACCTGGCGCCGCTCGATGAACAGGTCACCACCCTGTTGGATTTGTTCAGACAATCGTAATCATATGCTACATATGATTTTGTTATGGTTTTCTCCCAACATATTGATCCAGGTTACTCCTTAAGTATGACAAATTATTAAAATCGTCATACTTTTCGTTCCTTCTGGATGTAAACCTTGTCTATTTTCCGCACCACCTTGCTGGCGCTCTGCGCCTGCATTCCTCTGCTCGCGCCCGCCGCCATGCATGAAATCGCCATCGCCTGGCCGGTTAACGTCGGTCCTCTCAATCCACATCTGTATACGCCGAACCAAATGTTCGCCCAAAGTATGGTGTATGAGCCGCTAGTCAAATATCAGGCTAATGGCCGGGTTACCCCCTGGCTGGCTACCCGCTGGATCCACTCAGCCGATGGTAAAATCTGGCGTTTCACCCTACGTGATGATGTCTACTTCTCCAACGGCGAACCTTTTAACGCCCAGGCCGCGGTGGCCAATTTTCAGGCGGTGCTGGCCAACCGCCAGCGGCACGCCTGGCTGGAGTTGACCAATCAGATAACGGACGTTCAAGCGCTCAGCGATAACGAACTACAAATCACCCTGAAAAGCGCCTACTACCCGTTCCTGCAGGAACTCGCCCTTCCCCGCCCGTTTCGTTTTATCGCCCCCTCGCAGTTTGTTGACGGTAGTACCCAACGAGGCATCAAGGCGCCCATCGGCACCGGTCCGTGGATGCTGGCCAGCTCGCAGCTTAATCAGCAGGATGTACTGGTACGCAACCCGCGCTACTGGGGAAAAAAACCGGCGCTTGAGAAAGTCACCGTGAAAGTGATCCCCGATGCCACCAGCCGGGCGGTCGCCTTTGAAACCGGTGAAGTTGATCTGCTGTATGGTGATGAAGGGCTACTGCCGCTGGATACGTTCGCCCGTTTTCGCCAGCAGGACGCGTACCGCACGCGTCTTTCCGCCCCGACGCAAACCGTGATGCTGGCGCTCAATACGCTGCAAGCGCCAACGAATGAACTGGCGGTACGCGAGGCGCTTAACTATGCCGTCAATAAACAGGCGCTCATTGACGGCGTGCTGTACGGCACTCAGCAGGTCGCCGATACGCTTTTCGCGCCCTCGGTACCTTACGCGCCGGATAACCTGCTGGCGCGCCGCTTCAATCCGGATAAGGCCCGTACGCTACTGGAAAACGCCGGCTGGACGCTAACGCCCGGCAAGGATATTCGTGAAAAAGACGGGCGCCCGTTGCGACTTGAACTGGCTTTTATCGGCACCGATGCGCTGGCTAAGTCGATGGCGGAAATCATCCAGGCCGACCTGCGCCAGGTAGGTATCGATGTCGGGTTGGTCGGCGAAGAGGAGAGCAGTATCTATGCCCGCCAGCACGATGGCCGCTTCACGATGATCTTCAACCATACCTGGGGAGCGCCGTTCGACCCGCACGCGTTTATGAGTTCGATGCGCGTCCCTTCGCACGCCGACTATCAGGCGCAGCGTGGCCTGCCGGATAAGGCAATCATTGATCAAGAGATAGGAGAGGTCCTGACCACCACCGACGAGAGCCGCCGTCGCGAACTGTATCGCGATATCCTCACCCGTCTGCACAACGAAGCGGTCTATCTGCCGATAAGCTACGTCTCGCTGATGTCCGTCGCCCGCAAAACGCTGGGCGAAGTGCCCTTCGCGCCGGTGACCACCGATCTGCCGTTAGAGCTGATTACGCCGGTGGCGCCATGATGCTGAAATATCTTCTTCGCCGCCTGCTCCCGCTGCCGTTGATGCTGCTTGCCGCCTCGGCGATCATCTTCCTGTTGTTACGTCTTGGCGCCGGCGACCCGGCGCTGGACTATTTGCGCCTCTCCAACGTGCCGCCCACCAGCGAAATGATTGCCGCTACCCGCGAGCAGCTCGGGCTCAATCAGCCGCTGGCGCGGCAGTATCTACACTGGCTGTGGCGCGCGCTACATCTCGATTTCGGCGTCTCCTACGCCAGCCAGCGCCCGGTGCTGGACGACCTGCTCCATTTTCTGCCGGCGACGCTGCAGCTCACCGGCGCGGCGCTGGTGATTATTCTGCTGACCTCGCTACCGCTGGGGATCTGGGCCGCGCGCCATCGCGACCGATTACCCGATTTCGCCGTACGTTTGATTGCCTTCCTCGGTGTCTCAATGCCCAACTTCTGGCTGGCGTTTTTGCTGGTAATGTTCTTTTCCGTCCATCTGCGCTGGCTACCGGCGATGGGCTACGGCGGCTGGCGACATCTGCTGCTGCCGGCGTTCTCCATCGCCCTGATGTCGCTGGCGATCAATGCTCGCCTACTGCGCGCCAGCATGCTGGAAGTGTCCAGTCAGCGCCACGTGGTCTGGGCGCGTCTGCGCGGGCTGAGCGAAGGTCAGATTGAGCGGCGACACGTGCTGCGTAACGCGACCTTGCCGGTGGTGACGGCGCTGGGTATGCACATCGGCGAGCTGATTGGCGGCACGATGATCATCGAAAATATCTTCGCCTGGCCCGGCGTCGGTCGCTATGCGGTTTCCGCGATTTTCAATCGCGACTACCCGGTAATCCAATGCTTTACCCTGATGATGGTGGCGGTGTTCGTGCTGGCCAATCTGGCGGTCGACCTGCTTAACGCCGCGCTCGATCCGCGCCTGCGCCGCCATGAGGAGGCCGCCGTATGACGCTGTTCGCGACCTTCCGCTGGCCGGTAAAACTGGCGCTACTCATTATTGTGCTGTTGGCGGCAATCGCCATGAGCAGCGGCTGGTGGCTGCCCTATGACCCGGCGGCCATCGATCTCCATCAACGTCTGCTCTCTCCAGGCGAGGCCCACTGGCTCGGTACCGATCACCTCGGCCGTGATATTTTCTCGCGCCTGCTGGCCGCCACCCGCGTCTCGCTGGGCGCGGTGATGGCCTGCCTGCTGCTGGTGCTGCTGATAGGCCTTACGGTCGGCGGCAGCGCCGGGATGGTGGGCGGCCGCGTCGATCGCGGCCTGATGCGCCTGGCCGAGCTATTTATGACCTTCCCGACTTCAATACTCTCGTTCTTTATGGTCGGCGTACTCGGTACCGGTCTTAGCAACGTGATTATCGCCATTGCGCTGTCGCACTGGGCCTGGTACGCAAGGATGGTGCGTAACCTGGTGGTCTCTCTGCGCCAGCGCGAGTTTATTCTCGCCGCGCGCCTGAGCGGCGCGGGCCATTGGCCATTGTTCCGTGACCATCTGGCCGGTGCGGTGCTCCCTTCGCTGCTGGTGCTCGCCTCGCTGGATATCGGTCATATGATGCTCCACGTAGCCGGGATGTCGTTCCTCGGCCTCGGCGTCAGCGCGCCAACGGCGGAATGGGGGGTGATGATCAACGACGCCCGCCAGTACATCTGGACGCAGCCGCTGCAAATGGTCTGGCCCGGACTGGCGCTGTTTATCAGCGTGATGGCTTTTAATCTGGTGGGCGACGCGCTGCGCGATCGTCTCGATCCTCAGCTGATCGCGGAGCATAACCACTGATGCCGCAAAAGATCCAACTGGAACAACTTTCGCTCGTCGCCGACCGTCCGCTGGTCAGCGACGTTTCCCTTACCCTGCGCCGCGGTCAGGTGCTGGCGCTGCTCGGCAGTAGCGGCAGCGGTAAATCGCTGACCTGCGCCGCCACGCTCGGTATTTTACCGCCTGGCGTCAGGCAAACCGCGGGCCGGGTGCTGCTCGACGGTATCCCGGTGTACGGCGAACAGCTGCGCGGCGCGACCATCGCCACCATTATGCAAAATCCGCGCAGCGCCTTTAATCCGCTGCACACCATGGCGGCGCATGCGCGGGAAACCTGTCGGGCGACGGGTTACGAAGTCAATAACGCCGCCCTGCTGGCAACGATGGAAGAAGTGGGACTGGAAAATCCTCTCTCGCTACTTAAGCGTTATCCCTTCGAGATGAGCGGCGGCATGCTGCAGCGGATGATGGTGGCCCTGGCCCTGCTCAGCCGCGCGCCGTTTATTATCGCCGATGAACCGACCACCGACCTTGATGCCGTCGCCCAGGCGCGCATTCTCAACCTGCTGGCGGATATCGTCGCCAATCGCGGGCAGGGACTGCTACTGGTGACCCATGATATGGGCGTTGTCGCCCGTCTGGCGCATGACGTGGCGGTGATGGAAAACGGTCGTATTGTTGAACGCTGCGACGTTAACACGCTATTTAGCGCCCCGCAGCACCCGCTCAGCCAGCGCCTGCTGGCCGCCCATCTGGCGCTGTATGGCCTGGAGAAAACACCATGAATTTACTCAGCGTAAACGCAGTGAGCCACGATTACCCCCATCATGGCCCGGTATTGCGCGATATCCAGTTCGACATCGCCTCCGGTGAAACGATGGCGCTGCTCGGGCGCAGCGGCTGCGGCAAAAGTACCCTGGCGCGGATGCTGGTCGGTCTCGAAACGCCGCGGTATGGCGAGGTCGCCTGGCGCGGCGCGTCGCTGACCTCCCTGAAGGGGGAGGCGATCGGCGCCTTTCGCCGCGATATTCAGTTGGTGTTTCAGGATGCCATTAGCGCGGTGAATCCGCGCAAAACGGTGCGCGAGATTATCAACGAGCCGCTGCGGCACCTGTTTAGTTTATCGCGCGATGAGCGTACGCAGCGGGTGGAGGAGATGCTGCTGGCGGTTGACCTCGCCCCGGCGCTGCTCGACAAGCGTCCGGCGCAGCTCAGCGGCGGACAGCTGCAGCGCGTGTGCCTGGCGCGGGCGCTGGTGGTCCGGCCGCAGCTATTAATTCTCGACGAAGCGGTATCGAATCTCGATCTGATGCTTCAGGCGGAAATTATCGCCCTGCTCAAACGCCTGCAGGCGCAGTTCGCCACCGCCTGCCTGTTCATCACCCACGACCTGCGGCTGGTGGAGCGTTTTTGCCAGCGCGTGCTGGTGATGGAGAGCGGACGTATCGTCGAAACGGCAACGGTTAGTCTGCCGCTGCGCCTTACATCCGCTGCCGGACAGGCGCTACAGCGCGCGGTGCTCCCGCCCTTTCCCCACACTCTGCTTAACGAGGCCATGCCATGCAGCGCGTAACCCTGACTCTGGATGATGACCTGCTGGCCGCGCTCGACGCGCACAGTGCCCACCGCGGCTATCACAACCGCTCAGAAGCGGTGCGCGATATTCTGCGTGACGCGCTTCACCACAATCCGCTGCAACAGGCGGCGCAGCGCGGCTATGCGGTCCTGTCGTACGTGTATGAGCATGAAAAACGCGAACTGGCGAGCCGGCTGGTCGCCTCTTCGCATCAGCATCACGATCTCTCGGTCGCCACGTTACATGTCCACATCAATCATGATGACTGTCTGGAGATCGCGGTGCTGAAAGGCAACATGGACGAAGTACAGCATTTTGCCGACGAGGTGATTGCCCAGCGCGGCGTGCGGCATGGGCATTTGCAGTGTTTAGCGGATGATAATTAAAACGATGGCAATTTGATGCAGACTGTTTTAAGCCTGTTTGAGACGTTCATTGAGCGTCTCAAGGATCCAGGTATTTACGGAAACCTGCTCCTCTGCAGCGGCGGAGCTAAGACGCTCACCAAATGATTCAGGATAGCGCAATGTGAAGGTTTTCAGCTTTTCCGGCTGAGCGTAAGGCTCGATGCCCGCTTCACGACAATCAGCAAGATATTCCTGTAATGATATCTCGCCCTCCTGTTGTAACCCTTGAATGCTATCGGAAACAAAATCGCAATATCCTGATAATCCCAGGAACTTACCGCGGAATGCATTGAGTTCAGGCACGTAGTTGATAACAGCAGGCTGCCCGGCAATCTCCATTGAATTTGGCGTTTTAGGTTTGATCATGGTTTTACCCCTCCTTGCCGCATGAGTTCACCTACTGAAATCATTTTTCTGATAGCACAATGTGAAGTCAACTTCTTACCAGGCAAACTTTGTTTATCAACAGTTGATAAACCACATAAACTATACACTTTGTTAATTATCCCTGTTCGCCAATAATGGCGCCTCATTTAACGATCTCGTTATGGCGAGGCTCCTGCATAAATACAAGTTACCGCCCTGTTGGTATCGAGAGAGACCACTCAGGGAAATACAGGCTTCCATCGAATCAAGGTGTTGCCAAGGTAACTTCTGGCGGTATTAACCGTTCAGATACGTTATGCAGTGCTAAAACCAGGACGTAGGGATCTGCCTGCGCTAACCCTGTCTTGTTCGCCCCTATGAGTGATTTTTTATAGGGATTTTAATCATGTCTTCCATTCAACTCTGCGCCGCGCATCAGGCGACCTCTGGCTTCGACGGCGATGCGATCGCCCAGTACATGCGTACCGACTTTATTACGCTGCAGGAACATTTCAGCGTCCATGAGGCGCGTGAACACTTTATCTCGCAGCTCGCCAGCGACGATATCCCCGGCCAGGTATTTGTCGTCGCCGGTAACAAGCTGCGCGGCAGCTTATCAGTCAAAAAACTATTGCAGGAGGTAGAGGTAGGCCAGTCTATTCGCTACCTGATGGACAGCTGTCTGTTCCGCGTTAAACCCGACGATGAGCGCCCTCAGGTCATTGCCGAACTCACCGAGCGCGGCCTCGATCTGGTGCCGGTTGTCGATAAAGGCGAGCTGGTCGGCTGCCTGATGGAAAAGGAGATAGCCCATCTGCTGGAGGATGACGTCACCGAAGACGCCCAGCTGCAAGGGGCGACGCTACCGCTGGAAAAACCGTATCTGGAAATCAGTCCGTGGACGCTGTGGAAGAAACGCTCGGTCTGGCTGCTACTGTTATTTGTTGCCGAAGCCTACACCAGCAGCGTGCTGCAGCATTTTGAAGAGGCGCTGGAATCTGCCATCGCGCTGGCCTTCTTCATCCCGTTACTGATCGGCACCGGCGGCAACAGCGGAACTCAGATAACCTCAACGCTGGTGCGTTCGATGGCGTTGGGTGAAGTCCGCTTACGTGACATGGGACGGGTTATCCGCAAAGAGGTGTCGACCTCGTTTCTGATTGCCCTGACCCTGGGTCTGGCGGGCTGCCTGCGCGCCTGGATGATGGGGATTGGCATGGAAATCACGCTGATCGTCAGCCTGACGCTGGTCTGCATTACTCTGTGGAGCGCAGTGGTGTCTTCGGTTATTCCGATGTTGCTTAAGCGGGTCGGTATCGACCCGGCGGTGGTTTCCGCGCCGTTTATCGCCACGCTGATTGATGGCACCGGGCTGATTATCTATTTCAAAATCGCCCAGTATTTTCTTGGGCTGAACTGATCGAAACAGCCCGGGCGCCAGGGTGCCCGGGCTCTCGGATTAAATTTCCGCCAATGCCTGCGCGCAGGCCCAGGCGCTTGACCACGCCCACTGGAAGTTATAGCCGCCAAGCCAGCCGGTGACGTCCATCACTTCACCGATAAAGTAAAGCCCCGGCGCTTTGCGCGCCTCCATGGTGCGTGACGAAAGCTCATTGGTATCCACGCCGCCGAGCGTCACTTCCGCGGTACGATAACCTTCAGTGCCGTTCGGCTGCACGCGCCAGGCAGTTAACGTCTCCACCAGCGTCTGCTGATCGCGAACGTTCAGTTGTTTCAGTGTCACATCAGGTATCTGCCCAAGCTGCTGTAAACATTCGACCAGCCGCTTCGGCAACTGCATTGCAAGGGTGTTTTTCAGGCTTTGGTTCGGATGAGCGCCCCGCTGCTCGTTGAGGAACGCCTCAAGATCGCAGTCCGGCAGCAGGTTGACGGTGACAAACTCGCCGGGCTGCCAGTAGCTGGAAATCTGCAGCACCGCTGGGCCGGAAAGGCCGCGATGGGTAAACAGCAAATTTTCGCGGAACAGCGTACCGTTCTCGGCGGTAATGGTAGCTGGCACCGAAACGCCAGAAAGCACCTGCAGCTGTTCAAGCAGCGGTTTATGCAGGGTAAATGGCACCAGCCCGGCGCGGGTCGGCAGCACCTTCAGGCCAAACTGCTCGGCTACCTTGTAGCCAAACGGCGACGCGCCGAGCCCCGGCATCGACAGGCCGCCGGAGGCGATCACCAGCTTCTTCGCCGCCAGCGTTTCGCCGTTCACCTGTAGCCGGTAGCCTTGTTCATCGCGTTCGACGCTGAGAATTTCGCTACGTAGACGGATCTGTACGCCGCCTTTTTCACATTCCGACAGCAGCAGATTGACGATTTGCTCCGCTGAATCATCACAAAACAGCTGGCCCAGCGTTTTCTCATGCCAGGCAATGCCATATTTACCGACCAGTTCTATAAAATCCCACTGGGTGTAGCGCGCCAGCGCAGATTTGCAAAAATGCGGGTTTTGGCTGAGATATGCCGCGGGTTCGACATACATGTTGGTAAAGTTGCAGCGTCCGCCGCCGGACATCAGGATTTTGCGCCCCGGCTTTTTGCCATTATCGAGCAGCAGCACCCGGCAACCCAACTGCCCCGCCTGCGCCGCACAAAACATTCCCGCCGCACCGGCGCCGATTACAATGGCATCAAACCTTTCCACTCAACTTTCCTCATTCCCGAATTGTCGGGAATTGTAAATATTTCACTCTGGTCACACCAGCACGAAAAAAACAACATTCAGTTACGTCTTTGAAAGATATAGGATTACTCCCAACCGGGTAAAACCCAAACAGGAAGAAAATCAAAAAAAGTCTATATTTCACTTTGCCCGCGCCGCTAAAGTCACTGATAATGCGCCGCGTTCATGTCCTCAAAATGGCGTAACGTCCTATGCTACATTTATTTGCCGGTCTGGATTTACATACCGGACTATTATTATTGCTTGCTTTAGCTTTTGTACTGTTTTACGAAGCGATTAACGGTTTTCATGATACCGCAAACGCTGTTGCAACGGTGATCTACACTCGCGCAATGCGGTCGCAGCTTGCTGTTGCGATGGCGGCACTCTTCAACTTTTTCGGCGTTCTGCTGGGCGGTCTCAGCGTAGCCTATGCCATCGTGCATATGCTGCCAACGGACCTGCTGCTTAACATGGGTTCCGCACATGGCCTCGCCATGGTGTTCTCTATGCTGCTGGCGGCCATCATCTGGAACCTCGGAACCTGGTATTTTGGCCTCCCGGCCTCCAGTTCTCACACCCTGATTGGCGCCATCATCGGTATTGGTTTAACCAATGCGCTGATGACCGGTACTTCAGTGGTGGATGCGCTGAATATCCCGAAAGTCATCGGCATTTTTGCCTCGCTTATCGTCTCGCCGATCGTTGGCCTGGTGGTAGCGGGCGGCCTGATTTTCATTCTGCGTCGTTACTGGAGCGGTACCAAAAAACGTGCTCGTATCCACCTGACCCCAGCGGAACGCGAAAAGAAAGACGGTAAGAAAAAACCGCCGTTCTGGACCCGTATCGCGCTGATCCTGTCCGCTATTGGCGTGTCGTTCTCGCACGGCGCCAACGATGGGCAGAAAGGCATTGGTCTGGTCATGCTGGTACTGATTGGCGTCGCGCCGGCGGGCTTCGTGGTCAACATGAACGCGTCAGGTTACGAAATCACTCGTACCCGCGATGCGGTCAACAACGTGGAAACCTTCTTCCAACAGCGTCCTGAGCTGCTGAAGAAAGCCACCGGCGTTGATCAACTGGTTCCGTCACCGGAAACCAACACCGCGGCCAACGGCGAGTTTCACTGCCATCCGGCGAACACCATCAACGCGCTTGACCGCGTGAAGACGATGCTCACCGGAACGGAAAGCTACGATTCGCTGTCAGTGGATCAGCGCGGCCAGCTGCGTCGTATTATGCTCTGCATCTCCGACACCACCGACAAAGTGGCCAAACTGCCGGATGTGAGCTCTGACGACCAGCGCCTGCTGAAGAAACTGAAAACCGATATGCTGAGCACCATCGAGTACGCGCCAATCTGGATCATTATGGCGGTCGCGCTGGCGCTGGGTATTGGTACCATGATCGGCTGGCGCCGCGTGGCGACCACTATCGGCGAGAAGATTGGTAAGAAGGGTATGACCTACGCGCAAGGTATGTCCGCACAGATGACCGCTGCGGTGTCTATCGGCCTTGCAAGCTACACCGGGATGCCTGTTTCTACCACCCACGTGCTCTCCTCCTCGGTTGCGGGGACGATGCTCGTTGATGGCGGCGGTCTGCAGAAGAAAACCGTCACCAGCATCCTGATGGCATGGGTACTCACCCTGCCGGCAGCCATTTTGCTGTCAGGCGTGCTGTACTGGCTGGCTCTGAAGCTTATCTAAGCAGTAGTCATGCGAAAAATGGGTCAGGAAACTGGCCCATTTTTTTTGCCGTCTATTCAGTGCAGCTCAATGCCAGATAAGCAGCGCAATCATACTCACCAGCACCAGACCACATAGCGCGCTAGTCAGGATGAACTGCCGGCGAACACGCTCACAGCGACGAATAAACTCGTCATCATGATGATCGCGATATCGTTGGGCATAGATATACCAAACCAGCCGCATTTGTTTACTGGGCTGCCCATGCGAGGTGAAAAAACCTCCGCCATCAACATATTGATAGAGCAAGGGATCGCAACCACGTAGCACAACCAATAATGCACGCAACGATGAGAAATAGCGTGCCATATTCACCACACAAACGATACACAGGGCCCAAAACAGCGCAACAGTGCTGATCATACTTCCTCCCCGGCGACCCATCCACGGAGATCCCTCCGGGACTACCGCTCCCCAATATCATCCAACCCACCGTACAGTAAAAGAGTGCGATACCGGTCACGTTTATTTATCCAACCGGCTCATTAAATAGTGTAGGAGATCAGTTAATTTTTTTACCACAAGGTTAATCGTTATCAATACGTAAGACGGAATAATTTGTTTAACTAACGGTGAACCAGGTGCATTGACGGAGTGCGAGGGGCGCTATATTGTAGAAATTATCTTCTACAATTAAGTCCTTAAAGGCTTAGCCCCCCGCGAATCTAGCTTGCAGGACGCGGGCGAATCGGCAGCACAGGCTGTCTGGTCCAACGGTCATCGACAACTTATGGAAGGAGTAACACTATGGCTTACAAACACATTCTTATTGCAGTAGACCTATCACCGGAAAGCAAAGTGCTGGTAGAGAAAGCGGTTTCTATGGCGCGTCCCTACAATGCGAAAGTTTCCCTGATTCACGTGGATGTGAATTACTCCGACCTCTACACCGGTCTTATCGATGTCAATCTGGGCGACATGCAGAAACGCATCTCTGAAGAGACGCACCACGCGCTGACCGAGCTTTCCACTAACGCCGGCTACCCGATTACCGAAACCCTGAGCGGCAGCGGCGATCTTGGCCAGGTGCTGGTCGACGCGATCAAAAAATACGATATGGACCTGGTGGTCTGCGGTCACCATCAGGACTTCTGGAGCAAGCTGATGTCCTCCGCGCGTCAGCTGATCAACACCGTTCACGTTGATATGCTGATCGTACCGTTGCGCGACGAAGAAGACGAATAATCCGCTTCTCCTCGCCAGCCAACGCCCGCACCTGCGGGCGTTTTTGTTTTTATGCTGTATCCCGCCTGAAGCGCACCGACCACATCAGGATATCAATCCAGATAATTAATATCGGTTAGTGTGATCAACCATTTATCAGAAATATTATCTATATAATAATCTATACATTCAGCCAATGACCGCATCATGATGGGTCATCAGACTTTTTCGGCGCGTTTTGGCAGACGCGTTCATACTTTTTGGGATAGCACTAAAAGGCGAAGGAATATGAAAACAACTGCACCTACGGGCTTGCTGCAGCAACCCCGTCCGTTCTTCATGATCTTTTTTGTAGAGTTATGGGAGCGTTTTGGCTATTACGGCGTCCAGGGCATCCTGGCGGTGTTCTTTGTTAAACAGCTTGGTTTCTCTCAGGAACAGGCATTTATCACCTTTGGCGCCTTCGCGGCGCTGGTCTACGGCCTCATTTCCATTGGCGGCTATGTCGGTGACCATCTGCTGGGAACCAAACGCACGCTGGTGCTCGGCGCCGTCGTGCTGGCTATCGGCTACTTTATGACCGGCCTGTCGCTGCTCAAACCCGATCTTATCTTTATCGCGCTTGGCACGATCGCCGTCGGCAACGGGCTGTTTAAAGCCAATCCCGCGAGCCTACTGTCAAAATGCTATCCGCCTAAAGATGCCCGTCTCGACGGCGCCTTCACCCTGTTTTATATGTCGATTAACATCGGTTCGCTGCTGTCGCTGTCGCTGGCGCCGGTTATTGCCGATAAGTTTGGCTACGCGGTAACCTACAACCTGTGCGGCGCCGGGCTTATCGTCGCGCTACTGGTCTACTTCGCCTGCCGCGGAATGGTGAAAGATATCGGTTCCACCCCGGATCACCAGCCGCTGAGTTTCCGTAATCTGCTGTACGTGCTGGTCGGCACCGTGGTGATGATTTTCCTCTGCGCCTGGCTGATGCATAACGTTAAAATCGCCAACCTGGTGCTGATTGTGCTGTCCATCGTGGTGACGATTTTCTTCTTCCGCGAAGCTTTTCGCCTCGATAAAACCGGCCGCAACAAGATGTTCGTCGCCTTCATCCTGATGCTCGAAGCGGTGGTGTTTTATATCCTGTACGCCCAGATGCCGACCTCGCTCAACTTCTTCGCCATCAATAACGTGCATCACGACATTCTCGGCATGACGATTAACCCGGTGAGTTTCCAGGCGTTGAATCCGTTCTGGGTGGTGGTCGCCAGCCCGGTACTGGCGGCTATCTACACCCATCTTGGCAACAAAGGCAAAGACCTGACCATGCCGATGAAATTCACTCTCGGCATGTTCCTGTGCGCGCTGGGCTTTCTGACCGCCGCGGCGGCCGGGATGTGGTTTGCCGACCCGCAGGGACTGACCTCGCCGTGGTTTATCGTGCTGGTTTATCTGTTCCAGAGTCTCGGCGAACTGCTGATTAGCGCCCTGGGACTGGCGATGGTTGCCGCGCTGGTGCCGCAGCGGCTGATGGGCTTTATTCTGGGGATGTGGTTCCTGACCCAGGCCGCCGCGTTCCTGATGGGCGGCTATGTCGCGACCTTCACCGCGGTACCGGAAAATATAACCGACCCGCTGCAGACGCTACCGATCTACACCAACGTGTTCAGTAAAATTGGCCTCGTGACCCTGGCGGTGACGGTGGTGATGGCCTTTATGGTGCCGTGGCTGAACCGGATGATAAATACCCCAGCCAGCGCCGAGTAACCCGTTAGCCGCCCCGGCGACAACCGCCGGGGCGAGAATAAAAGGCGGCAACGGCCGCCATTATTTTAATCTAGAGAACAAATGAAAAGCTGGCTTTAATATATATTTATAATATGTCTGTAGTAGAGCAAGCATAATTCTCAGTTTTCTCCCCACCACACTTTTTCCCCGCCTTATTATGCTAGAGTACATTACAGCGCGTCAGGCCTCACCTCATAAAAATGGCAAACTACGTTCATATTTATACATAATCATGCGGCGAATAATATAAAAGGAATTATTATGAATAATGGGTTTAAAAGGGATAACTTGCTCCAGATACTGAGCGAATTATTGCCAAATGAAACCATTGATGAACGGAAATATGTTCATGGTCTTATTCGTTCGAAGCCAGCGGTGCTGTACTTCGCCGATACACAAATAGTCCAGCTCAATCTTTCATTGTTTTATGATTACAAAGATAATTACCAGCGCATCCCTTATACTGATATACGCGAAATTAAAATGCGCAACGTTCTCTGGCGAAAGTTCGCGCTCATATATACCAATCCGATCGCGCCCATTGAAGTTGAAATGCCCGGCAAATGCCTCGGTTGCCCATGGCAGGCTGAAAACTTAAGCTATCTATTAGAGAATGATTTCTTTCAGAATAGTTGGCCTCATTAGGCCTTATTAAGTAGATACTGTTATCGGTTGGCAACTTTTTAAGGTTTTTCCCGGACGCGGCGCGTTGCGCCTTCTCCGGGCTACCAAATCGCATCGTGCTGTAGCCCCGGTAAGCGGCAGCGCCACCGGGGGATTTTGAGATCGCCAGCACCAGTAGTGTCAGCCATCATGGTGAATTAATTAAAGGCAGGCCGCACGGACCGTAGGTCGGGTAAGGCGTTAGCCGCCACCCGACAAAAAACGACACCGCGAGTAGCGAGCCCGGGTAAGGCGTAAGCCGTAGCCCGGATAAGGCGCGTTGCGCCGCTATCCGGGAGATACCATCACGGCGTAATATTACTCCGGCGTACCGGCATAAATATCAAACCGATGCCCTTTGGTCACCACCGCGTTCGGCGTGGCGACATCCGCCAGCGGCGGCGCATAATCCGGACGCTTCACCACCACTCGTTTGGTCGCCAGCTGTCGCGCCGGCGCCAGCAGGCCATCGGCGTCTAAATCGGGCCCTACCAGCGACTGAAATACCCGCATCTCTTTTTTGACCAGCGCGCTTTTCTGCTTATGGGGAAACATTGGATCCAGATACACCACCTGCGGGCGCGGGGTGATATCGGTCAGCGCATTCAGACTGGAAGCATGAATCAGCTGCAGGCGCTCCTGCAGCCAGCCGCCGATCTCCGCATCGGCATAGCCACGTTTCAAACCATCGTCGAGCAGCGCGGCGACCACCGGATTACGCTCCAGCATCCGCACGCGGCAGCCGACCGACGCCAGCACGAAGGCATCACGCCCCAGGCCGGCGGTGGCGTCGACAACATCCGGCAGATAATCGCCTTTAATACCCACCGCTTTGGCTACCGCTTCGCCGCGGCCGCCGCCAAACTTGCGCCGATGGGCCATCGCCCCGCCGACGAAATCGACAAAGATTCCGCCAAGTTTGGGCTCATCGCGCTTGCGCAGTTCCAGATGCTCGGCCGTCAACACCAGCGCCATCGGATTCTCAGCATCATGCTCCAGCCCCCAACGGGCGGCCAAAACAGATAAGGCGCCGTCACCGGCGCCTGTTTCATCAATTAAGCAGATCTTCACGTAGCAATCAGCCTTTGATCCCGTAATGCTCAAGCATCGCGTCCAGCTGCGGCTCGCGCCCGCGGAAGCGTTTGAACAGCACCATCGGCTCTTCGGAACCGCCGCGGCTCAGGATATTGTCGAGGAATGACTGACCGGTTTCGCGGTTGAAAATCCCCTCTTCTTCGAAGCGCGAGAAGGCATCCGCCGCCAGCACGTCGGCCCACAGGTAGCTGTAGTAGCCCGCCGCGTAGCCGCCCGCAAAGATGTGGCTGAATGCATGCGGGAAGCGGCCCCAGGTCGGGCCAGGCACCACGGCGACCTGCTTTTTAATCTCGGCCAGCGTCTCGAGGATTTTCGCCCCCTGCTCCGGCGAGTATTCCGCGTGTAGACGGAAATCGAACAGACCGAACTCCAGTTGGCGCAGAATAAACATCGCCGCCTGGTAGTTTTTCGCCGCCAGCATTTTCTCCAGCAGTTCCTGCGGCAGCGGTTCACCGGTTTCGTAATGACCGGAGATAAAGGCCAGCGCTTCCGGCTCCCAGCACCAGTTTTCCATAAACTGGCTCGGCAGCTCGACCGCATCCCACGGCACCCCGCTGATGCCGGAAACGCCAGCGGTATCAATGCGGGTCAGCATGTGGTGCAGACCATGGCCGAACTCGTGGAACAGGGTAATTACTTCATCGTGCGTGAACAGCGCCGGTTTGCCGTTTACCGGGCGGTTGAAGTTACAGGTCAGATAAGCGACCGGTTTTTGCAAGGAGCCATCCAGTTTACGCATCTGGCCGACGCAGTCGTCCATCCACGCCCCGCCGCGTTTATGTTCGCGAGCATACAGGTCGAGATAGAAGCTGCCGCGCAGCTCGTTATTTTCGTCATACAGCTCGAAGAAACGCACTTCCGGATGCCACACATCGACATCGGTACGCTCTTTGGCGGTGATGCCATAAATGCGCTTAACCACTTCAAACAGGCCGTTAACGGCTTTGTTTTCCGGGAAATACGGGCGCAGCTGCTCATCGCTGATGCTGTAGAGATGCTGTTTCTGTTTTTCGCTGTAGTAAGCGATATCCCACGGTTGCAGTTCATCGACGCCAAACTCGGCTTTGGCGAAAGCACGCAGCTGAGCTAGCTCTTTCTCGCCCTGAGGACGCGCGCGTTTTGCGAGGTCGGTCAGGAAATCGAGCACCTGCTGCGGGTTTTCGGCCATTTTGGTGGCCAGAGATTTAAAGGCGTAGCTGTCAAAGCCCAGCAGTTGCGCCAGTTCGTGACGCAGCGCGAGGATCTCCGCCATCACCGGGCTGTTATCCCATTTCCCAGCGTTCGGGCCCTGATCGGAGGCGCGAGTGGAATAGGCGCGATACATCTCTTCGCGCAGCGCCTGATTGTCGCAGTAGGTCATCACCGGCAGATAGCTCGGGATATCCAGCGTCAGCAGATACCCTTCCTGCTCTTTCGCCTGCGCCTGGGCCTGAGCGGCGGCCAGCGCGCTTTCCGGCATGCCAGCGAGATCGGCGACGTCGGTCACCAGCTTGTTCCAGCCCATGGTGGCATCAAGCACGTTGTTGCTGTACAGATTGCCAAGCTCAGAGAGGCGCGCGGCGATTTCGCCGTAGCGTTTCTGCGCTTCTGCCGGCAGGCCAATACCGGATAATTCGAAATCGCGCAGGGCGTTATCGACCGCTTTTTTCTGCGCGGTATTCAAGGTGGCGTAGTTATCGCCGTCGCGCAGGTCGCGGTAGGCTTTATACAGGCCTTCATGCTGGCCGACCCAGGTGCTGTACTCGGAGAGCAGCGGCAGCGTCTGTTCGTAGGCTTCACGCAGCTCCGGGCTGTTTTTTACCGAATTCAAATGGCTGATTGGCGAGAAGATGCGTCCCAGCACATCGTCCACTTCCGCCAGCGGCTGGCAAAGATTTTCCCAGCTATACGGCGCGCCGTGCGCCACCGCGCTTTCCACCGCGGCCCGGCAATCATCCAGCGCTTTGGTGACCGCAGGGACCACGTGCTCTGGTTTAATCGCAGAAAAAGGCGGCAATGAAAAAGGCGTCAGTAATGGATTGGTCATATGCGCTGTCCTGTTGAAGAAGGTGAATGAAGCACGCGTTCCGGCGCTTTTGCATGAGATCTAGAATGGGGGATAGTTGCGGGAATTTCAATGACAGGCGGTGCGACAGCGGCAATCCTGGGCGAACTGCGGTAAACTGTCGGTTAACTTGTTTACTTCCCGGAATCTCTGCATCCATGCTCAGTTATCGCCACAGCTTTCACGCAGGCAACCACGCCGACGTCCTTAAACACACCGTTCAGAGTTTGATCATTGAATCGCTGAAAGAGAAAGAAAAACCGTTTCTCTACCTGGACACCCACGCCGGCGCGGGCCGCTATCAGCTGAGCGGCGAGCACGCCGAACGTACTGGCGAATACCTTGAAGGCATCGCCCGTATCTGGCAGCAGGACGATCTGCCGACCGAGCTGGAGCCGTATATTTCGGTCGTCGAGCACTTCAACCGCAGCGGCCAGCTGCGTTACTACCCGGGTTCGCCGCTTATCGCGCGCCAGCTGCTGCGCGAGCAGGACAGCCTGCAAATGACCGAATTGCACCCGAGCGACTTCCCGCTGCTGCGCGCCGAGTTCCAGAAAGACAGCCGCGCGCGCGTCGACAAAGCCGATGGCTATCAGCAGCTGAAGGCCAAGCTGCCGCCGGTTTCCCGTCGCGGTCTGATTCTTATCGACCCGCCATACGAAATTAAAACCGATTATCAGGCGGTGGTCACCGGGATTAACGAAGGTTATAAACGCTTCGCCACCGGCACCTACGCGCTGTGGTATCCGGTGGTGCTGCGCGCGCAAATCAAACGCATGATTAAAGATTTAGAAGCCACAGGTATTCGCAAAATTCTGCAAATCGAGCTGGCGGTGCGTCCGGACAGCGACCAGCGCGGCATGACCGCCTCCGGGATGATCGTCATCAACCCGCCGTGGAAGCTGGAACAGCAGATGAATAACGTGCTGCCGTGGCTGCACAGCAAACTGGTTCCAGCCGGTACCGGTCACGCGACCGTGAGTTGGATCGTACCGGAGTAATCGCAACCATCGGTGGAACCTTTTAAGCCTCGCGCTACAATCGCGGCAATTAACGATTAAGGACATATGGGCATGAGCAAACATTATGATTACCTCGCCATCGGCGGCGGCAGCGGCGGTATCGCCTCGATTAACCGTGCGGCGATGTACGGCCAGAAGTGCGCGCTGATTGAAGCCAAAGAGCTGGGCGGCACCTGCGTCAACGTCGGCTGCGTGCCGAAAAAAGTGATGTGGCATGCGGCGCAGATCCGCGAAGCAATCCACCTGTATGGCCCGGATTACGGTTTCGATACCACCATCAATCATTTCGACTGGGATAAGCTGGTCGCCAGCCGCAGCGCCTATATCGACCGTATTCATACCTCTTACGACAACGTACTGGGTAAGAATAAAGTTGATGTTATCAAAGGGTTCGCGCGCTTTGTCGATGCCCACACCGTGGAAGTCAACGGCGAGACCATTACCGCCGATCATATCCTGATCGCCACCGGCGGCCGCCCGAGCCATCCGAACATTCCTGGTGTGGAATACGGTATTGATTCCGACGGTTTCTTCGAACTGCCGGCGCTGCCGAAGCGCGTAGCGGTAGTCGGCGCGGGCTATATTGCCGTTGAACTGGCTGGCGTGATTAACGGCCTGGGCGCCGAAACCCACCTGTTCGTGCGTAAACACGCGCCGCTGCGCAGCTTCGATCCGCTGATCGTTGAGACTCTGGTGGAAGTGATGAACGCCGAAGGCCCGCAGCTGCACACCAACGCTATTCCGAAAGCGGTAGTCAAGAATGCCGACGGTAGCCTGACTCTGGAGCTGGAAGATGGCCGCAGCCAGACCGTAGATTGCCTGATTTGGGCGATTGGCCGCGAACCGGCGACCGATAACTTCAACCTGGCGGCAACGGGCGTTAAAACCAACGATAAAGGCTACATCATCGTTGATAAGTTCCAGAACACCAACGTACCGGGCATCTACGCAGTGGGCGATAATACCGGCGCCGTCGAGCTGACGCCGGTCGCCGTGGCCGCAGGCCGTCGTCTGTCCGAACGTCTGTTTAACAACAAGCCGGAAGAGCACCTGGACTACAGCAACATCCCGACCGTAGTCTTCAGCCACCCGCCAATCGGCACCGTCGGCTTAACCGAGCCGCAGGCGCGCGAGCAGTACGGCGATGACGCCGTGAAGGTGTACAAATCGTCCTTCACCGCGATGTATACCGCCGTGACCTCTCACCGCCAGCCGTGCCGCATGAAGCTGGTCTGCGTCGGTCCGGAAGAAAAGATTGTCGGTATTCACGGTATCGGCTTCGGAATGGATGAGATGCTGCAGGGCTTTGCGGTGGCGCTGAAAATGGGCGCGACCAAAAAAGACTTCGACAACACCGTCGCCATTCACCCGACCGCAGCGGAAGAGTTTGTCACCATGCGTTAATCCGCACAGCCCCGTCTCAGGACGGGGCTTCATTATTGCTCCGTCACCAGATTACGCAGGATCTGATGGCCGATGTAGTTACTCCAGTTAAAGCTGTTTTGCAGCACCACCACCGCATTCTGATTCGCTTTATCGAAGCCGATATAGCTCGAATAGCCGCCGATGTAACCCACCTGATAGGTCAATTGCTGCTGACCAAACGTATCGGTCACCCAGGCAATGTTCGCTGCTTCAATTTGCCGCGGATAATAATCGACGCTAACGTCCCTGAATGCCTTATCCAGCGCCGTCTGCCCCGTGGGCGCGAAGTGAGCGCGGGCATAATTAATCAGATCGCCGGCGTCGCTGTACAGACTCGCCGCGCCAACCATGTTATTGGTGAACTGCCAGTCCGGCGTCAGCGCGCCGCGCGGTTTAAATTTCGGCTGATCGCCTGCATGTCCCAGCGCCCGCCACGGGTATTCGCGCAGCGTTTGCGGCTGGAAGCTGGTATTCCCCATCGCCAACGGCCGGAAGATCATCCGTGAAGCCAGCGTCTCAATCGATTCGCCGGTTTGGTATTTGAGGATATATCCCAGTATCGCAAAACCAAGGTTGGAGTAGCCCGGCTCGCGTTCCTGCGGCGCATTGAAGTTGCTCAGATAGCTCAACACGCCATCGGCATCGAGCTCGTGATAGAAGTTTTCACCGTCGTTAAGATAGGCCAATAGATGCTCAAGCGACAGCATATTCATCGGCTGACGCGGCAGCCCGGAGGTATGGGTGACCAGCTGCAGCAAGGTTATCTTACGGGCATCTTCGCTCAGCGCCGTACCCGGCGGCAGCAGAGTTTGTAAGGTGTCGTTCCAGTGCAAGCGTCCCTTGTTAACCAGCATCGTCACCACTTCAGCGGTTACGCCTTTACTTAACGAGCCGAGGGCAAAAAGCGTTTGCGGGGTTATCGGGTAGCGCTGCTTATCATCCGTCACGCCGAAGCAGTGAAATTCAGCCGGACCGTTGTGATGAATAACCGCCACCACCACGCCGCTAACCTGCTTTTCACGCATGTAATGGCTGACGAAAGCGTCGATGGAAAGCCGCTGCCCATCATTTCCCACCAGGCTGGTTTCATTGCTGGGCGGACTCATTTGCGACAGCGTACCGGAACAGCCTGAAACCAACAGTAATGCCAATAGCACAAGGCCTAACCGCCTGTTCAAACTTCACCTACCTGCCGCGCATTTTGGGATGAGATAAAAAATAGACGCGGATCGTAGCGGTATTACTCTGCCAGCGCAAAGCGAATACGCTGAAAAATAAATAAGCTCCAGGCTTAGGACGCTACGCCACGCCGTTATTGCCGTGGCGCATAAATGCCGGGCGCTGGTTAAGGGCCATATACCAGCGTTCGACGTTTGCCATCTCCGGGTGGGCGAACGGCGTCATTTTCCAGCGGTGCACCGAAAGTCCCAGCACGATATCCGCCAGCGTAAACGTCTCGCCGGTCAGCCACGCGCCGGTGCGCAGCAACTGGTTGTCGACAATCTGTACGCAACGCGTCCACGCGGCGATACTCTCTTTAATCGCCGCCGGGTCCTGGAAACGCGGGTCTTTACGCACCAGCCCCGTGAAAGCGTAGCGCCAGGCGCTATTAAACTCCGTCGCCTGCCAGTCCATCCAGTGTTCTACCTGCGCCGCGGCACGTAACGCCGAGGGTAGCAAATCCTCACGTCCGGCCTTACGCGCCAGATAGCGGCAGATGCTGTTCGACTCCCAAAGGACAAAATCGTCATCCACCAGCACCGGCACTAACGCATTCGGATTGAGCGCCAAAAATTCCGGCGTATCAAGCGGGCTATAGCCGCTACCATAATCTTCCTGCTGATACTCGATCCCCGCCTCTTCGCAGGTCCAGAGGACTTTACGCACGTTAATAGACGAGCGTTTACCCAAGATTCTTATCATCGTCAGCAACCCTTTTTCGTAATATGGCAGACATGAAGCTTGCCGGATAATGTGTATAGTGGATTGCAGAATAATTATCCACTACAGGTACTCTTACACATGGTCACTCCCTTCAACATTTTAACGCCGGGCAATATCCGCTTTGGCCGCGGGCAGGCCCGCAGCGCCGCGCCGTGGCTGGCGCAATATGATGCCCCGGTGCTGCTGGTTCACGGCGCGACCAAAAGCCGCGCCCAGTTTTTATTGAGTGAACTGACCGCATTGCATCTTCAGGTCAGCACGTTTGCTATCGCCAATGAACCCACGCTGGACGATATAGAACGCGGCGTACGGCTGGCGCGCGAGCGCGGCGTCGGTGCGGTGGTCAGCGTCGGCGGCGGCGCGGTCATTGATGCCGGTAAAGCCATTGCCGCGCTGGTCCCGGCAAGCGGGCCTGCCATCGACTATCTGGAAGTCGTCGGAACGGGGAGAATACTGGAAGCCAGCCCGCTACCGTTTGCCGCTATTCCCACAACGTCCGGCACCGGCGCGGAGGTCACTAAAAACGCGGTTATCAACGTCCCGCAGCAGCAGCGCAAAGTCAGCTTGCGTGACGACCGCATGCTGCCGCAGCTGGCGATTGTCGATCCGGCGTTAACGGATAACGCCCCCCGCGCCGTCACCCTCGGCTCCGGCCTTGATGCCTTAACTCAGGTTATCGAACCCTGGCTGTGCACCCGGGCGACGCCCTTCACCGATGCTCTGTGCCGGGAGGCGATCCCCCGCGGCATCGCCGCGTTAAAAACGCTGATGGAAAAAGAGTGTGCCGACAGCCGCGACGAGCTGGCCTGGGTCAGCCTGTGCGGCGGGCTGGCGCTGGCCAACGCCGGGCTGGGCGTGGTTCACGGTCTTGCGGGGCCGCTTGGCGGGCTAAGCGATGCCTCCCACGGCGCGCTCTGCGGCTGCCTGCTGCCCTTTGGGCTGGAACTCAATGAGTCGCAGGTAACCAATCCGGCGCTGCGCCAGCGTTTCCTCGACGTGCGCCAGTGGATCGCCGCCGGGCTTGGCGTCTCGCCGGATGACGCCTGGCAAAGCCTGCGCGAATGGAGCCAGCGCTCGGGGCTCGGCAATTTACGCGACCTCGGCGTGCCGCGCGAAGCGCTGGAACCCGCCGCGCTGGCGGCCAGTAGTTCATCGTCGATGAAAGCCAATCCGGTCACGCTGGATTCAGAGCAACTGCTGGAGATGCTGGAAGCCGCCTGGGAGTAAATGAGCCAACCGCCTGCGTTTACCCGGGGCGGTTCAAATTTTGTTGCATAATGAATGCTCCGAATTTCGTTTTCGCGCATTCACGATACCGGTAAATATTCACCCTTTAATTTCAAAGACCTGCTCTACTTCCCTGTCGTTTTTATGCACTGAAAAGCGTGACCTGACGCACAGTTTGTCTTCCGCAGACCGAAGCGAGTGTCTACGCTTATTAGAGAGCCCGGGCATGCCCGGCCCCTAAACTCACGCTATCCGGAGGCCTGTATCGCTATGTTCAGCCAGAAACTACGCAACGTTGATGACGACGAGTTGAGGATCGAAAACGATCCGTGCTACGAAGCCGATCCGTATGAGTTAAAACTGGATGAAATGTTCGACGCCGAACCAGAGCCGGAGATCATCGAAGGGCTACCGGCGTCCGACGCGCTGACCCCCGCCGACCGCTATCTCGAGTTGTTTACCAACGTCCAAAAGTCGCGCATTTTTCTTGATAGTAAAACCTTTCCCGACTGCGCGCCGAAACACGATCCGCTGGATATCCTGATGCACTATCGACGGGTTAAGCGTACGCCGGAGTTCGATTTGCGTCAGTTTGTGGAAGACAACTTCTGGCTGCCGGATAACCGCGCCGATGATTACACTTCTGATCCGAAACTGACGCTAAAAGAGCATATCGATAAGCTCTGGCCGGTGCTCACACGTGAACCGCAGGATCATATTCCGTGGTCGTCGCTGCTGGCGCTACCGCAGTCATATATCGTCCCCGGCGGGCGTTTTAGCGAGACCTACTACTGGGATTCCTACTTCACCATGCTGGGGCTGGCGGAAAGCGGCCGTGAAGATTTGCTCAAATGCATGGCCGACAACTTCGCCTGGATGATTGAAACCTACGGCCACATTCCCAACGGCAATCGCACCTACTATCTCAGCCGCTCCCAGCCGCCGGTGTTCGCCCTGATGGTGGAGCTGTTTGAGGAAGATGGCGTTCGCGGCGCGCGCCGCTATCTCGACCATCTCAAATTAGAGCACGCCTTCTGGATGGACGGCGCGGAATCGCTGATCCCTAACCAGGCCTACCGTCACGTGGTGCGTATGCCTGATGGTTCACTGCTTAACCGCTACTGGGACGACCGTGATACGCCGCGCGATGAATCCTGGCGAGAAGATGTCGAAACGGCGAAGCATTCCGGCCGCCCGCCAAACGAGGTCTATCGTGACCTGCGCGCCGGCGCGGCTTCCGGCTGGGACTACTCCAGCCGCTGGCTGCGCGATATCACCAGGCTGGCGAGTATCCGCACCACCCAGTTTATTCCCATCGACCTCAACGCTTTTCTGTTTAAGCTGGAAAATACCATCGCCAATCTTTCCGGCCTGAAGGGCGATCGCGAAGCTGAAGCCGAATTTCGCCGTAAAGCTAACGCACGCCGGGAGGCGGTGACCCGCTATCTGTGGGATGAAGAGTGCGGCTGTTTTCGCGATTACGACTGGCGCCGCGAACAGTTGGCCTTGTTCTCTGCCGCCAGTATCGTCACGCTATATGTCGGGATGGCGACTCACGCCCAGGCCGAACGGCTGGCGGACGCCGTACGCGCGCGTCTGCTCACCCCTGGCGGCATCATGGCGACGGAATATGAAAGCGGAGAACAGTGGGATAAACCCAACGGCTGGGCGCCGCTGCAGTGGATGGCGGTACAGGGATTCAAAATGTACGGCCACGACCCGCTCGGCGATGAAATCGCCCAGAGCTGGCTGCAGACGGTGAATCAATTTTATCTCAAACACCACAAGCTGATTGAGAAATATCATATCGCCAGCGGCGTCCCACATGAGGGCGGCGGCGGGGAGTATCCGCTGCAGGATGGCTTCGGCTGGACCAACGGCGTCGTGCGGCGACTCATCAGCCTGTACGGCGAGCCGAGGTCTTCATGAGGCACTTTCCGTCGGCATGCTGTGCTGCTAAGGTTTTATTTTCCCCTTGCCAGAGCCGACAACATGCCCGAACTGCTTACGCCGCGGCTACGCTGCTCGCCGCTGCAGCTTGACGACTGGTCTTTTTTTCTCAGCCTGCAACAGGATCCGCAGGTGATGCTCTATGTCGCGGATAACCGGCCCATCGCCGATATCCGCGCCGCGTTTGATGCGCGCCTGCCGGCCTGGTCGCCTAAGGCCGCGCACTGGTTATGCCTGGTGGTTCGCGATCGGCAAAGCCATACGCCCCTCGGCCTGACCGGCTATTGCCACCACGATGATGATATTGCCGAAGTGGGCTTTCTCTTCGCCCCACAGGCGCAGGGCCAGGGCTACGGATATGAATCACTGCGGGCGCTATGTGATTACGCGTTTTCTACAGGCGGCATCCGTCGCCTGACCGCCAGCGTCACCGCCGGGAACCAGGCCTCAAAACAACTGCTGCTAAAAACAGGATTTATTCAGGAAGGAGAGCTACGCGAGAGCTACTGGCTACATGGCCGTTGGCACAATGACTGGCTGTTTGGCCTGATGCGCCACGATTACCAATAAGGCCCTGGGCCATCCGGCGAATGGGGGCGACCCCGCTTTTCCTCTACACTGCCGCCAACCACAGAGGAAAAGATCATGACCGTCACCACGTTAAGCCTGCCGGGGCTGCGTTTTATCCAGCAGACGCAAGGGCTGGCGCTACTGCCGTATCAGGACAAATTTGGGCAATGGCGGGTCGGCTACGGCCACGCTATCGGTGAAGATGAGAAAGAGACGCCCATCACCGCCGAACTGGCGATGATGCTATTGACGCTAGACCTGCTGCGGTGCCAACAGATATTACAGCGAAGGTTAGTCGTGGAACTGACTCAGCCGCAGTGCGATGCCCTGTTGACGCTGGTATTCAGTTTAGATGGCAGCGCCCAACCGGAGTTGGAGGCTATTTTGCGTTCTCTTAACAGCCACAACATAACGCAGGCGCTGGCGATATGGCGGAAAATTGACCGCGATAACGCCTTCCGCCTGCAGGAGTGCGAGTGGTTTTCTCAGACCAGTTAATTTTCACCGACGCTATTAAATGCCATCGCCGCCTGGGTCCGATTTTTCACATCCAGCCGCCGATATAACGACTCAAGATGCGCTTTCACGGTCCCGGCGCTGATATTTAACGTACGGCTAATTTCCTTATTAGAGCTGCCTTCCGCCAGCAGTTTTAAAATTTCCTGCTGGCGACGACTTAAATGCACAGCATGTTTCCCGCGCTCCGCTGAAGTCATTAACCAGGTGCCAGGCAGACACATCATACCCAACATGATGCTATTAATGATCTGGGCAAACATATCGGCGCTATCCTCACGTTGGGCAATGGCGCGCACGTTCCACGCCAGCGCTCGTTGCAGCCAGCTTTTATTATCATCCGAAACCACTAATAATACTTTGGCATGCGGAAAACGCTGCTGCTTCTCCTGGAGCAACCAGCAACAAAATTCACTGTTCAGGTCGCCATCAAGGATAAGAAGCGCCTGCGGATGAGCCGTGAGCAGTTGCCACAGCTGTTCTGCCTGACAGGTGCTATGAATATTAATTTCAGGAATACGTTGTTGTAAGCCGACTTTCATTCCATGAATAAATATTGACTGCCTGTCAAACATGATTACTTGCATGGACTGCTCTCCATCGAAAAAATACCCCTTAAAAAGTGGGGGAAGGGTAATATCAGCCGACAAAAATAAGAACTCGCCGTATGACCTAAGCCATTTTACCGATGGAGTAGATGATATAAACATCATGAAGATGAATAGTTACACGCCAGCGCGGAACGATTACCCATTCATAATATTTATTACATTTGATGTAAGGAATTCCTTAATTAAACGGACAGCTAAGCGGAAAATAATATTATTCCCGCCAGTGTAATCCACTCGCGAAAAATCAGCGATATGCATGAGGAAAAAGAGTGTTACGGAATAATAAAACGCACAATATGGTGACGCCCCACGTCATTATGCGCAGGGCGTTCTCATTACAAAAACATGCCGCCGGAAACCTCAATGCGCTGAGCGTTCATCCAGCCAAGCTCGTCGCTCAGCAACGCGGCGATAGCATCGCCGATATCATCCGGCAGACCGACGCGTCCCAGCGCCGTCTGGGCGGCAATATGCTGGTTAAGCTGGGCATTATCACGCACCGCACCGCCGCCAAAGTCGGTTTCAATTGCCCCGGGAGCGATAATATTGACCGATATCCCGCGCGCGCCGAGCTCTTTGGCCTGATAACGGGTTAATACCTCCATCGCGCCTTTCATCGCCGCATAAGCGGAATAGCCCGGCAGCGCAAAACGCGCCAGCCCGCTGGAGACGTTCAGAATGCGCCCGCCATCTTTAATCAAAGGCAGCAGCTGCTGGGTAAGGAAGAACGGTCCCTTAAAGTGGATGCTCATCAGCTCGTCAAACTGCGCTTCGCTGGTCTCGCTAAACGGCGCAGTCAACCCGATGCCGGCATTGTTCAATAAATAATCGAAGCTATCGCGCTGCCACTTCTCCTTCAGACATTGCGTCAACTGTTGCGTAAAGCCAGCAAAACTGGCGCTATCGCCGACGTTAAGCGGTAATGCTGCTGCTTTCGCGCCTGTTTGCTCAATTTCGCCCACCACTTCCAGCGCCGCCTGCTGGTTACTGTGGTAGGTCAGAATAATATCGGTTCCCTTGGCCGCCAGCTTCAGCGCCGCGTTTTTTCCCAGACCGCGGCTGCCGCCGGTCACTAAAGCGATACGTTGTGTCATCAGAAACCTCTTCGTCATTACGTGTGTGTGAATAAAGAGCTTATTAGCAGACGCAGTAACAATAAATGGGCTAAATTACGTTTTACTGTTTCAGTATTAACAACAATAGGCAGTAAGTATGGATAAAATTCACGCAATGCAACTCTTCATCCGCGTCGCGGAGCTGGAGAGTTTCTCTCGCGCCGCCGATACCCTTGGGTTGCCCAAAGGTAGCGTATCGCGACAGATCCAGGCGCTGGAAAGCCATCTCGGCGCCCGCCTGCTCCACCGCACCACCCGCCGGGTGCAGCTGACTCAGGACGGCATGGTCTATTACGAACGCGCCAAAGACCTGTTAAGCAATCTCGAAGAACTGGATGGTATGTTTCAGGGCGATCCGTCGAGCATCAGTGGCCGCCTGCGTGTCGATATGCCGATCAGCGTCGCCAAAAAACTGGTCATCCCGAAACTTCCCGCGTTTTTACAACAGTATCCCGGTATTGAAGTCGAACTGAGCAGTAGTGACCGGCTGGTCGATGTGGTGCGCGAAGGTTTCGACTGCGTGATCCGGGTGGGTACGCTTAAAGACTCGGGACTCATAGCCCGCCCGCTCGGCAAGCTCACGCAAATTAACTGTGCCAGTCCACATTATCTGGCGCGCTTCGGCTACCCGGAAAGCCTCGACGATCTGGCGGATCATGCCCTGATCCACTATGCCAGCAACTTCGGTGCGCGGCAGTCAGGTTTTGAGGTCGTCAGCGACGGCGTCGTGCGCTGGGTCAAAATCGGCGGCGTGTTGACCGTCAATAGCACCGAAACCTACCAGGCCGCCTGTCAGGCCGGGCTCGGCATTATTCAGGTTCCGCGCATTGCGGTACGCGAACCGCTGCGTACCGGCGAGCTGGTTGAGATCCTGCCGCAGTACCGCGCCGAACCGATGCCGGTGTCGATTATCTATCCACATCGGCGCAATCTCTCCCGCCGCGTACATCTCTTTATGGAGTGGCTGGGCGGATTGATGAAAGGTTATGTCGATTAATCGGCGCGGGTCGTCAACGCCCGTCGGGCCGATGGGCGCCTGCAAGATGCGTCGTTTAAGGTATACTTTTGGCTGAATATCGCTGTAAAGAAAGGAAGAAATCACTTATGACGCCGGAAAACGACGATCGCCAGCCGCCACAGGAAACGGACCAGCTGCCGGAGAAAAACAAAAGTACGCTCGCCGCCATCAACGATTCCGCCGTTGGGCAGAAAGCTAACCAGGCGCTGAAAACGGTCACCGGAACAGCGGCGAAAGTCCAACGAAATCCGGTGATAGCCCACCTGCTGCGCGCCGCCGAGCGCTTCAATGACAGGCTTGGCAATCAGTTTGGCGCGGCCATTACCTATTTCTCATTCTTGTCGATGATCCCGATTCTGATGGTCTCGTTCGCCGCCGCCGGTTTCGTACTGGCCTGGCATCCGACCCTGCTGCAGGACATCTTCGATAAAATTCTGCAGAACGTCAGCGACCCGACGCTGGCGGCAACGCTTAAAAACACCATCAACACCGCCGTGCAGCAGCGTACCGCCGTCGGGCTGGTCGGCCTGTTGGTCGCGCTCTACTCCGGTATTAACTGGATGGGCAACCTGCGTGAAGCGATTCGAGCCCAGTCGCGCGACGTGTGGGAACGTACGCCGCAGGATCAGGAAAAAATCTGGGTAAAATACTTCCGCGATCTGATCTCGCTGATTGGCCTGCTGGTCGCGCTGGTGATCACCCTGTCGATTACCTCCGTTGCCGGATCCGCGCAGCAGATGATCATCTCCGCGCTGTACCTCGATTATATTGAATGGCTGAAACCCGCATGGCGCCTGATTGGCCTGGCGATTTCCATCTTCGCTAACTATCTGCTGTTTTTCTGGATCTTCTGGCGATTGCCGCGCCACCGTCCACGCCGCAAAGCGCTGTTCCGCGGTACGCTAATTGCGGCGATTGGCTTTGAGATTATCAAAATCGTGATGACCTGGACGCTGCCGGCGCTGGTGAAATCCCCATCCGGCGCCGCCTTTGGCTCGGTACTGGGGCTGATGGCCTTCTTCTACTTCTTCGCCCGTCTGACCCTCTTCTGCGCCGCGTGGATTGCGACCGCAGAGTATAAAGACGATAAGCGGATGCCGGGGAAAACCCACGATTAAAGTCATTATCGGGCTGAATAAAGACGCAAAATTCAGCCCGACCTATCATTTCAGCAGATAAATCCAGTGCGTAACTTTTATTTAACCTAAAACTGGTTTTATTCTCTAATATTTTAATTATGTGAAGCATTTCATAGAAGATATTTTCTCAGGGCGAAAATTATCCGCTTTTTGCCTGTTTTTTGCGCAATGGCGAGTTTTGTTACAGATTGAAATGTCTCTTTTGCTGTGGCTATATGGCTTTTCGTTCGCTCAAAAATAAGAAAGATCTATGCAAGCCACAGCCACTACTATCGACAACGCGCAAGACGCCACGCCGGTTAACTCGCGTAATAAAGTCGTCGTCGCCTCGCTCATCGGCACCGCCATTGAGTTCTTCGACTTCTATATTTACGCCACCGCCGCGGTTATCGTCTTCCCCCATATCTTTTTCCCACAGGGTGATGCCGCCGCCGCGACGCTCCAGTCGCTGGCGACGTTCGCCATCGCCTTTGTCGCGCGCCCGATTGGCTCAGCGCTATTCGGCCACTTCGGCGACCGTGTAGGCCGGAAGGTCACACTCGTCGCCTCGCTGCTGACCATGGGGATATCCACCGTAGTCATCGGCCTGCTGCCGGGCTATGAAAGCATTGGCATTCTGGCACCGATGCTGCTGGCGCTGGCGCGCTTTGGTCAGGGTCTCGGCCTGGGCGGCGAATGGGGCGGCGCGGCGCTGCTGGCGACGGAAAACGCTCCGCCGCGCAAACGCGCGCTATATGGCTCCTTCCCGCAACTGGGGGCGCCAATCGGCTTCTTCTTCGCCAACGGCACCTTCCTGCTGCTGTCGTGGCTGTTGAGCGACCAGCAGTTTATGGAATGGGGCTGGCGCGTGCCGTTCATCTTCTCTGCGGTACTGGTCATTATCGGTCTGTATGTTCGCGTGTCGCTGCATGAAACCCCGGTGTTCGCTAAGGTGGCCGCGGCGAAAAAACAGGTCAAAATCCCGCTGGGTACACTGCTGACTAAGCACGTACGCGTAACCGTGCTCGGCACCTTCATCATGCTGGCGACCTATACCCTGTTCTATATCATGACCGTTTACTCCATGACCTTCAGTACCGCTGCCGCGCCGATTGGTTTAGGTTTGCCGCGTAACGAAGTGCTGTGGATGCTGATGATGGCGGTCATTGGTTTTGGCGTGATGGTGCCGGTGGCGGGCCTGCTGGCGGATGCCTTTGGCCGTCGTAAGAGCATGATTATCATCACCACGATGATTATTCTGTTCGCGCTGTTCGCCTTTAAACCGCTGCTCGGTTCCGGCAACCCGCTGCTGGTCTTCGCCTTCCTGCTGCTGGGCCTCAGCCTGATGGGGCTGACCTTCGGCCCGATGGGCGCGCTGCTGCCGGAGCTGTTCCCGACGGAAGTACGTTATACCGGCGCCTCTTTCTCCTATAACGTGTCGTCGATCCTTGGCGCGTCGGTCGCACCGTATATTGCCGCCTGGCTGCAGGGCAATTACGGCCTGCCGGCTGTCGGTATCTACCTGGCGGCGATGGCGGCGCTGACGCTTATCGCCCTGCTGTTGACCCACGAAACCCGCCATCAATCGCTGTAAGCTGCAGGCCCTGACGCTGTTGCCGTCAGGGCCATCACTCATCCCATCCTTACTTTTTCATCTGTGACAAAATCGTCCGGCACTGATTCGCCTCGCCTTCCGCCGGCGAGATCAGCGCCAGTAAAGCGGCCGCCGGCGTAACCAACGTCGCCAACGCTGCCGCCACCGCGCCGCGGGCAATCAGCGGCCCGGCTTTCACCCCGGCATCCGGCGATTTAAATGTGCCGCGCACGTACAGCGGCGAGCGCAGGGTAATCACCCGCAGGCCCTTACTTTCCGGGTCAACGGTCAGATCCAGCTGTTCAGAGGCAAAGCTGGCGGTGCCGGTCACGTTAATCAACGCGTTCTCGGTATCGAAGGCGAAAATTTGCGGTCGCGCCACGCCGTTGACCACATCGATATTAGCCGCCGCGCAATTCACCCGAACCTCCTCATCGCCGAAAATCTGCCCGATGATAAAATTACCGACGTTTAAGCCGAGAATTTCCATCAGGTTGCGGCTAATCAGACCATCATTCATCAGCAGCTTAAGGTTGCCGTTGCTGTTGCCAAGCAGCGCCGCCACCGAGTTACCGCTGCCGCGCAGTTGCACATCGCCGCTCATCTCACCGAGCGTTTTCTGCATCATCTCGACGTTCGGCATCAACGCCTTAAGCTTGAGCCGCCGCGCCTGCAGATTGGCCTCGCCCTGTAGCGGTTTTTTATCGCCCTGCAGATGCACGCTGCCGGCAATCGAACCGTTAGCCAGGCCAAAACGCACCGGCTGCAGGCGCAGGTCGCCGCGTTCAAGAATAATATGGGTCGCCAGGTCGCTGATGGGCAGAGTACCGCCGTGTTCGATTCGCCGCCCCTTGAAGCGCACATCGGCGTCCATCACCTGCCATTTATCCGTCTCAAAGCGATCGGCCGGCAGGACTTTCCCCGCCGGCTGTAGGGCATCGCCCGCTTTACGTGATGAGGATTTCTTCGCCCCGCCGCCGGAATCAACGCCAATCAGCGGGCCGAGGTCCGCCAGCCGCAACTGTTTAGACTCCAGATCGCCGGTGAGCTTCGGTCGCGGTTTGCCGGTAGTATAGGTCAACGAACCGTGGATATCGCTGTCGCCAATCCGGCCGTTAAAATCGCGATAGGCAAAACGCATGCCGTTTTTGTGCTTAAAGTCGGCGCGCAGGCGGCCATCGGTGGAAAAGGACGGCGTTTCCGGCAGCAGGACGCCGGTCAGATCGTAGAGGTCGCGCAGCGAGTCGCCGGCGAATTTCAGCCGCAGATCGAGCCCGCCGACGTTAAGCGGATCGCTGACTGTGCCGCTAAACGCAATCCGGGTGTTACCAGAGTGAAAATCCCCTTGTAGCGGGAACGGCGTACTATTGCTACGCAGCGCCAGCATGCCGCCAATTTTTCCGCTGCCGCTCAGCGGCTGGCCTTTGTAGCGCCCCTTCACCGACAGGCCAAAGATATAGTCGCCGGCTTTTTTCGCCTGCGCTTTGTCGCCCGCACCGGTAACTTCGCTAAACGGCAGCGCTTTGCCGAGCGGATCGACCACGATCGCGATATCGCTGCGGGTTACCTTATCGTCAATACCGATGTTGCCGCGATCGAAGAGAATATTATCAAGGCGGAAAGACCAGGCCGATGGCGGGTTGGCTTTTTCGGGTGCCGGGTCAGAAGCTAATTTAAAGGTCCAGTTATTGCTGTTTTCCGTCAGCCTTATCAGCCGGACGTCAGGCTGTTCGAGCTTAATCCACGGCAAATAGACCGTTTTGCTCAGCAGCGCCAGCGGGGCCAGCGTCGCTTCCACGCGTGGCAGATGCACCATCGTCACTTGCGGAATGTCGGGTGGGTTACCCAACACGATATCTTCGGCATGCACGTGCGGCCACGGGATCCAGCTGCGCCAGCCGCGCTCCTCGGGCTGTCGCTCCCACACCACGCCAAGGTCGCCGCGAATGGCGAATGGTCGATTGAGTTCGGCGGAGACTTTCTGATTGATCGTCGGCTTGAGCCGGTTCCAGTCAAAGGTCGCCAATACGATGAAAAAAAGAACGATTAACAGCACAATCGTTCCCGAGATAATAGCAATCGTTTTACGGGTTCTGGTCATCCCCTCTCCGCTCCTTTTGCGTCTCGTCACTCCTCACTATAGTTGAAGAGCGGAGATTCATCCGCCAAATGCGCTTTTCGTCACATTTTGCGCGTCAGGTCAAAAAATAATGGAACGATGTTTTAATATGATTGACCCTGCCGGGTGCCCAGCGCAAACTACCGCTAATTTCGATTCAATTTCAGGTCAGCACTATGTCTAAGAAAATTGCCGTGATTGGCGAATGCATGATTGAACTGTCAGAGAAAAACGCGGCGGTGAATCGCGGTTTCGGTGGCGATACCTTAAACACATCGGTCTACATCGCGCGCCAGACCAGCGCGGATGCCCTTAGCGTGCACTACGTGACCGCGCTGGGCACCGACACCTTCAGCCAGCAGATGCTGGAATCCTGGCAGGGCGAGCAGGTAAAAACCGATCTGATTCAGCGCATGGCTGACCGCCTGCCTGGCCTCTACTACATTGAAACGGACGAGACCGGCGAGCGCACCTTCTACTACTGGCGCAACGAAGCGGCGGCCAAATTCTGGCTCGAAAGCGAGCGCGCGGACGCCATCTGTGAAGAGCTGGCGACCTTTGATTACCTTTATCTGAGCGGTATCAGCCTCGCCATCCTCAGCCCGTCCAGCCGGGAAAAGCTGCTCACGCTGCTGCGCGAATGCCGCGCTAACGGCGGGAAAGTGATTTTCGATAACAACTACCGTCCGCGCCTGTGGGCCAGCCAGCAAGAGACTCGCCAGGTGTACCAGCAAATGCTGGAATGTACCGATATCGCTTTTCTGACGCTGGATGATGAGGATGCGCTGTGGGGAGCGGTACCGGTTGCCGAGGTTATCGCCCGTACCCACGCCGCTGGCGTCGAAGAGGTGGTGGTGAAGCGCGGCGCCGACTCCTGTCTGGTGGCGATTGCCGGCCAGCCGCTGCTGGAGGTGCCCGCGGTGAAGCTGGCGAAAGAGAAAGTGGTGGATACCACCGCGGCGGGCGATTCGTTCAGCGCCGGCTATCTGGCGGTGCGCCTGACCGGCGGCGACGCGGAATCCGCGGCGAAACGCGGACACCTCACCGCCAGCACGGTTATCCAGTATCGCGGGGCGATTATCCCGCGCGAAGCGATGCCGGACTAAGCTCCGATTCCCCCTGCTTGCGCTGCGCTTAGCAGGGCTACCAAATCGAACAGTGCTGTAGCCCCGGTAAGCGGTAGCGCCACCGGGGATTTTGAGGCCGCACGAACCGTACCACAGGCGGTGGACGCAGAGCAGATTTTGCGCCGGGTGGCGGCTAACGCCTTACCCGGCCTACGGCCATTGCCATTGCCATTGCCATTGCCATTGCCATTGCAACTGAAGCTTTTAACTCTTCCTTTGTACCCATGACTACTGAAACTGCCGGTGTTGGTGGCCTCAAAATCGCTGAGACGTTCCAGGAAGGCCGGGGCAGCCCGCATGGATGCGGGCTGAGGGCCGTGTTTTGCAAGGACGCGGCCTCGGCCCGACCCGAAGCCTGCAGGGATAAGTCGAAGGTACCACGAAGTGGCGATTTTGGCGGCCAGAGCCCGGGGGTACAGGGGGCGGCGGCGATTGGCCGCCCTCTGTGCGCTCCCTGCGCCATGAGAGGCATAACGCAGAAGAAATATCGGGAGCGCAATGTGCTCGGAATTAACACAAAGCACATATTTTCCCCGACCAAAACCGTTGCAAACTGATAACAGTATCTACTGCGCTGGAGGAATATCCGTCGCCTCATTATGCGCATCAGCCGCATCCGGCGTGGCGCTCACCGCGGCAGCGGGCGCTGGCGCCATCAGTTTTTCCCACGTCGCTTTCAGATCCTTCATGTTGTACTCCGGCTCGCCTTTCGGCTGCTGCAGCACCAGCGCCATATCCTGCGATAACTGCTGGCGCAGATACTGGTTCAACATGTCGACCGTCAGTGAATTGAGGAACTCCTGGCGCAGTTTCTGATACTGCTCCGGCGCGATATCCACCACCTGATTTTGCAGCGAACGCATACGTTGGCTAATCAGAATATCGGTATCCGTGCGCGCATAGGTAGCGAACAGCTTTTGCAGTTCGAGGTTTTTCTGCGCAATCAGCGCATCAAACTCTTCCTGCGGCAGGCCGTTGTCGCGCACCTTCGCCAGCTCGCGCGATACCGCGCTCAGGTTGGCGTTCAGGCGTTCGCCCGGCGAGTCGATATTGATTGCGCACTGGGCGCGCTGGTACAGCACGCGGCAATCAAAACCGAGGCCGATATCTTTTACGTTGCTTTTGCTCAGGTTCTGCTGCACGTGCCAGAACAGCGCTTCCCGAGCCAGGTCATCGCGCCAGTAGCGCTGCAGCGCGGCGGAATCGCGGATCGGCTGCCATGGGGAATCCCACATGATCGACAGCTTATCCTGACGCACGGCATCGGTCATGATGCTGACCGGCGTAGCCGGCAGAGGTGACAGCGTTGGCACCGCCGCTGGCGTCTCGCGTTTACCTTTCAGTTCGCCGAAGATTTTGTTGATTTGCTCCGCGACGCTGCGGCTATCGACGTTGCCGACGACAATCAGCGTCATCGCGTCCGGGGTGTACCATTTCTGATAAAATTCTTTCAGCTGTTTAATATCAACCGGTTGCTTCAGCGGTGCTGCCGGATCGTGACCAAGCATCGTCGAGCCCTTCAGGCGATAGCGCCACCAGCCTTCCTGAGTATCCAGCGGCCAGGTCGCCACCATATCGCTGCCCTGCAGCGCATGATTGACCGCTTGCTGGGTGATGCTCAACTTACCGTTAGCATCCGCCAGCCAGTTCAACGCCTCTTTAAGCAGGTCGTTGCGGTTGTTCGGCAGGCTCAGATTAAACAAGGTGAAATCGTACGAAACGATCGCCGGCGGCAGAGGACGCTTCGGGTCAATACTCTGCTGCCACAGCGAACGCGCCTGCATCGTCGGGAGGCTGCCGCTTTGGGTCAGCGCCAGGCGCGGAATGAAATGACTGAAGCCGCTCTGCTGAGTGCTTTCGCTCAACGAGCCAATATTCACAGCCAGGCGGACTTCGACGCGATCGCTAGGACGCTGCGGCGTGGCCAGTACCTGCCACGAAAAACCGTTCGCCAAAGTCCCCTGTTGCCAGGCCGGGTCCGGCTGGAGCGCTTCTGCCTGCACAGAACCGGCCGTCGCTATCATCAGCAAACCACCGGTTAAGAGTCGAATTTTTGTGCCCTGCATGTGAACCCCTGATGAACATTCCTGGTTACATAGGCAACCCATCGTCGGATTGCCGAAAAAGGTGGTGAATCAAATACGTCGGTTAGACCACGCGAAGGCGAAAATGTCGCATGAAGACGTAAAATAATCATGAGGTATCATTCCCCCAGAAGGGGAATGATACCTAATTTTGCGCAGGAGCCCATAGTCCATGGGCATAACATGAGGAATTACGAGGATAATTCTTGTGATTTGTCCGCGGGAACGCGGTTATTCAACACATCATCGAGCTGTTTGGCATCGAGTTCTTTCACCCATTTCGCGACGACCACGGTCGCCACGCCGTTACCCACCAGGTTGGTCAACGCGCGCGCTTCCGACATAAAGCGGTCGATACCGAGAATCAGCGCCAGACCCGCCACCGGCAGATGCCCCACCGCGGAGATGGTTGCCGCCAGTACGATAAATCCGCTACCGGTAACGCCCGCCGCCCCTTTCGAAGAGAGCAGCAGCACCACCAGCAAGGTAATCTGATGGAAGATATCCATATGGCTATTGGTGGCCTGGGCGATGAACACCGCCGCCATCGTCAGGTAGATGGAGGTACCGTCGAGGTTAAAGGAGTAGCCGGTCGGTATTACCAGCCCCACCACCGATTTGCGGCAACCCAACTTCTCCATCTTATCCAGCATTCGCGGCAGCGCGGACTCCGAAGAGGAAGTACCCAGCACAATCAGCAGCTCTTCGCGGATATAGCGAATGAACTTGAAGATGCTAAAGCCGGTGGCCCGCGCGATAGAGCCCAGTACCAGCACCACGAACAGAATACAGGTGATGTAGAAGCAGATGATCAGTTGGCCCAGCTGTACCAGAGTACCGACGCCGTATTTACCGATAGTGAAGGCCATGGCCCCGAAAGCGCCGATCGGCGCCAGGCGCATAATCATGTTAATGATGCCGAAAATGACCTGCGAGAAGCTTTCAATGACGTTGAAAATCAGCTGGCCTTTGCTACCTAAACGATGCAGCGCAAAGCCAAACAGGACGGCAAACATCAGTACCTGCAAAATATTACCGCTGGCGAAAGCGCCAATCACGCTGCCCGGGATAATATCGAGTAAGAAGGCGACAACACCCTGATCTTTAGCCTGCTCGGCGTAGACCGCCACCGCGTGCGCGTCAAGCGTCGCCGGATCGACGTTCATGCCCGCGCCGGGTTGCACCACGTTGACAATGATAAGACCGATAATCAACGCAATGGTACTCACCACTTCAAAGTAGAGTAACGCCACCGCACCGGTACGACCGACGGCCTTCATGCTTTCCATTCCGGCAATCCCTGTCACAACGGTACAGAAGATAACCGGAGCAATGACCATTTTAATCAGTTTTACGAAGGCGTCGCCGAACGGTTTCATCTGCGCGCCAAGTTCCGGGTAGAAATGGCCCAGCAAAATACCGATGGCTATGGCCGATAAAACCTGGACATAGAGGCTTTTGAAGAGAGAGAGTTTCATAGGGTGTCCTTTGGGAATAACCACAGACAATGAAAGGTTATCTGTGTCTGTGGCTTAAAAATAACACCCTGGAAACATTTCAGAAATAAGTAACCGCTAAGTTGCAACGGAATTGTTAAAATATTTGAGCTGACTCGCACAAACAACTAAAAATGTTACAAACTTGCATCATCCTTTTCAGCGTGCAGGAAGCGCTGCATAAAGCTTTCCAGCGGTAAGGCGCAACCAAACAGGTAACCCTGAGCGATGTCCACCCCCGCCGCTTGCAACCATTTCAGCTGTTCTTCTTTTTCGACGCCCTCAGCGACAATCCGCAGCTTGAGCCCGCGTGCGAGCTGAATTATCGCCGGGACCATGCTGGTATCATCCGGCACCATATCAATAAACGCCTTGTCGATTTTCAGGATATCCACCGGCAGCGATTTCATATGTTGCAGCTGGCGCAACCCGGCATAACCCATGCCGAAATCATCCAGCGCAATGCGCGTACCGGCGTCGCGCAGCGGGCGCAGCAGGGCAATCACCGCCTGCGGATCGTCAAGACGGCGGCTTTCCGTCACCTCCAGCACCAGCGTGCCCGGGGCGATACGGTAGCGTTCAATGAGCGCCAGTAGCTCAACGCCGCGCTCGGGATGCAGCAGCTGCAGGAGAGAGACGTTCACCGACAGCGGCAGCATGATCCCTTGTTGCTGCCAGGCTGCCAGTTGACGGCAGGCTTCTTCCATTACCCAATAACCTACCGGCACCATCAACCCGCAGTTTTCAATACGCTCGATCAGATCGCACGGTAGCGACCAGCTGCCATCGGCCTGTCGCTGACGCAGCAGAACTTCCGCACCGCAAATATCGCCGCTGGCAATATCCACCTGCGGCTGGAACCAGATGGCGAACTGCTGATTATCGAGCGCGGTGAGGATGTCATGCTCTTCCATTAACCGGCGCTGGGCTTTTTCCATCTGCTCAGGGTCAAAGAACTCGATCTGATTTTTACCCTTACGCCGCGCCGTCACCGCGGCGGAAACCGCACGGCGATAGAACTGCTCGGCATTCAGCTCGCTATTAAACATCGCGATGCCAACGCTGGCGCAAGGGCGCAGCTGGACACCGTGCAGCGGCAATCGCTCGCCAATAGAAGTGAGCACTCGCTTACTTAGCGAAACCGCTTCCCAAGGCTCGCTAAGTCCGGGCGCGTAAATGGCGAAATCGTAACCGCTCACCTGCGCCAGTACCATATTGGCCGGGATAACCGCTTTTAGTTTCTCGACCAGCGTTAAGAGCAGCATCTCGCGCTGGCTCTCTTTCAGGACGCCCGCAGCATCTTGCAGGGTTTCACACGCCACCACCAGCAGCGCCGAAGGCTGCGGACGGGTCGCGGTCTGCTCCAGCATCGCCATCAGAAAGGCTTTGTTGGGGAGCTCAGACACCGGAAAACGGGTCGATTGCAGCGATAGCTCATCATGCTGGCGCAACAAGGACTGCTGATTGCGGTTGTAGCAGCGCACCAGCATGCCGATTTCATCGTCCTGGTGCAGTCGCGGTAGGCTCAGTTGATGCCCGAGACGATCCTGAGGCGGAATATCGTTGAGCTCGCGAGCGATGGCGCGCAGCGGGCGAACAATCAGTCGGTTGATGCACCAGGTGAGCGCTACCGTTAAAACCAGCACCAAAAGTAAGTAAGTAGTCACTAACGTCGCAAGCGCGCTCATGACGAATTTGTACATGCGATAGGAATCCGCCTGCAGCACCAGATAAGCCAGCGGCTGCGGGTTAGCCGGGCGTTCCAGCGAGTAGATTGGCAGAGATATCTGCACCGGCAGTTCAAACAGGCGAGTGATCATCACCGGCACCGGGCGTTCGGGAATAAAGCGCATCCGCAGCGCCTGGAATTGATTCGGTAGCACCACATCCGCCCGGCTGACGATGCCAGCAGGCTGAATGCGGCCCAGAATGGCTTCCGCTTCGGGAATGTCGGCTTTCAAAATTGCCGCCGACAGCGGTTCGCGAACGGAACGGGCGATACTTTCTAATTGCGTGGCCGTGGTATAGCGACTCTGTTGCACAAAGTGAAACAGTAAAATGGAACAAAAGACCAGGACAAACGCCATGGACACGCTCGCGACCATCGCCATCTGTTTAATTGTAAGTGAGCGGCTGACGCGCAACTGTGTTCTCCACTGAAACTGAACGACTATCCGGCGAGATCCATCACTACCGGTCGTTTTCAGGCTGATTATATACGCAAATTGTTCGCTCTCGCCCGCAAGACGGGTTCTTCCCGAAAGCGGCGGGCGAGGTACGGCGAGTATACGCGAACAGCGGGGTGGATTGGCGATTAGCCGTAGAAATCAGGCTAATCTGCTACCAATCCGCATAAGGCACCAACGGCTGCGGCGGCATATCCATGTCGCCCTGCCAACCGGAAGCGGAATAGCGCACGTACAGCAGCGCGTGGCTCGGCGTGTAATCTTTGGCCTGCTGAATATCCACCGCCGCGCCGACAAACCAGTTGCCGGTAACTCGCCGTTCCACCAGCGCCCGTGCGGTATAACCGAAGCCCTGGCTGCTGCCGCCCTCTTCTTTTAGCTGGCTGGCCTCGTAGCGATACTGCGACGGAATCAAATTCAGCAACGGATAGCGCGCCTGAGTTTGCGTGCGCGAATGGGACCATGACACCGAACCGCCGAGTTCCCATGACCAGTTTTCGGTACGCTGACGCCAGATGACCGGCACCGAGAAAGAGAGATACTCCTGCGGGCTGTAGTAACCGCCCTGACCCAGCGTATAGCCGCTGAGGTCTTTGTCGTAGTGCCAGATCATATTGGTCAGGCCGACGGTCACCCGGCGATTATTTTCATTGATCGCTTTATAGTAGTAACCGGTCATCCAGCGCACGCGCCAGTTGTCCTCGACGTTTTTGCCGGTGAGTTGGTCCGCACCCAACGATGACCAGATGCCGTTCGCCTCGCCTTTATCGTAGCTCAGGCTGATACCGCCGCCGGCGGCGCGTACCCCGCCCCAGGTGGTACCGGTGTGGCCGTCGTTAGGGTTATCTTTTTGCCCGCCGAAGGAGAGCAGCGAGCTGGAAATGGGCCGCCGGTGGACGTTGACGGTATAGCCGACCGGCCCGGCATCGCCGCTATAACTCAGTCCCCCCACGACATCGACCACGTTAAAGCCCATCGGCGTGGTGCCGATATCGCCGCTCCAGGTGTCGTTCTTCCAGCCGACCGCCACGCTGGCGCCGCCGTCGCTCTGATTTTTGCTACCGCCATAGCAGCTAATTTCGCCGCAGGTCCCCCAGCTCGGCGAGTAGCCGCCGTCGCTATTGGTGGAAAACGTCCCGGCGTTCATATTCACCACATCGGTACGGAAGAACATCCGTCCGTCATACAGCGGCGCGTCCACCTGCAGCATGGTGGTGTGCGCTTTGAGGTCTGAATAACCGCCGGTGCCGCTCGATCCCCAGTAGTCGTGCTCAAGGGTAACGTTAAGATCCTGCTGCCGATAAAGATCGGCGGCGTCGCTGCGGATCCCGCGCTTCAGCCAGTCATCCTGGCTATCGTTGCGGGTCAGGCGGGTAAAGGCGTCATTATCCTGCGGGCGAACGCGGGTCACGCCAGAGGCTACCATCGCGTCTTTATAGCTTTCCAGGGCCTGCTGTGGTTGATCGCTTTGCGTCTGGAAGCGCGCGGCATCACGCAGCACCAGCGCGCTTTCCATCGACGGCGGCTGGCTTTTCGCCTGCGGCACGATGCGGTCGAATATTTGTTGCGCGCCCGCGGTATCGTCAAATCCGGCGCGGGCCAGCGCTACCCGGCGCTGCATGTTGATCGATTCCGTATCCGCATCCTTCAACTGCGCGACCTGCGCGCGGGCGGCATTTTTATCGCCCTCGGCAAGATAGACTTCCGCTAGTCCCAAGCGCGCATCGCCATTATCAGCCTGCTGGCTCAGCACCCGGTGGTACTGGGCTATCGCCTCTGCGCTATCGCCGCGCTGCTGCGCCCAATCCGCCAATGCCAGATCGTAGCGTACCGATTCCGGCTGCCGTTTAATCAAGGCAATAGCCTGCGCTTCCTGCCCGCTATCGCGAAGTTGGTTGGCCTCGCGCATCACTTTGTCGCTTTGCAGACGCTCTTCCAGCTCACGGATATTATCGGTCCACTGTCCGCGCGGCAGCGCGTTAATTTGCGCCAGCGCCGCATCATCCTGATTATTACCGGACAGATAGAGCCCGTAGGCGTAAATCCGTTCGGCATCGCCCGGCTTGCGGTTGGCCATGTTACGCATCAGCGCGTCCGCTTCCGGCCGCTGGCCGGCGCTGACCAGATCTTTCGCCAGCCGATAGGTTATCCACACGCTTTCTGGATCCAACGCCAGACGCCGCCGCTGCACCTCCGCGGCCTGCGCCCAACTGCCCTGGCTTTCCAGCGCTTCAGCCTGTTTTTCCAGTCGGTCGTTAGTGAGACTGCGTTCGATATCATCAATACTGCGCCGTTGGCTGGCAGGGAGACTGGCAATATAGGCGCTGGCTTTTTCAGGCGACTCACGGCGATAAACATTCGCCAGACCGCGTACCGCGAGGTTATTGCCGCGATCCATCCGCAGCGCCTGTCGATAGTAGCGCTCGGCAGCGGCGTCATCTTTGCGCGCCGCGGCGACATCGCCTAACCCCAGTACCGCGTAGCTGTCAGTGTTATCCACCCGCTGCGCCTGGGCGTAAGCATTTTGCGCCTGCGCCAGTTGGCCTGCTTTCAGCGCGTTATCACCCTGTTTAATCAACAGCCAATAGCGGTTGGTCTTCAGCAGACTGTCCCACTTATCGCGATTCGGGCTTTTCGGATCCATCGCGATCGCTTTATTGAGCTGCGCCACCGCCCGCACCCGGTCGCCGCGCTGTGAGTAAGCGGCGCCCAGCGCGCCGACGGCATCGCTATCGCGGGCATCGGCGCGTACCGCCTGCTGCAGATCGGCCACCGCCTGCGCCGCATTGCCGGATTTCACCGCCGCCAGTCCTTCGCTTTTAGCGCGGAAGGTCGGATCTTTCAGTTGAGTTTGTTGCTGCGCCAGCAGCAGCCGGGCATTAGCGGCGGCGGATCCGGCGGGGAACAAGAGCAGGAATCGCTGTAATGCCTGAACGCTGCCGCTGCTGACCGGCATAGTTTTAATTTCGCCGAGCCACATATCTGCCGCGATACCGCGACCTGAAGCCGAACGCGCCATCTGTTCCAGATAGGCGAAGCCTTCCTGCTGCTTGTTATCTGAAAACATCTGCTTCGCCAGCGAGGTCAGCAGAGTGACGTTATCCGGGGTACTGGCATTGAGTTTTTTTAGCTGGCTAACGCCTTCACTATGGCGAGCGGGCAATCGCGCCACCAGCGTCCAGTATTCGATAGCCGCTTCGGTATCCGTCGGGACGCCGCCGAAGAGCTTTTCATAGGCGGCAATGGCTTCATCGACCTTTCCGGCCACGCCGAGCAGGCGCGCCTGCTGCAGCTCTTGCTGTCCTTTGCCTCCGCTGAGATCGATCTCGCTGCGCGTCGCTTTCAATGCCGCTGAGTCAGGGGCCAGTTTCGCCAGCAGATCGAGCTGCTTTTGCGCGCCGGCGGTGTCGCCCTGACGCAGGAGGTAGCGAGCCCGCGCGGCGAGATAATCCGGGTTATTCGGGTCGATCAATTCCAGTCGATAAAGCGACTGACGTACCAGGTCTTCACGGCTGCTTGCCTCGCCGAGACGCACTTGTTCCAGCAGATGCTGCTGCGCAGGGGTATTCGCCGCCTGCGCCAGCGGCAGTAGTGCGAGACCGACAGACAGCGTGATGAAGCTTAGTGAGAACTTGCGCATTCCTGGTTCCAGTCAGGTTGTAATTCGCCACCTGCGGCGAAACGAAAACGATGTTGATCCCACCCCTGGCCGAACAGCGTCAGCACCGCGCTATAGTAGGCATCCGCGTCGGGATAATGATCGGCGACCCGTTGGCGCTGTAGCGCGCGGGCGTCCTCATCTTGTAAAAACGGCAACATGGAAGCAGAGAAACCAACCGGACCCTCGCCAGTCGTTTTCCCGCTGGCGATATTGGTTTTTTCCGGCGGCAATCCCTGTTTGATCGTCTGAGTCGCCATCGGTTTGAAACGCGCCAACAGCGGCGCTTTTTGTTTATCGGCGTTATTGAGCATCCCGACCCACAGATAGACGCGAATAGCGTCATAGCTACCAATAATCGGCTTATCGGTTTTCAGCTGCCAGCCGCTGCCTTTCTCATAGCGCACCCAGTCCGGCGAGAAGCCTTTCGGCGCCGTTTCCAGCAGCAGCCGCAGATTGCTGTCGCGGATCTTCGGCCACGGCGCGCCAAAGCGGGTAAAGTAGGTGGCGAGCTGCGGCGGCAGATAGCTTGGATTAAAGCGCCAGCCCTTGTCGTCCGCGAAACCGACTTTCCCCGGCAGTACCGACGGCCCCAGTCCCGGAACATCAGCGACTTCTTCATCGGCAATCCGCGCCAGCAGCGCTTTTCCTACCTCAGTATAGTTATCAACCTTCCACAGGCGTCCGGCTTCCAGCAGCGCCCAGGCAATCCACAAATCAGAATCCGATGCCGAATTGGTGTCCAGCACCGTCCATTCATCCTCGCTCTTTTTCCCCCATAGCCATCCCGGCAGATGGGCGCGCAGATCGCCTTGCGCCAGGTTGTTCTGCGTCCACTGAAATAGCTTATCGAAGCCCTGACGATCGTTGGCCGCCAGGGCGAAGAACAACGCGTAGCTTTGCCCTTCGGAGGTAGTGATTTTGCGCGCATCGCTGGGGTCGATGACTCGTCCTTCGGCGCTGACATACGCTTTTTTAAACTGCTCCCAGGCGGGCCACTGGCAGGCGGCGCTCACCTGCCCCGCCGCCAGCATTAAAACCGAGAGAAGTACCCCACGAAATGCGTTCATCAGCAATTACTCATCATCAGGATCAAGACGGCGACGGCTGAGAATACGCAGCATGCGCCACAGCACCCACGCCAGCAGCACAATGCTGACGGCCGCCAGAATCGCCAATAGTATCGGATGGCTGGAGAGCGCAAACCAGATGCGCTCGAACCACGGCAGGTGGCCGACATAATAGATATCGCCAACCCGCAGGCTATTGACGCCGGATTCACGAATCACCGCCACCGAACCGAACATCGCCGCCCGTTTACCGCTGTCATTTAAGGCGTTTGTGAGCAGCTCGTTACCGCGTGGGCTATCGGCCATCAGGGCGATCACGCTGCGCTGATCGTTGTACGGCGACTGGAAGCCAATAATGGCCGCCATCGGCCCGGAAGAGGTGATGTCGGTTCGCGTATGCGGCGTGCGCGCGTCATCATCCGGATAGATGCTGGCCAGGTCATAATGACGCATCGGCGTTTTCACCCAGCTTTTGGTCGCCTCGACCAGTAGATTGATTTTGGTATCGTCTTTCAGCGACGGCGGAATAGCGCCAATCAGCATCAGATCGGCATCTTTGCCCTTAATCTGGTTGCCGTCGTCGGTCATCTGCACGTTGATAGCCGCCAGCCCGGTCTGCGCGCCGATGCCGCCTACCGCCTGCAGCAGCGTCTCAACCTGACCCGCATCAGGCGTTTTCGGCACCACGATTAGCGTCTGAGAAAGATCGGCCATGCGGGTATACGGGAAACCGGCATTAGCGAAGACGCGCAGATCCGGCATCGCCAGGAAGTGGTAATACTTCGAAAAGTCGATGGTGGAGTCATCGCCGATCACCACGTGGTTCTGCACCGGCTGGAAGGTAATACAGTTATCGATGTTGCCGCCGGGCATCGGGTTCATGTACTGAAAATCGAAGCGCAGCTGGTTCATCGCGCCAAGACGCAGCGCGGGTATGGTCACCTGGTTCTGGCCATCCAACAGCCCCTGCAGCACCGGCAGGCGTAAAATTAGCTTATTCACATCCTGCGAGCTATTGAGGCTAAACGACTGCAGGAACTGATCGTTAAGGCTGATATCCATCCGCGAGCTGTCTTTGATAGGCGGCATGGTATAGCGATATTTCAGATCCATATCGATGCCGTTGGCGCGAAGCAGGTATAGATCCGGCGGTAGATTCAGCGCCAGGTTAATCGAATCTGGCACCAGGCCGCTTGATTGCAGCTGCTGCTCATAGGTTTTCAGCTCGCCGAAAGTCACCGGTCTGTCGGTACGGACCCAGTTCGGCGCGTCATACGGCTGGCGCGCCTTCAACTCTTTCACGCCATCCACTACCACGCTATCGCCGCGGAACAGAATATTACCCTGGGCAATACCCTTCGCCGCCACCAGCAGGTCTTGATCGTTGCGACCGAAGATCACCAGCAGCTTGACGTACGGGTTGCTCGGGTGGTTGACCATTTCGATGGTCGGCGCTTTCACCGGCGGATGGTCGCGCAGGAAGTCCGGACGCTTATCGTTGGTGGCGAAGATGATAGCGTTGCGTTCCGGTATCTCATTGAAGTGGACCGGGAACTGCTGACCACGCCAGCCGGCCTTGCTGCCAAACCAGGAGGCGACAATCGCCGCCGCCTGCTGCTGTTTGACGTCAGGCGCAGCAGCAAAAACCATCGGCAACGTCAGCGGACGGTTGTCGCGCGAGTCGTAGAACGGTACCGGGAAGTGGGACAGGTCGTTACGTACCTGCAGCGACTGATAGGTTAAATCCAGCGAGCTCTCACGGCCGATATCAAGCCACAGCGTACTGCTGGCCGGGTTTTCGCAAACGTCGCGATAGTGGCCGACAAACTCCAGCCGCACGCGGTTAAAATCGGTGATATACAGTGGATCGACGGGGATCTGGGCGCTCACTTTTTTACCCAGTTGCTCTTTGGTGACCGGCAGTACGCCCATCAGCTCGTCGTTGAGATAAACCTTCAGCTGCGACTGCACCGGCAGCAGCGATGGCGACGGCGTGTAGTCAAGATTGAGCAGCGCTTTGGCGACCACTTCATCACTGCGCATGCCGAATTCCACGGCGCCCTCTGGGTGCGAACCGCGTAGCACCATACTCCCCGGCGGCGGCGCGATTTGCGCAAAAGTCAGCTTCACGTCGCGAGAGGGAATGTTGTCCGCCACCACCACCGGCGCGGCAGGATCGATAACCGCCGCCGTCGGCTGGCCATCGATAATCACCGGCGCTGGCTGGGCCGCACCCGTTGTGGCGGGAGCGTCGACCACCGCGGCATTCGGCGTCGCCGCCGGAGCCGAAAATGTTGCGAAGGGGTACCAGCTGCTCATTCCCACCGCCACTGCACAAATCAAGGAAAGTTTTCTTTTCATCGCATTATCATCATTGTTGAGCCATTGCTGGTTCTGCCGAAAGCACCGCCGCGGCGCGTTCGGGACGGCGCGGCAAAAACGATACAATCCAGGCCACCAGCGAGGTGAGCGAGCGGAAAATAACCTTCACCGACGGCGGCGAGAACTCCGCCAGGTGACGATATCCACGGAACCCCAGCTTGAGGATATCCAGCAGGCTTTCCATCGGCTTATCTTCCGGGAAGCTGTCCTGCCAAAGCGCCCACGTATCAGCGCGGGCAAACGTACACTGCACAAAATCAATATGTTGCTGGTTAGTCAGCGGCAGCAATTGCAGGCCGACTTCACCGCCGTTGACCCGCGCGACGCGAACCGGGAAGACGTATTCTTGCTGTCCGCGTTTGAGCAGCAAATTCACGTGTTGCCCTTCCAGTACCCGCGCGTCGCCGTGAATTTTTATCCCCAGGCCGCCGTCAGAGTAGTCATGAACGGTACAGGAGAACAGGTGGCCATCCGGGCGGGCAATCGCCGCCGGCATCGACATCTCTACGCGGTGCGAACGCCGCACCTGCTTGCTCTCCACCGACACCGCCACGGCGCCGCCGAGGATGATTAAGTTATAAAACACCCAGATGATGCTGACCCAGACGGTTAAAATTTCGTTCTCGGGTCCGTACATAAAGCGCCAGATGCCGACCGCCACGCCCACCAGATTAAGCAACACCAGATAAATATAGGGGCGTGAGATAACCCAATCGACATACTCATCTTTCACTAGTCCGCCTTTGGCGGTGACGTTGAACTTGCCTTTGTGCGGGTTAATCAGCGCGACGAAGGTCGGCGGCGCGATATACCATGCCAGCACCGTTTCGTAGATTTCACTCCAGAAGGAGTGGCGGTACTTGCCCTGGATCTTCGAGTTCGTCAGACTGGCATGGATCATATGCGGCAGCACGAACAGCGCGATCATAAGCGCCGGCGCATAGATGATATAGGCGTGTAACAGCAGGAATGCCAGCGGCGCGGTGAGGAAGATAAGCCGCGGGATACCGGACAAAAAGTGCAGCATCGCGTTGACGTAGCAGATACGCTGCGCCAGCTTCAACCCTTTACCAAACAGCGGGTTATCAAGACGGAAAATCTGCACCATTCCGCGCGCCCAGCGAATACGCTGGCCGATATGCGCCGACAAGCTTTCCGTCGCCAGCCCCGCCGCCTGCGGGATGCGCATATAGGCGGAGGTATGGCCACGACGATGCAGGCGCAGTGAGGTGTGGGCATCCTCGGTGACCGTCTCGACGGCGATACCGCCGATTTCATCCAGCGGACCGCGGCGAATGACCGCGCAGGATCCGCAGAAAAAGGTCGCATCCCACATATCGTTGCCGTCCTGCACCAGGCCGTAAAACAGCGTCCCTTCATTTGGCGTTTTACGAAAACGGCCCAGGTTGCGTTCGAACGGATCCGGCGAGAAAAAGTGGTGCGGCGTCTGCATCATCGCCAGCTTTTTATCCTTCAGGAACCAGCCCATGGTCATCTGCAGGAAGGAGCGGGTCGGCACGTGGTCGCAGTCGAAAATAGAGACGAACTCGCCCTTCGCATACTTCAACGCATTGTTGATATTACCGGCCTTGGCATGTTCGTGGCTGGTACGCGCGATGTAATGGACGCCGACATCTTTCGCGAACTGGCGAAACTCTTCGCGCCCGCCGTCATCAAGGATCCAGATATTGAGCTTATCCTTTGGCCAGTCGATACCCTGCGACGCGTAGATAGTATTTTTCACCACGCTAAGATCTTCGTTGTAGGTCGGGACGAAGATATCCACCGTCGGCCATTCGTTCATATCTTCCGGCAGCGGCACCGGCTGGCGATTGAGCGGCCACACCACCTGGAAATAGCCCAACACCAGCACAATCCAGGCGTAGGTTTCGGCAAACAGCAAAATCAACCCGCACACCAGGCTGACCGGATCGTTCCAGTTCAGCGTGGAGGTATAGCGCCACCAGATGTAGCGACAGGAAACGGTCAGCGACAACACGATCAACATCAGGGCGGAGAAACGCCCCGGAATACGCCGCACCAGCAGCGCGACGCCCCACAACAGCAGCAGGAAAATAAATTGCGACAGCGGGTTAAACGGCTGGGTGATACACAACAGCGCCAGAATCAGCGAGAAGAAGGTGATGGTACCCAGCACCAGCCGCCGCAGCTGTGGATGCAGGTGCTCAAGCTCTTTCTGCTTATCGAGATGGCCGGTACGGGTGTTGACCTTTTCCGGTAATTTTTCCATCCACTGCGCGTAGCGCCCGTGAACCCCTTCCAGCGCCGCCAGCGAGCGCCAGTTAATTTTTTTATCCGGTTCCGGCACCCGGGTCGCCAGTAGCCAGAGCGACTGCAGCAAATAGCGTATCGGATCTAACGGGCGTGGGCGATGCGGATTAATATGCGGAAAATAGTCGCCGTGGTGTTCGCGAATAGCTTGCCAGCGCGGCGTCTCAAGCGGCATTAACGCCCACGCCAACGACACCCACAGGCAACCGAGAAAAGCTGAAAGCACCGACGCGCCATGCTGACGATAGTCATCATAACGTGCGCTCAAGCGCTCGCCCACCGGCGGCACCAGCAGCAACGTACTCAGGCGGATCATGCCGCTCCCTCTCTGGCATAGTGCAGCAGACACCAGTTGGCCAGCGTCAGCACCTCTTCCGCCGCCAGCGAATCCTGGCGATATTCGCCAAGCGGCTGTTTAGCCGCCAGACATTCCGCCATCGCTTCATCGCGGTGAATCGTGACCGGCAGAATACGGCGCTGGCTTTCCAGCCACAGTTGATAGAGATCTTCCTGCAGCTGGCTGCCGACGCGCAGGTCGTTAATCAAAATATCCGCATTAGCAGGCAGCGCCTGCTGATGCAGGCGAATATGGCTGTTGCCGTCGGGATGCACAACCTGTAGAGCGCGATGGCAAACGTTCAGCAATTCGCGGGTAAGCGGAGAGTAGCCTTCGGGTATATCAATCAACAGCCAGCGGTGGCTCCCCTGCTGGTCGAGCAATTTGATTTGCTCCGCGATAGGTTCCAGCGTCGGACTGAACTTATCTACGTGCTCACGTTCGCCAGGCGTCAGGCGGCCAAACGGCAGAAGATCGATATGCGCGGTGTAGCGCAGCCCGGCGTCGCGCCAGTCACCTCCGTCAATCAACGAGCGCGCCCAGCCGTTGCGATGGTCGAAATCAACGTTGAAGAAAAAGCGCAGCATATTGTCCGGGCTGGCATCGACCACCAGCACGGTTTCACCGAGCAGCTGTAGCGCCCAGGCCAGTGCGGCGGTAATAGATGTGGTGCCTACGCCGCCGCGTATGCCTTGTAATCCCAGAATCGCCATCGACGGCTTCCTTACTTTTTCTCAGCTAATTCGGCCAACAGCGGCCAGCGTTGCAACGCCGCAGCGAGCTGTTCGCGTCGGGAAATGTCGTGGTAATCAATATCCGGCAGGGAAAATGCCCGGCTTAATGCCAGGAAATCATTTTGGAAGGTATATCCCAGCGTTGCATCGCCAGGTACCGTAGGGTCTTTTTCCGGCATTTCTCTGTCCATTCGAAAAACACATTATAAAACCAGGAAGTGGAAACCGCTCATCCCTAAAATTACGTGTACATGCTAAAACTGATGTCCTTTAATTTCAATGTTAGGTTTACTCTCACGCTTTCGCTAGTAAACTAATCATTGTAAATAGTGCACGCGAGGAACATCGTGGATATTGTATATACATTGGGTATTTCATCATTATGGGACGAAGTATGCCATATGCCCGTTGGCGGGGTATGGTGGCTTAATGTCGACCGCTATGCCGACGCCGTCAGCCTGCTGAATCAAACGCTGGAAAGCCAGGCTCCGGAAAGCAAGGTCGCCGCCATAATAATGGGTAAAAAACCTAATGAAGTCATATCATTAAAAAAATATCGCGGTCCTGATAAAATCGCACTATTCACGATGCCAGATCGCCCGGAAGGCCTGCAGGAGTTGCACCGCGACATACTTTGTTCTATGGAACCTGGCAACTATTTATTTATTCTGCTATGTACAGAAAATTCCTGGCAAAATATAAAAACCGAAGAATTACTCCATTGGGTAGAAAAATCTAATCGATGGGCCAAATACCATAACTGCTCTCTTATGGTACTTAATTCGGCTAATGATACCGACAAACAACTTTCTCCGTTATTACGCCAGTACCGCGCCCTTTCCGGGCTGGCGAGCATTCGTTATCAGGGCGATAGCCATCTATTTGATATCGCGTGGTGGGGCAGTGAGAAAGGTATTAGCGCGCAGCAGCAGCTGGTTATTTTACACGATGATGAAGGCTGGCGGCTGGCGCAGAGCGAAGAAGCGGCAGTGCAACCGCGTAGCGACGAAAAAATCGTCCTCAGTAATTTGCGCGTGCTGGAAGGGGCGCCTGCGCTTTCCGAATACTGGACGCTGTTCGAAACCAATGACGCCGTCTTTGAAGCCGGTCGTACCGCGCAGGCGGCCACCTTGCTATTTTCCATTACCCAAAATGAGCAAATAGAGCAGCTCGGACGCTATATCCATACCCTGCGTCGCCAGCGCGGCAGCGCCTTAAAAATCGTGGTACGTGAACAAACGCCGAGCCTGCGCGCCACCGATGAACGCTTGCTGTTAAGCAGCGGCGCCAACATGGTAATCCCCTGCAGCGCCGGGCTTTCTCGCTGCCTCACGCTTATTGAAAGCGTGCAAAAGCAGAAATTTACTCGCCACGTTCCGGAAGACTTCAACACGCTGTTGACCTGGAGCCGGCCGCTTAAACTTCGCGGTTATCAAAAGTGGGACGCCTTCTGTGAAGCAGTCAGCAATATCATGGCCAACACGCTGCTGCCGCCGGATAGCAAAGGGGTAATGGTGGCGCTGCGCCCCGCGCCGGGGCTACGTGTCGAACAGGCGTTAACCCTGTGTAAACCCAACCGCATGGGCGATATCGCGACGATCGGTAATAATCGATTAGTGCTGTTTTTATCGTTTTGCCGGGTAAATGACCTGGACACGGCGTTAAACCATATCTTCCCTTTACCGACCGGAGACATTTTCTCTAACCGTATGATTTGGTTTGAAGATAAGCAAATTTCCGCGGAAATCCTGTTGATGCGCGGCATATCTCCTGACAACTGGAACACGCCGCTGCCGATTACGGTGGGCAAAAACGAAGCCCTTAACGTTAAACACGATGGGCGCCAGTGGCGGCGAATCCCTGAACCCTGGCGACTCTCCACCGACGGAGAACCGCGGTCATGATGTCTATCGCCGATATCATTCAGCTGATCGTATTGTGCGCCCTGCTATTTTTCCCGCTGGGATACCTGACGCGCCATTATCAGCGCCGTATTCGCACCACTTTACGTTTGATGTTCTTTAAACCCCGTTTCGTGAAACCGGCCGGCGTACTGCGCCGGGAGAGCGCGACCAGGCAGGGCAAACCGAAAAAATGACCAAAGCAAAAACTACCGCTACGCCGCTTCCGCTGTGGCAGTACTGGCGCGGCCTGTCCGGCTGGAACTTCTATTTTCTCGTGAAGTTTGCCCTGCTGTGGGCGGGATACCTGAACTTCCATCCAATGCTCAACCTGGTGTTCCTCGCCTTTTTACTGGTGCCGATCCCCCGTGAAAAACTGCACCGGATACGCCACTGGATAGCGATTCCGCTCGGCTTTGCCCTGTTCTGGCATGACACCTGGTTACCGGGTCCGGAAAGCATCATGAGCCAGGGCTCGCAAATCGCCGGTTTCAGCGCCGATTACATCTGGGACCTGATCACCCGTTTTATTAACTGGAATATGGTCGGCGCCTTCTTTGTGCTGCTGGTGCTGTGGCTATTCATCAGCCAATGGCTGCGCGTTACCGTCTTCGTTTCGGCGATCATGGTCTGGCTGGTTATCAGCCCGCTGCTGCCCTCCTTTACTTTATGGCCCGCCGGCCAGCCGACCACCGCAGCGGCCACGCCGGCGGCAACGACCGGTGGAACGACAACAGCCGCGGCATCAACCAGCGCCGCCGCCAGCGGCGATATCCCGCCGCAGACCGAACCGCCAACCTCAGCTAACCTTAGCAATTGGCTGAAAACTTTCTATGCTTCTGAACAGAAAAGAAAAACACCGTTCCCGGATCAGCTGCCTGGGGATGCGCAGCCGTTCGATCTGCTGGTTATTAATATCTGTTCCCTGTCATGGTCAGACATTGAGGCTGCCGGGTTGATGGATCATCCGCTGTGGAAACATTTCGATATCCTCTTCAAAAACTTCAACTCCGCCACTTCCTACAGCGGCCCGGCAGCCGTTCGCCTGCTGCGCGCCAGCTGCGGCCAGCTATCGCATAACAACCTGTATCAGCCGTCTGGCAACGAGTGCTACCTGTTCGAAAATCTGGCCAAACTCGGCTTTACCCAACAGCTGATGCTGGGGCATAACGGCGTATTCGGCGACTTCCTCAAAGAGGTTCGCTCGCTCGGCGGCATGCAGAGTCCGCTGATGGATCAGAGCGGTTTGCCGGTAATCCTGCAAGGCTTCGACGGATCGCCGGTTTACGACGACCAGGCGACGCTCGATCGCTGGCTACAGTCTACCGAGAAGCTTAACACGCCCCGTACCGCGACCTTCTACAACACGCTGCCGCTGCACGATGGCAACCATTATCCCGGCCAAAGCAAAACGGCCGACTATAAGGCCCGCGCGCAGAAGTTCTTTGATGAGCTGGACGCCTTCTTCACCGAACTGGAAAAATCGGGGCGTAAAGTGATGGTGGTAGTGGTGCCGGAACACGGCGCCGCGCTGAAGGGGGATAAGATGCAGGTTTCCGGGCTGCGCGATATCCCAAGCCCGTCGATTACCAACGTACCTGCGGCGGTGAAATTCTTCGGCATGAAGGCTCCGCATCAGGGCGCCGCGGTGGAAATCACTCAGCCTTCCAGCTACCTCGCGGTTTCTGAACTGGTCGTGCGCGCCCTGGACGGTAAGATGTTTACCGAAGATAACGTCAACTGGCAGCAATACACCGCAAATCTGCCGCAGACCGCGGCGGTATCAGAAAACTCCAACGCCATTGTCATTCAGTATCAGGGCAAACCCTACGTGCAGCTAAACGGCGGCAGTTGGGTGCCGTATCCGCAGTAAAGACGAAAAAGGCCGCAGGAGAATTCCTGCGGCCTGTTCGGGCGCAAATTGCCAACGCAGCAGACTCACGCCCGCCGGTCCGTCACTTCTGGTTGTGCATCCAGCTGACGATAATGCTGACCACGATGCCAGCAATTATCGGCGCCGCCAGATCGTCCCATAAGATCAGACCTAACTGTGTGAGCGTCATAGAGCCGCCTGTATTGCAATGGCAACCGTTCGCGGCTATCTTTAACTTGTCTGGAGTTATGATAGCCCTCGTTCAGTTGCCTGGTTAACACCAGCAACGTGCGAGGGTTTTCTCTTTCCAGCAACTTATCTATGCCGCCGGGGTTCAAGCCCCCGCAACATTGCGCCTCACCGGGCGAACCCGGCTTGGCGTCAATTCTACTGCTCCGAGTCATCGCCTTCACCACGCCCTTTGGCAATCTGCGAGGCGCATTCCAGCTCTCCCCCGCAGAAATCATCACGCGACAACCCGCTTCCCATCACGCCCGCGCTTTCTCGGGATTCTCATCCTGATCAACGGCAAAGCAAGCCACCAGTTGGCCGCCGTAATCCTTAAGCTGCGGCTGAAGCTGGGTGCATGGGCCAAAGCGTCGGCGGCAGCGCGCATTGAAGGCGCAGCCCGGCGGCGGATTCAGCGGGCTCGGCAGTTCGCCGGTGAGCTTGATGCGCTCGCGTCGATCGTCCGGGTTCAGACGCGGCGTCGCTGACAACAGGGCCTGAGTATACGGATGACGCGGGTTATTAAAGATCTGGTCCTTGGTCCCCTTCTCCACGCAGCGGCCAAGATACATCACCATGACTTCATCAGCGATGTGCTCGACGACCGAGAGATCGTGGGAGATAAACACGTAGGACAAGCCTAAATCCTGCTGCAGGTCCATCATCAGGTTCAGCACCTGCGCACGTACCGAAACATCCAGCGCGGAAACCGGCTCATCGGCTATCACCACATCCGGATCCAGCATCAGTCCGCGGGCAATAGCGATACGCTGGCGCTGGCCGCCGGAGAACATATGCGGGTAGCGATCGTAATGTTCCGTTTTCAGGCCCACCTTCGCCATCATCGCCAGCGCTTTTTCACGCCGCTGCTCTTTGCTCAGGCTACTGTTGATCAACAGCGGCTCTTCCAGAATCTGCCCCACTTTTTTACGCGGGTTCAGCGAACCATATGGATTCTGAAACACAATCTGGATTTTTTGCCGCCGCAGCTTTTGCGCCTGTGGGTCGTGCTTGAGCAGATCCTGCCCCTGATAATACAGCTCGCCGCCGGTGGGAATTTCAATCATCGTCAGCAAACGACCCAGCGTCGATTTGCCGCATCCCGACTCACCCACCACCGCCAGCGTTTTACCGCGTTCAAGGGTAAAAGAGACGCCGTCCAGCGCTTTCACCAACCGTTCCGGAGCAAACAACCCTTTCTTCACCGGATAGTGTTTTTTCAGATCAATGGCCTGCAACAGCGGTTGTTGCGTGGCGGCCTTTTGCGTACTCATAATCCAGGCCTCCCGGCATCATCGAGTGGGTAGTGGCATTTTGACTGACGGCCGCCGTCGAGATCCGCGAGCGCGGGCTCTTCGCTCCGGCATTTATCCGTGGCATAGGGGCAGCGCGGGTTCAGCAGGCAGCCATTTGGGCGGTCATATTTCCCCGGAACAACCCCCGGTAGCGATGCGAGACGCGCCTTATCCTGGGCAAACTCTGGCAGCGCGCGCAGCAGCGCCTGGGTGTAAGGATGGCGCGGCGCGCGGAAGATATCTTTCGCATCCCCGGTCTCCACCACCTGACCCGCGTACATGACGATAATTTTATGCGCGGCTTCCGCCACCAGTGCCAGGTCATGGGTAATCAACACCAGCGCCATATTTTCTTGCTGCTGCAACTCCAGCAGCAGTTCGATAATCTGCGCCTGAATGGTCACATCCAGCGCGGTGGTCGGTTCATCGGCAATCAGCAGTTTTGGCCGGCAGGCGATAGCCATCGCGATCATCACGCGCTGGCTCATCCCACCGGAAAGCTGATGCGGGTAAACGTCCAACCGCGACGCCGGGTCAGGAATACCCACCAGGTTCAGCAGGTCGATCGCCCGTTGGCGGCGGGTTTGCTTATTGCCGCCCTGATGGACCTTAATCGCTTCCATTATCTGATAGCCGACGGTAAAGCACGGGTTGAGGCTGGTCATCGGATCCTGGAAGATCATTGCCACTTCCGCCCCCACCAGCTGACGCCGCTCTTTTTCCGAAATTCGCTGCAGATCGCGGCCGTTAAATTCCAGTTTGTCCGCCATCACCCGACCTGGGTAGTCAATCAGGCCCATAATCGCCAGCGAACTCACCGACTTACCGGAACCCGACTCGCCCACGATACCGACCACTTCGCCCTGCTTCACGCTATAGCTGATGCGGTCCACGGCGCGGAACGGCGCATTTTGCTCGCCGAAATGCACCGATAATTTATCTACATTTAATAACGCCATCTCGAACCTCTTACTGCTTCAGTTTGGGATCGAGCGCGTCACGCAGACCGTCACCCATCAGGTTAAATGCCAGCACCGTCAGCAGGATCGCCACGCCCGGGAAGGTCACCACCCACCAGGCGCTTTGTGCGAACTGCAATACGTCGGAAAGCATGGTGCCCCACTCAGGCGTCGGCGGCTGCGCGCCCATGCCGAGGAACCCCAGCGCTGCCATGTCGAGAATGGCGTTAGAGAAGCCCAGCGACGCCTGAACGATCAACGGCGCAAGACAGTTAGGGAGAATATTAACGAACATCTGGCGCATCGCGCCGGCGCCCGCTACGCGGGAAGCGGTCACGTAATCGCGGTGCACTTCCACCAGCACCGCCGCGCGCGTCAGACGCACATAGTGCGGTAGGGCAACGAAGGTGAGCGCCAGCGAAGCATTGACGATTGACGGCCCGAAGATAGCCACCAGCACCAACGCCAGCAGCAGGCTGGGCAGCGCCAGCATGATATCGACCACGCGCATGATGATGGAGTCCACCACCCCGCCGAAATAGCCAGCAACCAGCCCCAGCACTACGCCGAGGATCAGCGACAGCACTACCACCAGACAGCCCACCAGCAGCGACAGGCGCGCGCCGTACATCAGGCGCGAGAGAATATCGCGCCCCACGTCATCGGTGCCAAGCAGGTGCGCCATACTGCCGCCATCCTGCCAGAACGGCGGTGCCAGCAGCGAATCACGGAACTGATCCGCCGGGTTATAAGGGGCGAGAAAGTTGGCGAATACCGCGATGATAATCATCACCGCCACGTATACCAACCCGACGACTGCCCCTTTGTTGCGTTTGAAATAGTGCCAGAACTCCTGCAGCGGGGTCATTGGCACCGGCGCGGCGACAACTTTATTTTCTGTAATTTGTGACATGATGGCCCCTTACTTCTTATGCCGGATACGCGGGTTCACCACGCCGTACAGCAGGTCGACCAGCAGGTTGACGAGAATAATCATCGTCGCCACCAGCAGCACCCCGCCCTGCACAACTGGATAATCGCGGCGCTGTAGCGCATCGATAAGCCAGCGGCCTAAACCTGGCCACGAAAAAATCGTTTCGGTCAGAATGGCGCCTGCCAGCAGCGTGCCCACCTGCAGACCAATCACCGTAACCACCGGCAGCATCGCGTTGCGTAGCGCATGGATGACAATCACCCGCATGCGGGTTAACCCCTTAGCGCGAGCGGTACGGATGTAATCCTCGCCCAGCACTTCCAGCATCGACGATCGGGTCATACGCACGATCACCGCCAGCGGAATCGTACCCAGCACGATGGCGGGTAGGATCATATGCATTAAGGCATCGATAAAGTCGCCCTGTTCACCCCAGATGGCGGTGTCAATCAGCATAAAACCGGTCAGCGGCAGAGTATCGTCAAGGAATACCGTATCGCTGATACGCCCGGAGACCGGCGTCAGGTTCAACTGTACCGAAACCAGCATAATCAGCATCATGCCCCACCAGAAGATAGGCATCGAGTAGCCGGTCAGCGCCAGGCCTACGGCGGTATGGTCAAAGATGGAGCCGCGTTTTACCGCAGCCAGCACGCCCACCGGAATACCGACGGCGACGGCGAAAATCATCGCGCAGACGCCCAGTTCGAGGGTGGCCTTGAAGCGTGGCACAAACTCTTGCCACACGGGAATGCGGCTTTTCAGCGAGATCCCTAAATCACCGTGCAGTACGCCCCAAATATAATGGGCATATTGCTGCCACAGCGGCTTATCGAGGCCCATTTCGGCCAGCAGCTGCGCGTGACGTTCGGGGGAAATACCACGTTCGCCCGCCATAATCATCACCGGATCGCCGGGGATCATATGAACGAAGGCAAAGGTGAGAAGGGTAATACCGATAAATGTCGGGATGACGAGTCCCAAACGTCGGAGAATAAACTGCAACATAACCCGGATTCTCTCTAGTGACGCCAGGCCTGGTGACAAGGCGTCTGTATTGGTCACAAATGTATTCCCCGAATAGCGGGAATACGCCCCCCGCCTCTCCCACGCGGGGAGAGGGGGTCAGGCATCGTGCTTATTATTCGACAGAGACGTTATCGAAGTGGTGTTTGCCAAGCGGATCAACCACATAGCCTTTGACTTCTTTACGCACTGGCTCGTAAACGGTGGAGTGGGCGATGATCAGCGCCGGAGCCTGGTCATGCATCACTACCTGAGCCTGTTTGTACAGTTCAATACGCTTGTTGTGGTCGTCGGTGGCGCGTGCCGGTTGAATGAGGTCTTCAAACGGCTTGTAGCACCAGCGAGAGTAGTTAGAGCCGTCTTTCGCCGCAGCGCAGCTGAACAGGGTTGCGAAGAAGTTATCCGGATCCCCGTTGTCGCCGGTCCAGCCCATCATCACGGTCTGGTGTTCGCCCGCTTTCGCACGTTTCAGGTACTCGCCCCACTCATAGGTGACGATCTTGGCCTGTACGCCGACTTTCGCCCAGTCAGCCTGGATCATTTCAGCCATACGGCGCGCGTTCGGGTTATACGGACGCTGTACCGGCATTGCCCACAGGTCGATGGTGAAGCCTTTTTCCATGCCCGCTTCTTTCAGCAGCTGCTTCGCCTTTTCAGGATCGTAGGTGTAGTCTTTAACGTCATCGTTATAGCCCCACATGGTCGGCGGGATCAGGTTCTTCGCCGACTGGCCGGCGCCCTGATAAACGGCCTTGATGATCGCTTCTTTGTTCACCGCGTAGGTCAGCGCCTGGCGAACTTTGACGTTATCGAGCGGTTTTTTCTCGGTGTTGAAGGAGAGATAACCCACGTTCAGACCCGGCTGTTCCAGCAGGTTGATGTTTTTATCTTCCTTCATGCGCGCGATGTCAGCCGGGTTCGGATAAGGCATCACCTGGCATTCGTTTTTCTGCAGCTTGGCGTAGCGTACGGAAGCGTCCGGAGTGATGGAGAAGACCAGACGATCGATCTGCGGCTTGGTGCCCCAGTAGCCCGGGAAGGCTTTATACAGAATGCGCGAGTCTTTTTGGTACTGCAGCAGCTGGAATGGGCCAGTGCCGATTGGGTTAAGGTCTACTTTTTCCGGGGTGCCGGCTTTCAGCATGTTGTCGGCATATTCTTTCGACAGGATAGAAGCAAAGTCCATCGCCAGGTCAGCGAGGAACGGCGCTTCCGGGCGAGTCAGCACGAACTGGACGGTATTATCGTCCACTTTCTTCACTTCGCTAATCAGGTCCTGCAGGCCCATCCCTTCGAAGTACTCATAGCTGCCGCCAGAGACTTTATGGTACGGGTTTTTGTCATTTTTCTGACGGTCGAAGGAGAACACCACATCGTCGGCATTCAGATCGCGCGTCGGTTTAAAATCTTTATTATCCTGCCACTTCACGCCTTTACGCAGGTGGAAAGTATAGGTTTTACCATCCTCGCTGACATCCCACTTCTCAGCCAGGCCAGGAATAACTTCGGTCGTACCGGTTTTGAATTCAACCAGGCGGTTGTAAATAGGTACCGAGCTGGCGTCATAGGTGGTACCAGAGGTGAATAGCTGTGGGTTAAAGCCTTCCGGCGAACCTTCAGAACAATAAACCAGGGTTTTAGCTTGTACGCTTGCGGCGACGGTCATGGCGACCAGGCTCAGACCAAGCTTCAGCATCCCTGACTTTTTCAAGGAAATACTCATTATTCTGCTCCAAAACTGTGATGTTGTTTGCATATAGCCGCCAGACCTTTATTTATTTTTTACCCGGTCTGGTCGGTGGTGCCCGAAGGCGTTGAGAGAGATGGGGATTCCGTTCGCTAAAACGACTGAGTTGCAGTACGGATTCTCCATGAAATGCCCCTCATGCCGTACAATCTGTCAACAGAATGGAGAAACGTCAATACAGCTCACCGGGTTTTGCGTCAGGGGTGAGAATCGGTGGGCAAAGATTAAAAAAACTTGATGGCGCTATTTTCAGCAGAGAAATTTATGCTACCGGCAATAAACCAGAATAAAGCCCTTAATAGTTTGCAACATCTGGTGATAAACAATTCTTAAAAATGGTGAAAATTTCTTCCCATGTGGCCATTATGTGAGCGATTAATAGCGCGAACGTTAAAACGCACAGCGGAAAATGCTGTACTTAGTCATAAGCTTCGCGAAAAAAGATCTATTCATCGATAAAAAAAAGCAATGGAAGATGTCACAAAACAGCGAACAGCTGGCGAGATGCGCGGGGAAATGCGATTTTTGTGATTCTGACAAGGTTTTCACCCCGGCTTGCGCTGCGCTTAGCCGGGCTACCGGGCTGGTTATGCGCTGTGCGAATGTAGCCCTGATAAGGCGCTTGCGCCGCGATCAGGGAAGCGCTCGAGTCGAACCTCTGCCCCCGGAGGTTCTCATCCTCTTCGGGCCACAGATGCACAAAAGCCTGCTCGTTGAGCAGGCTTTTCGAATTTGGTCGGTGATAGAGGATGACTCGCCACTTCGTGGCTCGCCCTACGGGCCGTTGCTGACGCAACGTTCTCTCGCTACGCTCGAGTCGAACCTCTGCCCCCGGAGGTTCTCATCCTCTTCGGGTCGCAGATGCAAAAAAGCCTGCTCATTGAGCAGGCTTTTCGAATTTGGTCGGTGATAGAGGATTCGAACCTCCGACCCCTTCGTCCCGAACGAAGTGCGCTACCAGGCTGCGCCAATCACCGAATGCGGGGCGCATCTTACTGCTGGGATGCACACCCGTCAATGCCTTATTAGCAAAAAATCAATCAAGCGGCGAGAATCTCGCCACTGCAGCTATTCTTTCACCGCTTTCTTCGAAGCCGGCACGCGACACCAATTGTTGTTTTCATTAATCCCGCCGTCCGGCGAGGTATAACCAAGACAACCCATAATGGTGTCATACAGCTCAACGTGACGGTGCGGAGCCTTCGTTGCCGCCTGCTGCTTGAGACGCGCAAAGGAGGCGGCATGGTCCGGGTTCGCCAGATACTTATCCGACATCCAGACCATCATCGGCACGCGGAACTGTTCCGGCGGTGCCATCATACGCGGCGTACCATGCAGATGTTCGTGTTCATTAATCGACTCGCCGTGATCGGCGGCGTAGAACACGATAGCCTTTTTATCACGCAGTTGGTCCAGCACGCTGACGATAAAGTGATCCACGTAGGTGACGCTATTATCGTAAGAGTTTATCAACTCGGCCTTCGAACATTTGCTGTCCACGCCGATACACTCCGGTTTCCATTGCGCGAAGCTGCGCGGATACCGCTGGGTGTAGTTAAAATGCGATCCCTTGGTATGCAGGATAATCAAGCGCTTGCCATCAGGATTTTGCTCCATACCGCGCTTCATCTCATCGACCAGCAGCATATCATCCACGTTCTTGCCGCGGTTGCGCGGCTCGGCGCCGATCTGCTCGCGATAGGCGATATTGTTGGCCATCGTATTGCTGTAGAACCACATCTCGCTCTGCATGGCGTACAGGTCGCCGGCAAAACCTAGCTGGTGCAGAACAGCGAACACATTCTGCTCTTTCAACGTCCGCTGCGGATTATCATCCGCCCCGCCCTCACGCACAAACATACAGCGCAACGACAGCTTGGTGGCGGTATCGCAAGAGGTGCCGCGGAAAGCGACAAGATTCTTCTCTTGCGCCAGCTTCGGCGTGGTATTGCGGTTATAGCCGAGTATACCCATATGATCCCAGCGGGTGGTCTCGCCGATGATAAACACCACATAAGTATCATCAAGATCCTGCGGCGCCACGTAGGTGAATTTTTTCGCCGGATTAATCAATGATTTATTATCAGACGACTCATCCACCTGCGCCCAGGCGTACAGCCCGAGCGCCGACAGCCAGTTAGAAGGCAGATACGAGTTGGCAATGACGCCGCCGTAGCTTGGCATATCGACTTCAGAGTTGCGCTCGATATCATGCTGACGTAGCTCAAGCAGGCGAATCGGCCCCCAGACCATCAACCCGGCCAGCACGACTATCAGGATATTTTTCACCCGCTGACCCGGCGTTTTGACCTGTTGCAGCAGCGTCTTACGGCAGCGGTTGCTCCAGATAAGAAGGAGCGGCAACACGCTAACCGCGGCCAGCCAGAGGATCAGATGCCAGCCGATAACCTCTTTCGAAAGGTCAATATCGGTGGTCATCACCGAAGCGATTATGCCGTAGCCAATCACCACATTGAGGAAAGTCATGTAATAACTTGCCCCAGCGGAAAACAGCACCACCAGCGTGGCTAAGATGCGCCAGACCCGACGGCCAAATAACGAGAGCAGACGCAGCAGGAAGAAGGTGACCAGCACCGTCGCCACCAGTTCCACCACTCCGGACAACCCTTTCCAGACGGTAAACTCTTGAGCGTAACCATCGAAACGACGGAAAAACACCGCGGCGTTCATAAACCAGCCGATGTACAGCGCAAGCCAAAAACTCAGCTTCTGCTGCGACATCGTTTTAATGTATTTCATGCAAGCAAACCTGGGAAACGAAGAGATAAAACCGCCCTGATTAAAACGATATAAACAGGAAGATTAATTAAGTGCGTCTGGGTTGGTTATCGGAAACCTCTACAAAGCGCGCTAAGTAGACCACAGCAAATGGGAAAAGTATCCGCGAGGAATGTGATTCAGCCAGATATTTACAAAATATCTGGCTGGTAAGGCATTATTCGCTTAGGAAGGGCGATGCTATCAGGCGTGCGCCTGGTGGTAAATTTCGCTTTTCGGCTGACGAATGGTAGTGGAAAGCGCCAGCGACAAAATCAGCAGAGCGAAGATGACGCAGAAGGTGACGTAGAAGCCGCCGAACACAGAGGCAATCAGCGAACCGCAAATACTACCGATACCGAAGCCGAGATAAATCACGCCGTAGTTTTTCGCCAGGTTATTGAGGCCAAAGAACTCGCTTACCAGCGACGGGAAGACGGTAATGGTGCCGCCGAAGTTAAAGGCCACACAGGCAATCGCCGCAAAGAAGGTCATCGCATTTAGCGGCGCGAACAGCAGGGCCGCCATACCAACCAGGGAGACCACTTGACCGATGGTAATCACGCGGATACGGGAGATTTTGTCGGACAGGATACCCAGCACCAGGCGGCCGCTCAGGTTAGCGATAGAAATCACGGTAACCGCATTCGCCGCCGTCGCCACGTCGAGATGCACCATGCCCTGCGCGATATCTTTTGCTACACCAATCACATACAGACCGCTCATGCAGGCCGTCAGGAACATCACCGCCAGCATCCAGTACTGCGGTTTACGCATGGATTCAGCAAGGGTGAAATCATTTTCGACAACGCCGTTGGCGGTAGTGGTCGCGGGATGATTCGGCGCATCTTTCATCATGGTGGCGCCAAAGACGATCATCACCAGTACGATAGCGCCCCAGATAACAAACGTTTTTTCCAGCCCGACCGTCGCCAGCAGGTGACTATCGATAAATTTAAAACCGAGGCTGCCAAGGCCATAAGCGCCAATTGAGAAGGCGGAAATCAGACCTTTACGCTCGGGGAACCACTTCACGCAGTTCGACAACGTCAGCAGATAGCCCGCGCCGTCCGCCAGACCGACCAGCAGGCCGGCGCTCAACCACAGCATCATCAGGCTGTTGGCATGGGCTGTGAGGAAAAAGCCGACGCCAAGCAGGATGCCGGATGCCATGGTGACGCGTTTCACGCCAAAGCGTTCCTGCAATTTACCGGCAACGGAAGAGGATAACGCCAGCCCAAGACTTAACAGGCCGAAGGAAAATGCCACCTGGCTTACTGGCTCGTCCAATTTGCTGGCCAGAGAACTATTAAACAAACTCCATGTATAAACCGATCCCAGAGCGAATTGCGTAATGATCGTGCCAATCAGCGTGAGCCAACGGGTATATTGAGTGTTTGCAGCGTTCATAGCAGATGTCCTGAAGGATTAACTGCCGCCACAATAACCAAATCCCCAAATCCGGTGGGGGAAAACGGCATGAACTGCCATCAATGAGGAATGAAATGCATTTATGGCGGAATGAATGACATTGCAAAACATTCATTCCCTAAATTTCACTCAAAAAGTTAGTGTGCGCTACCTCACAGAAACGCGCCGTTACTGAGATTTAACAGTAACGACTGCATTTCAAATGCGTAACAAATTCGGTCAGAAATTGGCGCTGACGCCCATCAGATACAGCGTATTTTCACCCGACGGAACGTTATCTGCCTGTGAAAGTGTAGCCCACGCCGCCAGATGTGAACCCAGCGGCATATCTGCGCCCAGCGTGACGTCGCCCCAGCTACCGTCTTTTCCGCGGCTAATCGACGCATTGTTATCGATAGAGATAGACTGGTTATAGCTCACCTGCGCCCATGGATGCACGCCCCATAGCTGTTGGTAATCCATACGCCAGCCGAGCGTGTTGACGTAAATACTTTCGCCCGCACGACGCGTCGCGGGCGGCGGGTTGAGATCGCTACGCAAGCTGGCGACCGGCCCGGAGGTCACCCCGCTGGCCAGCGAGTAGTTCCATCCCACGCTCATGCCGTGACTCAAATCCGGCGGCGCCAGCGCCTGATTCAACGCCAGTCCGGCGGGCGCTTCTGACGCCCTCATTCGCTCGGCGAGAATATCTTCATAACGCGGTTGGTGATCGCTATCCCATGTATAGCGTTCCGACGTATTACTTTTTGTATCGTTAGCGATATATTCCTGTTGCCAGGCATTGGCGCCTGAAACACACGACACCCAGATAGTGATGCACGCCGGGGCCAACCCACCCCGGAGGCCATTGCATTTCTTTATTATCATTAATGCGACTCCAAAAGAGCCGAATCGGCAATGTTGCTGTGTTTTTATACTCAAAATAATTCGAGCTGCCGCCCACTTCTACGCAACTTGAAGTATAAGGAGTTGATGGGAAGTGGTTTCCCTGTATTAACTATTATCTTTATCTTTCAGCCGTCAAGGCGGATGAAAAAGTTTTCTGACGAAAGGGAGAGAAACATGCAACGTTGCGGATGGGTAAGCCAGGATCCTCTTTATATCCAGTATCACGATAACGAATGGGGAGTCGCCGAGAGAACGCCGCAAAAGCTGTTTGAAATGATCTGCCTCGAAGGCCAGCAGGCGGGACTCTCGTGGATAACCGTACTGAAAAAACGGGAAAACTATCGTCAGGCCTTTCACCAGTTTGACCCGGTTCGCGTAGCGGCCATGGATGAAGCAGACGTCGAGCGTCTGCTACAGGATGCGGGCATCATCCGCCATCGGGGGAAGATCCAGGCCATCATCGGCAATGCTCGGGCGTTTCTCGCCATGGAAGCCAACGGTGAAGCATTCAGCGATTTTGTCTGGTCGTTTGTCGATAATCAGCCGCAAATTACCCATGCCGCGACGCTCGCCGAAATCCCCACCACCACACCAGCCTCCGATGCTCTATCTAAGGCGCTGAAAAAGCGCGGCTTTAAATTCGTCGGCTCCACTATCTGTTATTCATTTATGCAGGCCTGCGGGTTAGTCAACGATCACGTAACCGGTTGCTGTTGCCACCCCGGGAGACCAGCATGATCAAAAAATGGGATGCCGCAGAGACCGGCCCGCTACTCGAGTTGTGGCTGGAAAGCACTATTTACGCGCATCCGTTCATTGCAGAAAGCTACTGGCGGGAGAGTCTGGAAGTCGTGCGCGATGTCTATCTTCCCGCCGCCGCCACCTGGGTGTGGCAGGAGAATGATGCGCTGAAAGGGTTTGTCAGCGTGATGGATTCGCGCTTCGTCGGGGCGCTTTTCGTCGCCCCGCAAGCGATCCGCCACGGTATCGGCCGCGCGCTGCTTGATGAGATCAAGCAGCACTACGACTGGCTAAGTCTGGAGGTTTATCAGAAAAACGTGCGGGCGGTGAATTTCTACCACGCGCAGGGCTTCCGTATAGAAGACTGCGCGTGGCAGGACGACACCCAGCATCCGACCTGGATTATGCATTGGCCGGCGGATCAAATGCGCTGAGCGCCAACGCGGGTCCATCATATTTTTCCAGCCATGCCAGCGCCGTATTCCCGGCGCAACCGTTGCCCAGACGCGAGGTCGGAATATCTTTCGTCAGCACGTTCACCGCGCCGTTTTTGCAAATTCCGGCATCGGGGTCGATATCCGGCCATGCGCCTTCATGCAGGCAAATCACCCCCGGGCGAATACCTTCCGTGACCACCGCGCCAGCCAGTACCTGACCACGTGAATTCCACACCCGCACCAGATCGCCGTCGGCGATATTGCGCGCCTGCGCGTCCAGCGGATGGATAGTCAGCGGTTCACGCCCGGCGACGGCGTAGCGTTCTCGAAGCGAAGTCTGGTTCAACTGGCTATGCAGGCGGTGCGCCGGGTGGGCGGAAAGCACCTGTAGCTGACCCGCCTCGGCGTTGCCGTGCCACTCATCAGGCTCGAGCCACATCGGGTGCGGCGGACAATCGGCATAGCCAAAGCCGGCAATGGTCGGCGAGTGAATTTCAATTTTCCCGCTCGCGGTTTTTAACGGGTTAGCCTGCGGGTCTGCGCGGAATGCCGCGAAGCGGGAGAAACGGGCGTTATCCGGGTTTTCCGGCATTTCTATTAGCTGATTAGCCTGCCAGAATTCGGCAAACGGCGGCAGCGTCACCTGCTGCTGCGCCCCGCGTTGGGCGGCAATCTGGTAGAAGGTTTCCAGCCATTGCAAATCGTTTTTTCCTTCGGTGAAACGTTCGCGACCGCCCGCCTCCCAGCGTTCGCTCAGATCCGCAAAGACATCAAAATCGTCGCGCGCTTCATCGCGCGGCGCGACCACCCGCTTCATCGGCACCAGATGCTGATTGCTGTAATCGCCGGTCATGGTCAGATCGTTGCGCTCAAACGAAGTGGTCGCCGGTAAGACGATATCGGCATGGCGCGCGGCGGCGGTCCAGAAGCATTCGGAAATCACAATCAGCTCCGGCTTCTGCCAGGCCTCAATCAGTCGGTTGGTATCCTGATGATGGGTAAAGTTGGCGCCGCCCGCCCACCAGATAAAGCGGATGTCGGGAAAGCGACGCGTCATCCCGTTGTGCTGATAGCTTGCGCCAGGGTTTTCCAGCGCCTCAACGATACGGGCGACCGGGATTTTCTCCACCGCATCGGTTCCTCCCGCCACGCTCCCCTGCATAGAGGCCAGCACCGCGGCGCGGCGCGTCGGGTTGCCGCCGTTGGCAAAGTGGTAAGAAAGACCAAAACCGCCGCCGGGCGTGCCAATCTGCCCCATCATCGCCGCCAGCGTCACCAGCATCCAGTGTTTTTGCTCGCCAAACTGCTGGCGCTGCATGCCCCAGCCGGACATCAGCATGGTGGTATTTTCATGGAAAAGTTTTGCCAGTTCGCGGATTTTATCCGCCGCTACACCGCAGATCGCCGCAGCCCATTCGGCGGTTTTGGCGACGCCATCGCTTTCACCACTCAAATAGCGGGCGAAAATGTCATAACCGCTGGTACAGCGGGCGAGGAATTCATCGTCCTGCCAGCCATGCTCGACCAGGGTATGGGCGATCCCCAGCATCAACGCGACGTCAGTGCCCATATGCGGCGCGATCCACTCCATTGATTCGCCAAAGAAATCAACGCTTTCCGAACGCATGGGATCGATACAGATCAGCCGTTTGCCGCTCTTGCGCAGGCGATCAAACCAGGGGATCCCTTGTTCATCCGAGGCGTTCCAGGCAATTTTCAGCGTATTCAGCGGATTAGCGCTCCACAGCACCACCACCTCGCTGTGCTCCAGAATAAGCGGCCAGCTGGTCTGCTGCTGATAAACTTCATTACCGCCTACCACGTAAGGCATGATCGCCTGCGCCGCGCCGGTTGAATAATCGCCGAGGTGTCCGGTATAGCCCCCGGCAAGACTCATATAGCGCTGCAGCAAGGTTGCCGCCTTATGCAACACGCCGTTAGAACGCCAGCCATAGGAACCGGCGAAAATCGACTGCGGGCCGTAGCTTTCACGGATCCGCCGATGCTGAGCATCAATCAGGTCAAGCGCCTGCTCCCAGCTTACCCGCACGAATTCATCCTGACCGCGCACGCCCTGCGGCTGTTGGGGCGAGGCGAGAAAGCCTTTTCGCACCATCGGATAGCGAACGCGAGTTTTACTATGCACCTGTTCGCGCACCGCCGTTTGCAGCGAGTTGGCGAAGGGAGTGTCCAGCGCGCCGCGGGACGAAATCACATTTTCACCATCCGTCTCTACCAGCATTGGCCCCCAGTGGGCCGCGGTTAGGATGGTTTTAGTTGCAGATGAGGTTGGCAAAGCAGGCTCCTGGGTCAGCGAATGCAGGTGTTGTGGCGGTTTGTTAGTCAACCGTTCAATGTTACTTACAAAAAGAGATACCCTGCGGGGAATTTTCTCCGTATTCGGACGTCATAATCAACCGTCACGCTTGCGGTGGCAAAGAATAAAAAGGATTAAGGAAATAAGATGAAAAAACGCGTACTGATGATTGCTGCTATCGTTAGCGGCACACTGGCTATTTCTGGTTGTACTACCAACCCTTATACCGGCGAACGCGAAGCAGGAAAATCCGGCATCGGCGCGGGTATCGGCTCCTTAGTGGGCGCAGGCGTCGGCGCGCTCTCCTCTTCCAAACATGACCGCGGCAAAGGCGCGCTGATTGGCGCAGCGGCAGGCGCGGCGCTCGGCGGCGGCATCGGTTACTACATGGACGTGCAGGAAGCGAAACTGCGCGAAAAAATGCAGGGAACCGGCGTCAGCGTGACGCGAAATGGCGACAATATCGTGCTTAACATGCCGAATAACGTCACCTTTGACAGCAGCAGCGCCAACCTGAAACCTGCAGGCGCCAACACCCTGACCGGCGTCGCGATGGTGCTGAAAGAGTACGAGAAAACCGCCGTTAACGTCGTCGGATATACCGATAGCACCGGCAGCAACGATCTGAACATGCGTCTGTCACAACAGCGTGCCGACAGCGTCGCCAGCGCGCTCATCACTCAGGGCGTGGCGGCTAACCGTATTCGCACCACCGGCATGGGCCCGGCGAACCCGATCGCCAGCAACAGCACGGCGGAAGGCAAAGCGCAGAACCGTCGCGTGGAAATTACCCTCAGCCCGCTGCAGTAATCTTCTCGTTTCCGGCCCGGCAGCCTTCCTGCCGGGCAAAATGCTTGATATCGCTATTTTTCGCGCTAAGGTGTTGGCAGATTTTCAGCAAAGGAAGCCATCATGGCGAAAGCGGCGCGAGCAACCATCAGCGACGTGGCGAAAGCCGCGAAGACCGGTAAAACCAGCATTTCACGCTATCTCAACGGCGAAAAGCATCTGCTATCCGACGATCTACTGGCGCGGATTGAAAAAGCGATTGCCGAGCTCAACTACCGTCCCAGCCTGATGGCCCGTGGCCTGAAACATGGCCGTACCCGCCTGATTGGCCTGATCATCGCCGATATCACTAACCCTTACTCCGTGAACGTGTTAAGCGGGATCGAAGCCGCCTGCCGCGAAAAAGGCTTCACCTTGCTGGTATGTAATACCAACAACGAAATCGATCAGGAGCTCCACTATCTCGACCTCTTACGCAGCTATCAGGTTGAAGGGATTGTGGTTAATGCGGTCGGCATGCGCGAAGAAGGCCTCAACCGTCTGCAGCAATCCGCGCTGCCGATGGTGCTTATCGACCGTAAAATCCCCGATTTCGCCTGTGATGTCGTGGGGCTGGATAACACCCAGGCCGCCACCACCGCCACCGAGCATCTGGTAGAAAAGGGTTTTGAAGCGCTGCTGTTTTTAAGCGAGCCGATTGGCTCCGTTAACACCCGCCGCGAGCGCCTGGACGCCTTCCGCGCCACCCTACAGCGCTATACTGGCGTAGTGGCGGAAAATGCTGAAGTACCGCTTAACGATGGCGCCATGATGGATAACGTCCTGCGCCAGTTCCACGCCCGCCACCGCGGAATGCGCAAAGCGGTGATTTCCGCCAACGGCGCCCTGACGTTACAGGTAGCCCGCTCGCTGAAGCGCGTTGACCTCATCTGGGGCAGCGATATCGGCCTGCTGGGCTTCGATGAGCTGGAATGGGCGGAGCTGGCCGGCGTCGGCATCACCACCCTCAAACAACCAACCTGGCAGATTGGCTATGCCGCAGTCGAACAGGTCGTCAGACGTATCGAAGGCGGCAGCGACCCCATCTGCGAGCGGGTGTTCTCCGGCGAGCTCATTGTGCGGGGATCAACTTCTCGTTAACGATTCATCGTGATGACGATCATAAATTAAACATCCTGGCCTTTTCTTTGGAACCGGTACCATCTAGCGTAATAGGGAGTTAAGCCCCACCACGCCAGGAGTTTGTTCAATGGCCAGAAAAATCATTGTCGTCACCGCCGCTTATGGCAACGACCACGTTAAAGCGCTTGGCGGGCAGTCCGCCGTATTACCCTTTATCGCCGGTTCCGGCGCCGATGGCGTGGAAATTCGCCGCGAGCTGTTCAGCGCGGCGGAACTGAAGCAGTTGCCGACGCTGGCGGCCGACATTGAAAAACGGGGCCTGCTGGCCTGCTACTCCGCGCCGCAAGCGCTGTTCGCCGACAATGGCGAGCTCAATCCTAATCTCCCGTCATTACTTGAGGAAGCGCAAACCCTCAACGCCCTGTGGCTGAAGCTCTCCCTCGGTCATTTCATCCATAATCAACAGCTGGAGACGCTGCGCGATATTCTGAGCGACAGCGGCATGGCGCTGGTGGTGGAAAATGACCAGACCGATTGCGGCCAACTGGCGCCGATGCAGCGCTTCAAAGCCGCCTGTCGGGTCCATCAGATGCCGGTGACGCTGACTTTCGACATGGGGAACTGGCTGTGGGTCGGCGATTCGCCGGAAGAAGCCGCGCGCTACCTCGCCCCTGCAGTCAGCTATATTCATGTGAAGGCGGCTGAGCCTCATCATGAGAAGTATCGCGCCGTCCCGCCGGACCAGGCGGACGCACGCTGGCTGGCGCTGCTCGATAACCTGCCCGCCGACGCGCCGCGCGGTATTGAATTCCCGCTGGTCGGCGACGACCTGACCGCCGTCACCCGCCATTACGTTGATCTGTTACGCGAGGATTAAGCCATGGAAAACTTAGATGTCATTACCATTGGCGAAGCCATGGCGATGTTTGTCGCCACCGAAACCGGCGAACTGGCGGAAGTTGAACGCTTTATCAAACGCGTGGCCGGCGCTGAACTGAACGTGGCGACAGGCCTGGCGCGCCTGGGGCTGAAGGTGGGCTGGGTGAGCCGCGTCGGCAACGATAGTTTTGGCCGTTTCGTGCTGAATTCACTGGCCAAAGAAGGTATTGACGCGCGCGGCGTAGCCGTTGACGAGCGCTACGCTACCGGCTTCCAGATGAAATCTAAAGTCGAAAATGGAACCGATCCCATCGTGGAATATTTCCGTAAAGGATCGGCTGCCAGCCATCTGTCGACGGAAGATTTCCGCGCCGATTACTTCACCAGCGCCCGCCATTTGCACTTAAGCGGCGTCGCCGCCGCGCTGTCCGACAGCTCGTATGCATTGCTGGAACATGCGGCCAACGTAATGAAAGCCGAAGGGAAAACCCTCTCTTTTGACCCAAACCTGCGCCCGGTACTGTGGAAAAGCGAAGCCGAGATGGTGGAGAAACTGAACCGCCTCGCCTTCCAGGCTGATTGGGTTTTGCCAGGCTTAAAAGAGGGGGTGATTCTTACCGGCCAGCAGACGCCGGAAGGTATCGCTGATTTCTATCTGTCGCGCGGCGTTAAGGCGGTGGTGATTAAAACCGGCTGCGACGGCGCCTGGTTCAAGACCGCTGACGGCGAACAGGGCGCCATCGCCGCGATTAAAGTCGATAACGTGGTGGACACCGTCGGCGCGGGCGATGGCTTTGCCGTCGGCGTGATCAGCGCGCTGCTGGAAGGCAAAACGCTGACGCAAGCCGTGAACCGTGGTAACAAAATTGGCTCGCTGGCCATTCAGGTCCAGGGCGATAGCGAAGGGCTGCCCACCCGCGAAGCGCTGGGCGAATAATCTTTTCACCTAAAACAGCCGTCCTGTACCCTACATGCAGTGCGGCACAGCAGCGCCCGTCCCGGCGGGCGTATGTCACCTCATTGACAGAGGCAAGCCTATGAACAGTTCAACAAATGCAGCAAAACGTTGGTGGTACATCATGCCTATCGTGTTTATCACGTATAGCCTGGCGTACCTTGACCGCGCCAACTTCAGCTTTGCATCGGCCGCGGGCATTACCGAAGACCTTGGCATCACTAAAGGCATCTCATCGCTGCTGGGCGCCCTTTTCTTCCTTGGATACTTCTTCTTCCAAATCCCCGGAGCGATTTACGCCGAACGCCGCAGCGTGCGTAAACTTATCTTTATCTGCCTGATCCTGTGGGGCGGCTGCGCCTCGCTGACCGGCGTAGTGCATAACATCCCGGCGCTGGCGGCCATCCGCTTTATTCTTGGCGTGGTGGAAGCGGCGGTCATGCCGGCGATGCTGATTTACATCAGTAACTGGTTCACCAAATCAGAGCGTTCGCGCGCCAACACCTTCCTGATCCTCGGCAACCCGGTCACCGTACTGTGGATGTCGGTCGTATCGGGTTATCTGATCCAGGCCTTCGGCTGGCGTGAAATGTTTATCTTTGAAGGGATCCCTGCAGTAATTTGGGCCTTCTGCTGGTGGGTACTGGTGAAAGACAAACCGTCGCAGGTGAACTGGCTGGCGGAAAGTGAAAAAGCGGCGCTGCAGGAACAGCTGGAGCGCGAGCAGCAGGGTATCAAAGCGGTGCGTAACTATGGCGAAGCCTTCCGTTCACGCAACGTGGTGCTACTGTGTATGCAATATTTCGCCTGGAGCATCGGCGTGTACGGTTTCGTACTGTGGCTGCCGTCAATCATCCGCAGCGGCGGCGAAAACATGGGGATGGTCGAGGTAGGCTGGCTCTCTTCAGTACCCTATCTGGCGGCAACGATTGCGATGATTGCCGTCTCCTGGGCTTCCGATAAGATGCAGAACCGTAAGCTGTTTGTCTGGCCGCTGCTGCTCATTGGCGGGCTGGCGTTCATCGGCTCGTGGGCCGTCGGCGCCAACCATTTCTGGGTCTCTTATACCCTGCTGGTGATCGCCGGCGCGGCCATGTACGCCCCGTACGGTCCGTTCTTTGCGATTATCCCGGAGATGCTGCCGCGCAACGTCGCCGGCGGCGCGATGGCGCTGATCAACAGTATGGGAGCGCTGGGTTCCTTCTTTGGCTCGTGGTTCGTCGGCTACCTCAACGGCGCAACCGGCAGCCCGTCCGCCTCGTACATTTTCATGGGTGTGGCGCTTTTCGCCTCGGTATGGCTTACTTTAATTGTTAAGCCTGCTAAGAATCAAAAACTTCCGCTTGGCGCTCATCACGCCTGAACTACTTACGCTACGGAGATTCGCATGAAGCCGTCTGTCATTCTCTATAAAACGCTTCCCGACGACCTGTTACATCGTCTGGAGGAACATTTTTCCGTCACCCAGGTGAAAAACCTGCGTCCGGAAACCGTTTCACAGCACGCGGAGGCTTTCGCCCAGGCGGAAGGTTTACTGGGTTCGAGTGAAAAGGTTGACGCCGCGTTACTGGAGAAAATGCCGAAGCTGCGTGCGACTTCTACCGTGTCTGTCGGCTACGACAATTTTGATGTCGATGCGTTGAACGCGCGCAAGATTTTGCTGATGCATACGCCGACCGTGCTGACCGAAACCGTCGCCGATACGGTGATGGCGCTGGTGCTGAGCACCGCGCGTCGGGTGGTTGAGGTCGCTGAACGCGTGAAAGCGGGCGAATGGACCAAAAGCATCGGGCCGGACTGGTTCGGCTGCGATGTACACCATAAAACCTTAGGCATCGTCGGCATGGGCCGCATTGGCATGGCGCTGGCGCAGCGCGCCCACTTCGGTTTCGGCATGCCGATTCTGTATAACGCGCGCCGTCAGCATCCGCAGGCGGAAGAGCGCTTTAACGCCCGCTACTGCGATCTGGATACCCTGTTACAGGAAGCGGATTTCGTCTGCCTGATCCTGCCGCTGAGCGAAGAGACCCACCACCTGTTCGGCGCAGCGCAGTTTGCCAAAATGAAATCTTCCGCCATCTTCATTAACGCCGGACGCGGTCCGGTGGTTGACGAGCAGGCGCTGATTGCGGCGCTGCAGGCCGGTGAGATCCACGCCGCCGGTCTTGATGTCTTTGAACATGAACCACTGGCAAAAGATTCGCCATTACTGAAACTGCCGAACGTGGTCGCGCTGCCGCACATTGGTTCCGCTACCCACGAGACGCGTTATAACATGGCGGCCTGCGCGGTAGACAATCTGATTGACGCGTTGAACGGCAAGGTAGAGAAGAACTGTGTGAACCCGCAGGTGAAGTAAGCGAGAAAAGCAGAAGCCCGGCCGGCGGCGCTTACGCCGTCAGCCGGGAGAACAGCGATATACCGATTAACGCGTGGCGTTAACCGCCGCCGTCCAGGCCTGATTAAAGGCCTGATGCTGTGCGGCCAGCGGGGCGATCAGCGCATTGTACTGGCTCGCCTGCTGTGACGTCGGGAACTGAATACCGTTGGCCACGAAGCTCACCTGCGTCCCCTGCTGAGCGACAAAATCACCCACCTGGACCAGCTGCTGAGTAAAGATCTGCGCGGCCGGGATCAGCGGCTGCAGCGCATTCGCCGGCGCCGTCACGACTTTATTAAACACCTGGTCATAAACCGGCTTAAGGTCATCAGCCTGCTTCAGCGCGCCATGCGCGGCATCGGCCTGCATTTTGGCGTTTTCCAGCTGCTGGCTCAGCACGCCCAGCGCGCCGTTAGCCTGACGCAGCGGTTCACGCTGAGTGGTATAATCCTGCGCCACGCGAATGGCGTTAACGCTATCAACCACCGGGCGCAGACCTGCATCCATCGCCTGGCTAACCTGCTGTGAATAAGCGTAAATCACCGCATAATCGGAAACGAAGGGGCCGAACTGTTTTTTCTGATCGGCGGTAAGCGTTGGCAGACGTTCGCCGCTACGCATTGCCGTATTCTGCAGGAAGTCGATGAACGCTTTGCGCTGATCGCCTTCTTTATCAAAACACCCACTCAGGCTAACCACCATTAATATGGCCGCAACGGCCGCAAACCAGCGAGAGCAGGACTTTCCTGTCGCCATTTTTTTACTCCTTCAGCCAAAAAAAGCGCAAACAGGCACACGCGTGCCAGACGCTGACAAGGATAGTCCAGGACGGGCTTACAGGATACCCTTTCCTGATAATCTTACCGTGGAAAATGTCCTTTTTTGCACCCCGGCGCCAGCCATGTCTGCTGTTAAGTTCATCACATTTAACGCGATAACTTAACCGGCAAAAATAGTAAATATCTTTTTGATTTAATTAAAATTAATAAAATCATCGGTGAATGAATTGGGCAAAGCGGACGATAATCGCACGCTTCCTGACGGCGGCACATTGTCTACAGGCAGGTTCAATGGTTTGATTAATGAGCGATTAACGGCGTTATGTTCGATTATCGCACAACCAACATCAATGATAGCGAGGGAGACTATAACAATACCTCTGTCCCCCGCTCAGCCTGCCAGGAATGCCGTATGAAGAAAACAACCATCGATATTCAGGCTTTTATCAACGAACATCCATTCACTAAGTACCAATGGATGATTCTCGCCTTATGTTTTATTACCGTCGCGATGGACGGATTTGATACCGCGATTATCGGATTTATTGCTTCAGACCTGGTACAGGAATGGGGAGTTGAGAAATCCGCGCTGGGCCCGGTAATGAGCGCCGCTCTGGTCGGGCTCGCCGTCGGCGCGCTGACGGCCGGGCCGCTCGCCGACCGTATTGGCCGCAAGAAAGTGCTGATTATGTCGATCCTGGTGTTCGGCGGCTTTAGTTTGTTAACCGCGTTTGCCAGCAGTCTGAACCAACTGACATTATTACGCTTCCTCACCGGTCTGGGCTTAGGCGCGGCAATGCCGAATGCCGCGACGCTAATGAGCGAATATGCTCCGGAACGCCGCCGCGCGCTGATGGTAAACCTGATGTTCGTCGGCTTCCCGATGGGATCGTCGCTCGGGGGCTTCCTGTCAGCCTGGATGATCCCGCACTATGGCTGGCAAAGCGTGTTAGTGCTTGGCGGCGTGATGCCGCTGCTGCTGGCCGTGGCGTTAATGTTCCTGCTGCCGGAATCCGCCCGCTATATGGTCGTGAAACGGCAGCCGGCACAACGCATCGCCGCCATCCTGAAGCGTATCGCGCCGCTGCCGGATGCGGTTGAATTTGAGCTACGTGAAGCAGGCCAGGTGAATGAAAAGTCGGCCATTGGCGTGATTTTCTCCCCGCGCTACGCCGTGGGCACCGTGATGCTGTGCCTGACCTATTTTATGGGATTATTGATTTTCTATCTGCTGACCAGCTGGCTACCGCTGCTGATCCGCGAAACCGGCGCCTCGATGAGCCAGGCTTCTATCATCACCGCGCTGTTCCCGCTCGGCGGCGGGATTGGCGTATTGATCCTCGGCGCGCTAATGGACAAGATCAACCCTAACAAGGTGGTTGCCGTCGGCTGGCTGCTCACCGGCGTCTTTGTTTGCCTGGTCGGTTTCTCAACCAGCAATCTGCTGCTGATGGGAGTGATGGTGTTCATCGCCGGCAGCATTATGAACGGCGCGCAATCATCAATGCCGGCGCTGGCTGCCGGGTTCTACCCAACCCAGGGCCGTGCCACCGGCGTTGCCTGGATGCTGGGTATCGGCCGCTTCGGCGGGATCCTCGGCGCCTTCAGCGGCGCTTTCCTGATGCAGGCGCAATTGTCGTTTGAGACCATCTTCACGATGCTGGCGATCCCGGCGTTTTTATCCGCCATCGCTCTGCTGGTGAAATACAAAATGAGCCAGCGCCAGCCAACCGTCAGCGAAAATGACAGCAAGAATTTACAAAAAGCCTAATCAATCCAGCCAGCGCTCTGCGCTGGCTTTTTCTTGCCGCTAACCATCATTTACATAAATTTTCTAAAGCCGCTGTCGATGTTAGGAATCATCACCTTAGCTTTTACGCACGCCGCTTTTCCGGGTGATTAACGAAACCACGCCAACAAATAATCACTGCTGTTATTATTTTCCTTGCTTTTGCGACTATTCTTAAATGGCTCGATGTATTTTCCTCTCCGCAGTGAGACAGAATAGGAGCTCTCAATGGAATATAAAGATCCCGTATTTGATTTGTTGAGTAACCTGGAACAAATTGTTTTTAAAGATCAGCCGCAAACGGCCACGCTTGCCCGTACCCCAAGCGTTTTTAATGAATTTGAACGGCTGCGTAAAGGCACAGGGCTTAAGACCGATGATTTCGCCAATGCCATGGGCGTCAGCGTCGCAATGGTCGAAGAGTGGGAGTCGCGACGGGTAAAACCGTCATCCACGGAACTCAAACTGATGCGCCTGATGATGGCCAATCCGCAGCTCTCAAGGCAGCTAATAGATTGAAAAACTGGTTTACTATCTTCTTTTGGTAACGGTCCTGATGCAGGGCCGTTTTATATCCTGATGAAAAAAAGTTTGCTATCCGACTGAGAACATGCGTTAATGCTCGCAGGTTTGATGTACAGACCACAGAGCAGTCGAATAGAGCAGTCCTTCAAAGGTTATCCATTAGATATCCCCGTAGTGAACTTTCCCTTTATCGCTTTAAATCTGTAGTCCAGACCACTACGCCGCAAGGCTCACTAATTTTTTTAAAGGTAATTCACTATGTCCGGTAAAATGACTGGTATCGTAAAATGGTTCAACGCTGACAAAGGCTTCGGCTTCATCACTCCTGACGATGGCTCTAAAGACGTGTTCGTACACTTCTCTGCTATCCAGAACGATGGCTACAAATCCCTGGACGAAGGTCAGAAAGTTTCCTTCACCATCGAAAGCGGCGCTAAAGGCCCGGCAGCTGGCAACGTAACTTCTCTGTAAGTTCAAGCCGCTAAGAACAATAAATCCCTGCCTTATGGCGGGGATTTTTTTATCTATTTCGGCGCCACAATCTCACTGATAAACAGTCGCAAGGACAATCCAGATCCGGCAGCTTATCCGGCACCAGGTGGGAACAGCACTTACCGTCGCAGCCAGTGACAACATCACAACCATCGCAAGCATCGCGCTTTCTTCCCGGTTTACGTCTTTTTTTACCCGCTGGGTTAGCCGCGAGTTTTTGTTGCTGTAGGGTTTCCGCAGCCACCCGACAGTCGGCGAATCGCTGACGAATTTCTCGCCAACCGTCAACGACGCCTTTGTTATGAATAATGTCTTTTACCGCACCTGAACAACCCTGCGTATGATGTAAAACGCTATAGGCGCAGCGGTAGCCTTTGCGTGGAGAGATAATCCGTTGATAAAAAGCAATTAATTTTAATATTAGGTTGTCCATATATACCTAAAATGTGCGGGCTATCAGTCATCATATCCCTCCCGATCGCCCGACGGGTATAAATGAATTCCCAAAAACGGAGGCTTTTAAATGGCAGTGAAATGCCAGCCCGTATCCCGCCACTCCAGACTATGAGTCAGCTTCAGGCCTTGTAAAAATGCCTCGTCATGCGATACCACCAGCATCGCGCCGGAAAACGCCGCCAGCGCGCTTTCAATTGCCTGAGTCGAAGCCAGATCGAGGTGATTAGTCGGCTCATCCAGTAGCAGAAGTTGTGTTGAGTCCCGCCGCCAGAGCGCGCAGGCAAGCGCCGCTTTCAGTCGCTCGCCGCCGCTTAACGCCGCCAGCGGAAGGCTGACCTTGTCAGCCCCCAGCTGGAGCTGCGCCAGACGGCTACGCAGCATTCCTTCATCCAGCGGAGTGTTTCCTAAGTTCAGGTGCTCCATTGCCGATAGTGATAAATCAAGCTGCGACAGATGCTGATCGAGATACGCCGCGCTCACCGACAGCCGAACATCGCCAGAGGTTGCCTGCTCCAGCCCCATCAGGGTTTTCAACAATGTTGTTTTGCCACAGCCGTTTGGCCCCTTTAGCGCGATGCGCATCGGGCCATCCACCCGCCAGTCGAGCGGCGCGGTGGATGAGTGAGCTAACTGCAGTGATTCCAGCACCAGTACCTGCTTGCCGGCGGCCACTTCACTGCCCGGTAGCGTGAACATCACCGGACTATCTTCTTCTACCCGCTCCCACGCCTGCTGCACGGCGGCATTCAGGCTGCTGTTCTGTTCACGATGCTGACGGCGCAGCGTGCCCGGGCGCTCTTTTGCGGCCCCCTTGTACTTCACACGTTCGAAAGAGGCGATATTCAGCGTATCGACAGTACGCAGCGTCTGCGCCGATCGCCGCTGGGCCGCATCATGCTCCTTTTGCATCCGCGCCCGGGTGCGCCGCCGTTCGATAGCGGCATGCTCCAGCGCCGCTCGGGCGGCCTGTTGCTCCGCTTCGCGCTGCTGCTGATATGCGGCATAATTACCGCCGTAGCTGCGCAGCGCCGCCGGCGTTAGCTCAATAATCTTCGACATCCGAGCCAGTAATTCACGGTCGTGGCTGGCGATTAATGCCCCGCCCCGCCAGATTTCCAGCTGCTGATACAGCCACTCCCTGCCCTGACGATCGAGATGATTCGTGGGTTCATCCAGCAACAGATAGTCCGCGCCGGAAACAAATGCGCCGCACAGCAGCGCCTTCATCCGTTCGCCGCCGCTGAGCGAAAAAGCGGGACGATCGGCGGAGAATGCCGCGAGATCGGCATCGCGAAAGGCTGAACTCAGGCGATCGGGCAGATCCCAACGACCATCTAACAGTTCGAAGTCATCTGCCAGTCCTTTCCCCTGTTCAAGACGGGACAAAGCGTCAAATAGCGGTGCATAACCCAGTAGCGAGGCAATGGTGGTCCCGGCCGTGAGGGTCGGCTGCTGCGCCACCCAGGCAACCGTAGCCGACCGTTCGATATGTCCGCCGGAAGGAGAATCGAGGCCCGCCAGCAGACGCAACAGGCGTGTCTTGCCAACGCCGTTGCGTCCAACAAGGCCGCAAAGCAACGGTTCCAGCGATAAATTCAGCGGCCCAAAAAGCGTCTGTCCCGTCGCGAACTGACAGGTGACCTGATGTAAAACAAATGAGGGGGTGTGGGCGCAATGAGCCATAAGCACTCCTGAATGAAATCAATACTCCCCTACCCGCAGCGTCTGCAAGGTAAGGCGTGAAATTCATCAGTCGTGTTTGTTCATTTGTCGTGCGCGCTCCAGTGAGACGAGGGATTCGTCGGGACATAGGATAGCCAGGCCTGAACCTGGATTTCAAGATTATTTTTTCACCATCGCGATAAGGCAAAAAAAAGCCTGCCGGATGGCAGGCTTTTGACCTTTCTCGAGATAGTTACTGCAGCAGCGAAATATCCGCAACCTGCAGGAACAGCTCGCGCAGTTTGGACAGCAGCGTCAGACGGTTGATGCGGACATCTTTGTCTTCAGCGTTAACCATCACATTTTCGAAGAACTCATCAACCGGCTCGCGCAGCGCAGCCAGCTCAATCAGCGCATCCTGATAACGGCCTTCGGCGAAGTATGGCTGCAGCTTATCACGCAGCACCACCAGATTACCGGCCAGCTTGATTTCCGCCGCTTCTTTCAGCACCGAGGCATGAACGATATCGTTCAGGGTCTCGTCGGATTTCGCCAGGATGTTGGATACGCGCTTGTTTGCCGCCGCGAGGGCGGAGGACTCTTCCAGCGTACGGAAGTGCGATACGGCCTTCATGCGCGCATCGAAATCCGCCGGGCGAGTCGGACGACGCGCCAGTACCGCCTGAATAGTGTCAACGCCGTAGCCTTCGTCCTGATACCAGGCGCGGAAGCGGCCCAGCATGAAGTCGATGACGTCATCAACGACGTTGGCGTTAGTGAGTTTCTCGCCGTACAGACGCACCGCTTCTTCGGTCAGCGTTTGCAGATCGAGATTCAGGTTCTTCTCAACGATGATACGCAGCACGCCCAGCGCGGCACGACGCAGCGCAAACGGGTCTTTATCGCCTTTCGGATGCTGGCCGATACCGAAAATACCCGCCAGGGTGTCCATCTTGTCGGCAATAGCCACCGCGCAGGCAACCGGGTTAGACGGCAGCGCATCGCCGGCAAAACGCGGCTGATACTGCTCGTTCAGCGCCACTGCGACGTCTTCCGCTTCGCCGTCATGACGCGCGTAGTGCATCCCCATCACGCCCTGCGTGTCGGTGAACTCGAAGACCATATTGGTCATCAGGTCACACTTGGACAGCAGGCCCGCGCGGGTCGCATGGTTAACATCAGCGCCGATTTGCTCGGCAATCCAGCCCGCCAGCGCCTGAATGCGATCGGTCTTGTCGCGCAGGGTTCCCAGCTGCTGTTGGAACAGCACGGTTTCCAGACGCGGCAGGTTATCTTCCAGACGTTTTTTACGGTCGGTATTGAAGAAGAACTCGGCATCCGCCAGACGCGGACGAACGACCTTCTCGTTACCGGAGATGATCTGCTGCGGATCTTTGGACTCGATATTCGCCACGAAGATAAAGTTGGGCAGCAGTTTGCCGTCGTTAGCATAGACCGGGAAGTACTTCTGGTCGCCCTTCATGGTGTAAACCAGCGCTTCGGATGGCACCGCGAGGAATTTCTCTTCAAACTTCGCCGTCAGCACTACCGGCCACTCGACCAGAGAGGTCACTTCTTCCAGCAGGCTTTCGCTCAGGTCAGCGTTACCGCCAATCTTACGCGCCGCCGCTTCAGCGTCCGCTTTGATTTTGGCTTTACGCTCGGCGTAGTCCGCCATCACTTTACCGCGCTCCAGCAGAATCTGCGGATACTGATCGGCATTGTCGATGGTGAATTCCGGCTCGCCCATAAAGCGATGTCCGCGGATGATACGGTCGGAAGCGATGCCCAGAATGGTCGCCGGAATAACCTGATCGCCCAACAGCAGGGTCACGGTGTGTACCGGACGCACGAAGTGAACGTCAGAAGCGCCCCAGCGCATCAGTTTCGGGATCGGCAGCTTCGCCAGCGAGGTTGCAACCATGTTCGGCAGCAGAGTCTGCGCGCTTTCACCTTTAACGTGGGCGCGATACAACAGCCATTCGCCTTTATCGGTGGTCAGACGTTCAGCCTGATCGACGGTGATTCCACAGCCGCGCGCCCAGCCTTCGGCCGCTTTGCTTGGTTTACCTTCCGCGTCAAACGCCTGGGCAATGGCCGGGCCGCGTTTTTCGACTTCGCGATCCGGCTGCGAGGCGGCCAGATTCGCCACTTTCAGCGCCAGGCGGCGCGGCGCGGCAAACCATTCGACGGCGCCGTGCGCAAGGCCAGCGTTGTCCAGTTCCGCAGTAAAGTTGGCAGCGAAGGATTCAGCCAGGCTGCGCAGTGCTTTTGGTGGCAGCTCTTCGGTGCCGATCTCCACCAGGAAAGTTTTCTCAGACATGGCCGCCTCTTATTTGTCTTTGTTGCACATCGGGAAGCCCAGGGCCTCACGGGAAGCATAGTAAGCTTCTGCCACTGCTTTGGTCAGGGTGCGGATGCGCAGAATATAGCGCTGACGCTCGGTGACGGAGATGGCTTTTCGCGCATCCAGCAGGTTAAAGCTATGGGCGGCTTTGAGAATACGTTCGTAGGCAGGAAGCGGCAGCGGGTTTTCCAGCGCCAGCAGTTGCTGCGCTTCTTTCTCGTACTGCTCGAAGCAGGTGAACAGGAAGTCTACGTCCGCATATTCAAAGTTATAGGTGGATTGTTCCACTTCGTTCTGGTGGAACACGTCGCCGTAGGTGGTTTTGCCCAGCGGGCCATCGCTCCAGACCAGATCGTAGACGCTGTCCACGCCCTGGATGTACATCGCCAGACGCTCCAGGCCGTAAGTGATTTCACCGGTAACCGGTTTACATTCCAGGCCGCCAACCTGCTGGAAGTAAGTGAACTGCGTCACTTCCATACCGTTCAGCCACACTTCCCAACCCAACCCCCAGGCGCCCAGCGTCGGGTTTTCCCAGTTATCTTCAACGAAGCGGATGTCGTGAATGGTCGGATCCATACCCAGCTCTTTCAGAGATCCGAGGTACAATTCCTGAATGTTGTCCGGAGACGGCTTAATCACCACCTGGAACTGGTAATAGTGCTGTAAGCGGTTCGGGTTTTCGCCATAGCGACCGTCGGTCGGGCGACGAGAAGGCTGCACGTAGGCGGTCGCCATCGGCTCTGGCCCCAACGCGCGTAAGCAGGTCATCGGGTGGGAGGTGCCGGCGCCAACTTCCATGTCCAGTGGTTGAACAATGGTGCAGCCCTGACGAGCCCAGTAATCCTGTAAGGTCAGGATCAGGCCCTGGAAGGTCCTGGTATCAAACTTTTGCATATTATTTCGTGCTGGATACGTGTGGATTTAAAGGAAGGGATCAGTATACCCGCTGGCTGCGAGATATACAGTATGAAACGCCTTTGTTTAGCGAAATTTGAGCAAAGCGGCGCCATCATGCGGCGTTCAAGCCGCATTTAGCGCATAGAAAGATGCAAAAACTGGCCGTCCGGATCAAAAGAACAGATAAAACGTTCATTCCGCGAAGTCAGGCCGGAAAGCTCATAGCTCGCCTGGAACTGCTCGAAATGATTGACGTCGACGCGACGGGTGTCTGTGCTATAACGTAACGCCGCCTGATCCTTGCATAGTTTTTCCATATTCAGCGTCGTTTGCGGCGTGATACGTGCCTTTTGCGCTTTTTGGACAGGTTGAGCAGGTGTCTGGCTGCAGCCGACCAGCAGCAGCGCCACCAGGACTGATACGAAATATTTCATCACTATTTTTCTCAACCGCCTTGTTAGCCAATTGTTATCGTGCAGACCATGTAAACCCAGACAAACATTTTGCGAATCTCACTGATGCTCTACAAGAGTGTGGCGATAAACTCAGAATATTCCATTGTGATGACGACAAACTACGGGAGTCAGACTCTTTTTACGCAGGAGCCATGAGGTACAGATGCAGGAAAAAATAAGCTGGATTACCAACTTGCGCGGCATAGCATGTCTGATGGTCGTGATGATTCACAGCACCACCTGGTATATTACCCATCCGCATAGCATCAGCCTGTTTGAATGGGATATCGCTAACCTGCTTAACTCGGCATCGCGCGTCAGCGTCCCGCTTTTTTTCATGATTTCAGGTTATCTTTTTTTTGGCGAACGCAGCGCCCAGCCGCGTCATTATCTGCGCATCGTGCTGTGTATCCTGTTCTACAGCGCGCTGGCGCTGCTCTATATCACCCTGTTTACCCATATCAACGTTGGGCTGTCATTAAAAAACTTACTGCAGAAGCCGGTGTTTTATCACCTGTGGTTTTTCTTTGCCATTGTGGTGATTTATCTGCTCTCGCCGCTGATTCAGGTGAAGCAGGTCAGCGGCAAAATGCTGCTGGCGCTGATGCTGGTGATTGGCCTCATCGCCAACCCTAATACGGTAAGTATTAAAGCCGGCGGCATTGAATGGCTACCGATCAATCTTTATATCAACGGCGATACCTTTTACTACGTACTGTACGGGATACTGGGCCGGGCGATCGGCGCCATGAACACCGACAGAAGAGGATTAACCCTGCTGTGCGCGCTGCTGTTTACCGCCGCGGTGTGGGTCATTTCACGCGGCACGCTGCATGAACTGCAATGGCGCGGCGATTTCGGCGATACCTGGTATCTTTATTGCGGACCAGCAGTATTTGTCTGCGCGACCTCGTTGCTGACGCTGGGCAAAAACATCCTCAATAATCGCGAGCTCCCGGGTATTGCGTTAATTTCCAGACATTCGTTAGGCATTTATGGTTTTCACGCGCTGTTTATACACGCGCTGCGCGCAAGTGGTCTTGAGCTTAGCCGCTGGCCATTACTGGATATTGTATGGATTTTCGCCGCTGCGCTCTTGGGTAGCCTGGCGCTGTCTGTACTGGTTCAGCGAATTGACCGCCGCCGGTTAGTGAGCTAAAAAAGCGCCCGCCGTTCAACGCGGGCGCCGTCGGTTACTCTGCGGTCTCTTCGATTACTGCGTTCCCCTCGCTTAACGGCGAGCGATCCCAGGCGTCACGAATATTCTTCTGTACTGCTACCGCGCCGAACAGGCTCAAAAAGAATGCCAGGCCATAGAAGCCTTTCTCGCTTAACATCAGCGTTGCGTTCCACAATCCCACTACCAGCAGGCCTATCGCAATCACGAAGGCGATCAGGCAGGACATGTAATACATAGCGGTGGTTGGAATTTTGTCGTATTTATCACGTACCGTTTTCTGATAAGAAGCGGCGGAAAAAAGACCCAATACCAATACGGCAAAATAGTAGCCCTTTTCATTGAGCTCCATTGGCGCGTTCCACAGGCCAATCAAATACACGAGGATACCGCCCACCAGCGCAATCCATGAGATCAGGTGAAACGCGGGTGAATATGTCGTCGCTTTCATTTCCATTACTGACTACCTCTCTTCGCTGTCGACTGACAGCTTATTCCACTGAGCTATTGCGAGCTTTATCCGCGACTTTGGTGGGATAAGATATCGCTGAAGCGCCATACATACAGACAAACCATGCCATCACGTAAATGCTTTTTTCACGCCACGGCGCGGGGACAAACCAGGCGCCGACCAGCAGCAATCCCACCGATAGCAACAGCACCAGCCGGCACAGAGAGATAAAATCGTCGTCTCGCTGCGCTTCCAGCTCCGTTCGCTGATGCGTGAGCACGGCAAACATCCCCATCACCAGCACACCAAGAAAGTACCCTTTGCCGCTGAATAGCGGACACGTTCGCCAGATGCCGATTAAGTAAACCAGCGAGCCCAGCAGCATGACCAATCTTGCCGTCGTACGTTTTAATTTCATTGCGCCTCCCTGGCCATCGTAACGCTCATTATGACCGGGGAATTGCCAGTTGCGGCGGTTTCAGCGAATTGAAATCCACAATTCGGAATAAATAAATATGTGAATTAAATCAATGCAAAGTGAATCATTCAGAAAGGGAATTCGCCCCAATAAATGGGGCGAGAACATCTTATGACATCAGTGGCTTAAGCTGCTGATAGATCTGGCGGAATGTTTCACGACGCGGCGCATAACGGGCAAACCGTTGAGCATCAGGCAAGTGCGCCTGCTCCAGCGGCAGCTGCGGCAGGAGGTCAGAGAAAGCCGCACCTTGATGAACGCCCAGCTGCGCCAATCTTGCCGCGCCTAACGCCGGGCCGACATCGCCGCCGGTGCGGAAATTCAGCTGCTGCCCGCTAATATCGGCGAGCATTTGCCGCCAGTATGCGCTCCGCGCGCCGCCGCCGATAAGAGTGACGCTTTCCGGTTTCACGCCGCAGGAGTGCACAACATCCATACCGTCGGCCAGCGCGTAACCCACCCCTTCAAGCACCGCCCGCGCCAGTTCGGCGGGACCATGTTGATGGGTAAGGCCGAAGAACACGCCTTTAGCCTGCGGATTGTTGTGCGGGGTACGCTCGCCGGAAAGATAGGGGAGAAACCACACCGGATCGGCATTTTCGGCCGCCGCCTGCGCCGCGGCGAGCAGCGCCGGTACGCTGCCAAGGCCGGTCAACTTCGCCGCCCAATCCAGACAAGACGCGGCGCTGAGCATCACCGACATCAGATGCCAGCGGCCCGGCAGCGCGTGGCAGAAACTATGCACCGCGCTTTCCGGTTTACTCAGAAAACCATCGCTGACGGCGAAATAGACGCCGGAGGTTCCCAGCGATAACATCGCCTGCCCGGCATCGGCCATGCCAACGCCGACAGCGCCTGCGGCGTTATCACCGCCGCCCGCAACCACCAGCGCCCGCGGCATATTCCACGCCTGGGCTACCTCAGCACGCAGTTGGCCGGTCACCTCACAGCCTTCAAATAGCGACGGCATATTGTCGCGGCTGAGCCCGCAGGCGGCGAGCATCTCATCGCTCCAGTCACGACGCGCGACGTTCATCCACATCGTGCCGGCGGCGTCGGACATATCGCTGGCGAATTCACCGCTCATGCGTAGCCGCAGATAATCTTTCGGCAACAGGACCTTATCAACCTGTTTAAAGATATCGGTTTCATGACGCTGCACCCACAGCAGCTTAGGCGCCGTAAAGCCCGGCATCATCAGGTTACCGGTGATTTGCCGCGAAGCGCCGACTTTTTCTTCCAGCAGCATGCACTCTTCGCCGCAGCGGCCATCATTCCACAAAATCGCCGGACGCAGCACCCGTTGCTGTTTATCGAGCAGCGTGGCGCCATGCATTTGTCCGGCGATCCCTAAGGCTTTTACCTCACGCAGAGCGTGTTGCGATCCCAGCGCTTGCATCGCGGTATTCGTCGCCTGCCACCACTGTTCGGGATCTTGTTCGGACCAGAGCGGATGTGGGCGCGAGACGGTCAGTTTTTCGGTATGCGTCGCCAGTACGTCGCCCTGTTCATTGAGCAGAATGGCTTTTACGCCCGAGGTCCCTAAATCAATCCCGATATACATGCAGCGTCTCCTTAACACGAACGCCACGGCAAAGCGTGGCGCAGCAAAAATGGTTACAGCCAGCGCCCGGATTTAGCGGGCGCTTTTGTCGGCATTACTTATCGAACAGGTAATGATTCACCAGGTTTTCCAGCAGTTCCTGATGTCCGCTGTGGTGCTGCGGCGCCAGGTTGTGCTGAGTCGCATAGTGCGCGATGTCGGTCAGGGTCATCTGGCCTTTAAGGATCTGCTGGCCCAATTCACCGTTCCAGCCGGCGTAGCGTTTTGCCACGCGTTTATCCAGCTCGCCATCTTCAATCATGCGCGCCGCGACCTTCAGCGACAGCGCCATGGTGTCCATCGCACCGATATGACCGTAGAACAGGTCGTATTTGTCGGTGCTCTGGCGACGAACTTTAGCATCAAAGTTCAGGCCGCCGGTGGTGAAGCCGCCCGCTTTGAGGATCTCATACATCACCAGGGCGTTCTCTTCCACGCTGTTCGGGAACTGGTCGGTATCCCAGCCAAGCTGCGCATCGCCGCGGTTAGCATCAACCGAACCGAACAGGCCCAGCGCAATAGCCGTCGCGATTTCGTGATGGAAAGAGTGGCCGGCAAGGGTGGCGTGGTTGGCTTCAATGTTCAGTTTAATCTCTTTTTCCAGACCAAACTGTTTCAGGAATCCATAAACCGTGGAGGCATCATAATCATACTGGTGCTTGGTCGGCTCCTGCGGCTTCGGCTCAATCAGCAGGGTGCCCTGGAAACCAATTTTGTGTTTGTGCTCAACCACCAGCTGCATAAAGCGGCCGATCTGCTCGCGTTCCTGACGCAGGTCGGTATTAAGCAGGGTTTCATAGCCTTCGCGACCGCCCCACAGAACATAGTTTTCACCACCCAACTTGTGGGTCGCATTCATTGCGGTGACTACCTGAGTCGCCGCCCAGCTAAAGACTTCCGGATCGGGGTTAGTCGCCGCCCCTGCGCCATAACGCGGGTTGGTAAAGCAGTTTGCCGTCCCCCACAGCAGTTTGACGCCGCTCTGCTGCTGTTTTTCCGCCAGCACGTCCACCATCTGCGCGAAGTTGTTGCTGTACTCTTTCAGCGAAGCGCCTTCCGGAGAAACGTCGACATCATGGAAGCAGTAATACGGCACATTCAACTTATGGAAAAACTCAAATGCCACTTCGGCTTTACGCTTCGCCATTTCCAGCGCTTCGCCCGGCTGCTGCCATGGTCGATCGAAGGACCCCACGCCAAACATATCCGCGCCATTCCAGCAGAAAGTGTGCCAATAGCAGGCGGCGAAACGCAGGTGCTCTTCCATGCGTTTACCCAGTACTAATTCATCCGGATTGTAGTGGCGGAAAGCCAGCGGGTTAGTCGATTTCGGGCCTTCATAACGAACGCGTTCGAGTTGATCGAAATAGGTCTGCATAGAGAACTCCATATTCAGGGGTGCGGCGAGTAACAAGTTATACGCCAATATAGAATTCCACTTTCGCCTTCCTCAATTACGTTATTTCACACCGCCATTGAGAGAATCCACAAACGTGCGCCAGCTCGCAAAAATAATTCCTCTCCGCATCATTTCTGGAATCCTATGATGGAAGAAGAATGAAATAATCTGCATACTCTTGAATAAAATACGATCGCGGTCATAAATTACAAAACAAACTAAATTTCATAATGCGAAAATAAGAACAGGTAATTGCCAGCCCTCGCTTCCCCGTTAAGAATCTGCAACGTATCTGCAACCTGAAGTTTATTCCTGTACGCCTTACCTACCCTTTGAAAAGGTATCGTTATTATGAAGATAAAGAACCTTTGCCTTACGCTCTGCGCCTCATCGCTCCTTCTCGCCAGCATGGCGGGTATGGCTAAAGAAGTTAAGATTGGGATGGCCATCGACGACCTTCGTCTGGAGCGCTGGCAAAAAGATCGCGATATTTTCGTTAATAAAGCAGAATCCTTAGGCGCCAAAGTATTTGTGCAGTCCGCCAATGGCAACGAAGAAACGCAAATGTCGCAAATTGAAAATATGATCAACCGCGGCGTCGATGTTTTAGTGATTATTCCTTACAACGGCCAGGTGCTCAGCAACGTTATTAAGGAAGCAAAACAAGAGGGAATTAAAGTCCTCGCCTACGATCGCATGATTAATAATGCTGACATCGATTTTTATATTTCTTTCGATAATGAAAAAGTCGGTGAAATGCAGGCCCAAAGTCTGGTTGACAAAGTGCCGCAGGGTAATTATTTCCTGATGGGCGGCTCGCCGGTGGATAATAACGCCAAACTGTTCCGCGCCGGCCAGATGAAGGTACTCAAACCTTATGTCGATGAGGGCAAAATTAAGATAGTTGGCGATCAGTGGGTCGACGGCTGGCTGCCGGAAAATGCGTTAAAAATCATGGAAAACGCGCTGACGGCGAATAACAACAAAATTGACGCGGTAGTGGCTTCCAATGACGCGACCGCCGGCGGCGCTATCCAGGCGCTAAGCGCCCAGGGGCTGGCGGGTAAAGTCGCTATCTCCGGGCAAGACGCCGATTTGGCTGGCGTGAAACGTATTATTTCCGGCACCCAGACGATGACCGTTTATAAACCTATCACCACCCTTGCCACCAACGCTGCCGAAATCGCCGTTGAATTAGGCAACGACCAGCAACCCAAGGCCGACGCCACGTTGAATAACGGCTTAAAAGATGTCCCCTCGCGCCTGTTAACGCCAATTGAAGTCAATAAAGAGAATATTGACGCCACGGTAATTAAAGACGGTTTCCACAAAAAGAGTGAACTGTAATGGCTGACGCCCCGATACGGGGCGTCATTTTCGTCCTGCCGGATATCGCTTTTGCGGAGTCTCTATGTCCTGGTTACTCGAAATGAAGAACATCACCAAAGCCTTCGGCGCGGTTAAAGCCGTGGATAACGTCAGCCTGCGGCTGAATGCCGGGGAAGTGGTGTCGTTATGCGGTGAAAATGGTTCGGGGAAATCAACGCTGATGAAAGTGCTGTGCGGGATCTATCCGCACGGTAGCTACGAAGGTGAAATTATTTTCGCCGGCGAGACGCTGCAGGCGAATCATATTCGCGATACCGAGCGTAAAGGTATCGCCATCATTCACCAGGAGCTGGCGTTGGTGAAGCATCTCACGGTGCTGGAAAATATCTTTCTCGGCGCCGAGATCTCACGCCATGGCCTGCTGGATTACGAAACCATGACCCTGCGCTGCCAGAAGCTGTTGGCACAGGTGAATTTATCGATCTCGCCGGATACCCGCGTCGGTGATTTAGGTCTGGGCCAGCAGCAGTTAGTCGAGATCGCCAAGGCGCTGAATAAACAGGTACGTTTGCTGATCCTCGATGAACCCACGGCATCGTTAACTGAACAAGAAACCGCGACGCTGCTGGCGATTATTCGCGATCTGCAAAACCACGGTATCGCCTGTATTTATATTTCGCACAAGCTCAATGAAGTTAAAGCCATCTCCGACACTATCTGCGTAATACGTGACGGTCAGCATATTGGCACCCGCGACGCCAGCGGAATGAACGAAGATGACATCATCACTATGATGGTCGGGCGCGAGCTCACGGCGCTGTATCCAAACGAACCCCATAGCCATGGCGAAGAAATCTTGCGTGTCGAGCATCTCACCGCATGGCACCCGGTAAACCGCCATATTAAGCGCGTCAACGACGTCTCATTTACCCTCCGCCGCGGCGAAATCCTCGGCATCGCCGGGTTAGTCGGCGCCGGGCGCACCGAAGCCGTACAGTGCCTGTTTGGCGTCTGGCCGGGGCGCTGGCAGGGAAGCATTTTTATCGATGGCCAACCGGTGACAATTAACAATTGCCAACAGGCGATTGCCCATGGCATCGCCATGGTGCCGGAAGATCGCAAAAAAGACGGCATCGTGCCGGTGATGGCAGTCGGCAAGAACATCACTCTCGCGGCGTTAAACCAGTTCACCGGCCCGGTGAGCAGTCTCGACGACGCCGCAGAGCAGCACTGCATCCAGCAGTCGATTCAGCGGCTGAAAATTAAAACGTCATCGCCGGATCTGGCGATTGGCCGCCTGAGCGGCGGCAATCAACAAAAGGCGATTCTGGCCCGCTGCCTGCTGCTCAACCCGCGCATCTTGATCCTCGATGAACCAACCCGCGGCATCGATATCGGCGCGAAATACGAAATCTACAAGCTTATCAATCAACTGGTGCAGCAAGGCATCGCCGTCATCGTCATCTCATCCGAACTGCCTGAAGTGCTCGGGCTGAGCGATAGGGTACTGGTGATGCACGAAGGCAAGCTTAAGGCCGATTTACTTAATCAAGGTCTGACCCAGGAACAGGTGATGGAAGCCGCGCTGAGGAGCGAACGCCATGTCGAAAAACACGTCGTCTGAAATCAAACTCACCCCATCCGCCCCTACCGCTTTTCCGGCGCTGAAAGGGCTCAATCTCCAGGTTTTCGTGATGATCGCCGCGATTATCGCCATTATGCTGTTTTTTACCTGGGTTACCGACGGCGCCTATTTGAGCGCACGTAATATTTCCAACCTCCTGCGGCAAACCGCCATCACCGGCATCCTCGCCGTCGGCATGGTGTTTGTGATCATTTCGGCGGAAATTGACCTCTCCGTCGGCTCGATGATGGGGCTGCTCGGCGGGGCGGCGGCGATTTTCGACGTCTGGCTCGGCTGGCCGCTACCGCTCACCATCCTCGTTACGTTGGTTATGGGGCTACTGCTCGGCGCGTGGAACGGATGGTGGGTCGCCTATCGTAAGGTGCCCTCTTTCATTGTGACCCTTGCCGGCATGCTGGCGTTTCGCGGAATTTTAATCGGCATTACCAACGGTACCACCGTCTCGCCCACCACGCCGGCAATGTCGCAAATCGGCCAAAGTTATTTACCGGACGGCATCGGCTTTGGAATCGGCGTTATTGGCATGGCGGCTTTTATCATCTGGCAATGGCGCGGACGGATGCGCCGACAGGCTTTAGGGCTGGCGACCACCAGTTCTGGCGGCGCCGTTGGTCGTCAGACCATCACCGCGGTTATTGTGCTGGGCGCTATCTGGCTGCTCAATGACTATCGCGGCGTACCGACGCCGGTGCTCATACTCGCCGCTCTGCTGCTGGCGGGCATGTTTATGGCGACCCGCACCGCTTTTGGCCGCCGCATCTATGCCATTGGCGGCAATCTGGAAGCGGCTCGCCTCTCCGGGATTAACGTCGAGCGCACCAAGCTTGCGGTCTTCGCCATTAACGGCCTGATGGTGGCCATCGCCGGGTTGATTCTCAGCTCGCGGCTGGGAGCAGGTTCGCCTTCCGCCGGCAACATCGCCGAATTGGACGCTATCGCCGCCTGCGTGATTGGCGGCACCAGTCTGGCGGGCGGCGTCGGCAGCGTTGCTGGCGCGGTGATGGGGGCGTTTATTATGTCGGCGCTGGATAATGGCATGAGCATGATGGACGTCGCCACCTTCTGGCAATACATCGTCAAAGGCGCCATTTTACTGTTGGCGGTCTGGATGGATTCGGCTACCAAACGGAGAACATAACGGTATCACTATGAAAAATGCCCGAATAACTTGCGCCACCGCCAAACTTCGCAATAAGGCGCTTGAAATAATTCGGGCATTAGCCGGTATTGTATGACCGGGGTAAGAGCAGGAATATCATCTATGTTTGAAAAGCGTCACCGCATTACGCTGTTATTCAACGCCAACAAAGCCTATGACCGTCAGGTGGTTGAAGGCGTTGGCGAATATCTGCAGGCATCACAGCTGGAATGGGATATTTTTATCGAAGAGGATTTTCGCGCGCGTATCGAAAACATCAAAGAGTGGCTGGGTGATGGCGTGATCGCCGATTACGACGACCCGGAGATTGAAAAGCTACTGGCGGATGTCAAAGTGCCGATTATCGGCGTCGGCGGCTCCTACCATAAGCCAGAATGCTATCCGCCTGTTCACTATATCGCCACCGATAATGCCGCGCTGGTCGAAAGCGCATTCCTGCATCTGAAAGAAAAAGGCGTGAACCGCTTCGCCTTTTACGGGCTACCGACCTCCAGCGGCAAGCGCTGGGCGATGGAGCGCGAACACGCCTTCAGCCAGCTAGTCGCCAAAGAAAAATACCGTGGCGTGGTCTATCAGGGGCTGGAGACCGCGCCGGAGAACTGGCAGCATGCGCAAAATCGGCTCGCCGACTGGCTACAAACGCTGCCGCCGCAAACCGGCATTATCGCCGTGACCGATGCCCGGGCACGTCACGTCCTGCAGGCCTGTGAGCTGCTGCATATTCCGGTGCCGGAAAAATTGTGCGTTATCGGTATCGATAACGAAGAATTGACCCGCTATCTCTCCCGCGTCGCGCTCTCTTCCGTGGCGCAAGGTACCCGGCAAATGGGCTACCAGGCGGCGAAACTACTGCACCGTTTAATGGAAAACGAAGCGCTGCCGCTGCAGCGCCTGCTGGTGCCGCCGATGCGCGTCATTGAGCGGCGTTCCACCGATTATCGCTCACTCACCGACCCTGCGGTGATTCAGGCGATGCATTACATCCGCAACCACGCCTGCAAAGGCATTAAGGTTGAGCAGGTGCTCGACGCCGTCGGTATTTCCCGCTCTAATCTGGAGAAACGCTTTAAAGAAGAGGTCGGCGAGACCATCCACACGGTGATCCACAGCGAAAAGCTGGAAAAAGCGCGCAGCCTGCTGGTCTCCACCACGCTATCGATAAACGAAATTTCGCAGATGTGCGGTTATCCGTCGCTGCAGTATTTCTATTCGGTGTTTAAGAAAGAGTACGACGTGACGCCAAAGGAATACCGCGACCAGCACAGTGAAGTAATGATGTAGCGGGAAAGAAAAATGCCCGGGCTTACGCACCGGGCATTGATGATTACATATGAGCGGCAATTAAGCGCTGATTGTCCTGATACATGGCGAAGAGATAGTTGTTGTAGCTCGACCCTTTTGTCGAATATCCCTTCAGCTTGTGGATCATCGCGCTGGCAGTTACTTCCTGATCCGTCTTACGCAGCTGTGCGCGAGACTTACGGAAGGATGAATAAGCCGGGTGCGTATTCAGGTTTTTTACATAAGCCTGAACCGACTGCTCGACAGATTCAAACTGGGAGTAGCCTTTCATTGCACCGCGACAGTTACCGCCGCCACACTTCATACCAAACAGGTTGTTGTTCTCACGCGCCAGCTTCGAGGTGCCCCAACCGCTTTCCGCCGCCGCCATGGTTGCCACCATGCTGTTCGGAATAATGTCGACGCGCTCAAGCAGCGAGTTCCATGGTATATGGCGAGTATTGCCAGACCACTTCACTTTATAACGTGAGGCGATGTCTTTCAGGCGCGCCTGCTCGCTCGGCGACCAACGGCCGTCGTATTGCTTAGAGACAAGCCAGTTACGATCTGCCGTGATCGCTTGATTTTGCTTTGTAATGTAAGGCATAACCGTCCGGAGAAACGCTTTTTTCCTTGGTGTCCCGGAAGGGTATTTTCGCAAATCAGGAAGTGAACTGCTCTTTACACTATTGCGAGAATACTCTTGTTTACTGCTAACCTTGATACTACTGGGCTTCTTTACTTTCTTAACTACTGAGGCTTTATGACTCTTTGTTGCTGTGTGCGTTGTCGCCAACACACTACCTGAAAATATACAGGTAAGTAACATGAGTATCGCAGCCCCATATCGTCGCATGGGAATCGATATCATTAGGTCTCCTGGTCGGATTTACTCATTCCAACACCTTGTTTTTCGCAAAAAATCGATAGTTGAATCGCGAATAGTATCAAAAATACCCAGAGAGAGCATCAAGAGAAATAGTCCAATTCCGAATCGCTGTCATCTGAAATCGGTTTCTACACCGTCGCGAAGGTGCAGAAATGCTATCTCCGTCTCATTTATAGCTCATTTTTTGAACTAAATCACTCACCCCTTTTCATCCTCCCCGCAAAATTACCGGCAGGATGAGTTCAACCTTATGGCGCGCAGGCACACTGTGATAAAAACCGCTAACAGGACTCCAGCATGAAACTCGCTGCGCTCGCCTCGCTACTGCTGCCCGGGATGGCTTTTGCCGCCTGGACAACCGCTGACTTTCCCGCCTTCACTGAACAGGATGCAGGCCGCTTCACGACGCAAAATGAGGTGACGAAGGGTACCCGCCCTTTGCGGATAAGTTTTGACCAACAGTGCTGGCAGCCTGCGGGGGCGATAAAACTCAATCAGATGCTATCGCTGGAACCTTGTCGGGATATGCCGCCGCAGTGGCGCGTATTCCGCGACGGGCGCTATACGCTGGAAGTCGATACCCGCTCCGGTACGCCAACGCTGATGCTGTCGCTGGCGGAGCAGGAAACAGCCAGCACGCAGCCGCTGGTGCGCCAGTGTCCGAAATGGGATGGTAAACCGTTAACGTTTGATGTCGGCCAGACGTTTGCCGAGGGAAGCCAGGTCCGCGATTTTTACAGCGGTAATCTCGCTACGGTGAAAGCAGGCAAAATCACGCTGCAGCCCGCCACAGGCAGTAATGGGCTCCTGCTGCTTGAACAAGCGGATAGCGCCGCCAGCGCGCCGTTTAACTGGCATAACGCCACGATCTATTTTGTCCTGACCGATCGCTTCGTCAACGGCAATCCGACCAATGACAACAGCTACGGGCGCCATAAAGACGGTATGCAGGAGATAGGCACCTTCCACGGCGGCGATTTACAGGGGCTGACCAGCAAGCTGGATTATCTTCAACAGCTTGGCGTCAACGCGCTGTGGATAAGTTCGCCGCTGGAGCAAATTCACGGCTGGGTTGGCGGCGGCGCCAAAGGCGACTTCCCCCACTACGCTTATCACGGTTACTACACCCAGGACTGGACCCGTCTTGACGCCAACATGGGTGACGAAGCCGATCTTCGGCAACTGGTCGATGAAGCCCATCGGCGCGGCATGCGCGTCCTGTTTGATATCGTCATGAATCATACCGGTTACGCCACGCTCGCCGATATGCAGGAATTTCACTTCGGTTCCTTGTACCTGAAAGGCGATGAACTGAAAAAAACACTTGGCGAGCGCTGGACCGACTGGAAACCGGCGCCGGGGCAAAGTTGGCATAGCTTCAATGACTATATCAACTTCAGCGATAAAGCGGGCTGGGAACAATGGTGGGGGAAAAAATGGATCCGCACCGATATCGGCGACTACGACAATCCAGGTTTCGACGATCTCACCATGTCGCTGGCGTTCCTGCCGGATCTGAAAACCGAATCGACGCTCCCTTCTGGCTTGCCAAATTTCTACCGTCACAAGCCGGATACCGCCGCCAAAGAGATAGCCGGCTACACGCCGCGCGACTATCTGACCCACTGGCTTAGCCAATGGGTACGCGACTACGGGATTGACGGCTTCCGCGTCGATACCGCGAAACACGTCGAACTGGACGCCTGGCAGCAGCTCAAAACCCAGGCCACGGCCGCGCTGGCAGACTGGAAAAAAGCGAATCCGCAGAAAGCGCTGGATGACGCGCCATTCTGGATGACCGGCGAGGCCTGGGGCCACGGCGTGATGCAAAGCGACTACTATCGCCACGGTTTCGACGCGATGATTAATTTCGATTATCAGGATCAAGCGGCGAAAGCAGCAAACTGTCTCGCAAACATGGACGCCACCTGGCAGCAAATGGCGGACAAGCTGCAGGATTTCAACGTGCTGAGCTATCTCTCCTCGCACGATACCCGCCTGTTCCGCGAAGGCGGCAGTCGGGCGGCGGAACTGCTATTACTCGCGCCAGGCGCCGTACAACTCTTCTATGGCGATGAATCTTCACGTCCGTTCGGCCCCACGGGTTCCGACCCGCTGCAGGGTACCCGCTCCGATATGAACTGGCAGGATGTTGTCGGTAGCGCATCCGATAACGTCGCGCACTGGCAAAAAATCGCCCAATTCCGCGCCCGCCATCCGGCCATTGGTATGGGTAAACAACAGACGCTGACGCTAGAGCAGGGCTATGGTTTCGTGCGTGAAAGCAGCGCTGATAAAGTGATGGTTGTCTGGGCCGGACAGCAATAGCAGTCGCTTACCGGGCTCCTTGCCGCTGGCGGGAGCCTTTTCAGCACAAATTACTAATATCTCCACTATTAGCAGAACAAAAAATAAATCGCTCCCTCCTGTGCCGATTTGCACCGCGTTGACGCTGGCGTTATGGTAATTCCCTTTCCAGAAGACCAACAGAATATCCGCGATGACATTTTCACTTTTCGGCGACAAATTCACCCGTCATTCAGGCATCACCCGCCTGATGGAAGACCTCAATGACGGCCTGCGCACACCGGGCGCGATCATGCTGGGCGGCGGCAACCCCGCGCAAATCCCGGAGATGAATGAATACTTCAATAGCCTGCTGGCCGATATGCTGGATAACGGCAAAGCCCTTGATGCGCTTTGCAATTATGATGGTCCGCAAGGGAAAAGCGAGCTTCTGACCTTGCTTGCGCAAATGCTGCGCGAAGAATTAGGTTGGGAGATCGAACCACAGAATATTGCTCTGACGAATGGCAGCCAGAGCGCATTTTTCTACTTATTTAACCTGTTTGCCGGCCGCCGTGCCGACGGCACCACCCGCAAGGTGCTGTTCCCGCTGACGCCGGAATATATCGGCTACGCCGATTCCGGGCTGGAAGAGGATCTGTTTGTCGCCACCCGCCCCAACATTGAACTGCTGCCGGAAGGCCAGTTCAAATATCACGTGGACTTCGAACACCTGCAGATCACCGAAGAGACGGGAATGATCTGCGTCTCCCGGCCAACCAACCCGACCGGTAACGTCATTACCGATGAAGAGCTCATCAAACTGGATGCTCTCGCTAACCAGAATGGCGTCCCGCTGGTTATTGATAACGCCTATGGCGTACCTTTCCCCGGCATTATCTTTAGCGAAGCGCGCCCGCTGTGGAACCCGAATATTGTGCTGTGCATGAGTTTATCCAAGCTCGGACTGCCGGGCACCCGCTGCGGCATCATCATCGCCAACGAAAAAATCATCACCGCGATCAGCAATATGAACGGCATTATCAGCCTCGCCCCTGGCGGAATTGGGCCGGCGATGATGTGCGAAATGATCAAGCGCAAGGACCTGCTGCGGTTGTCCGAAACGGTAATTAAACCGTTCTATTATCAGCGTGTTCAGGAAACTATTGCTACCATTCGCCGCTATTTGCCGGAAGAACGCTGCCTGATTCATAAACCGGAAGGGGCGATTTTCCTGTGGCTGTGGTTTAAGGATCTGCCGATCTCCACCGAGCTGCTGTATCAGCGCCTGAAGCAACGCGGCGTGCTGATGGTACCGGGCGATTACTTCTTCCCGGGGCTGGACAAGCCGTGGCCGCATACGCATCAGTGCATGCGCATGAACTACGTGCCGGACCCGGAGAAAATCGAGGCGGGGGTTAAAATTCTTGCCGAAGAGATTGAGCGCGCCTGGCAGGAGCAAGACGCCTGATGATGTTCCCGGCCATCGCTGGCCGGGAACATGCAGTTACATTGCCTGCGCCGCCCAACGACGGCGCTCGGCGCTTAATCTTTCCAGCTCAGCGGGCTCAATACAGCGCAGCGCCTGAGTCGGGCAGGCCGCTACACACGCCGGCCCCGTTTGCCGGTGCGCGCACAGGTCGCACTTCAGCGCCTGCACGCCTTCGTCGGTCAACATCACCGTCATCGCCCCATAAGGGCACGCCACCATACAGCTTTTACAACCAATGCACAGCCGTTGATCGACTCGCCAGACGTCGCCCTCATGGCGTATTGCCCCTTCCGGGCAGACGTTCGCGCAAGGGGCATCTTCGCACTGACGACACAGCGTCGCCGTTGATAACTCATCGCTCTTCACTACCCGGATCCGCGGCGCAAAGCGTCTTGCAGAAACGGTAGAACAATCCTGCCCCTGCTGATGCGACACCACGCAGGCCACCTCGCAGGTTCGGCAGCCAATACACTTTTGCGCATCGGCGATAATAAACCGGTTCATCCTCAACTCCCTTCGGGATAAAAACGCAGCGTGCCAGAAAAACCCCGCTGCGCGCTTTGATCCTGAATGGAATCAGCTGCGTTTTAGGCAAATACCCAGCAAGATCTCGCCAGTTGCCTTAGCCTTCGCGAATAACAAACCCCAGCTCGCGGGAAATCGCCTCTGCCGTTTCACGCAATGGTTTGAGCAGATTTTTCTCACCAACCTGTTTCAGGCGCGAAGTCGACAGCGAAATCGAAATGGCGTAAGGCACGCGACCGTGAATATCGAATACCGGTACCGCCAGGCACGAGACGCCGAGTTCGTTCTCTTCGCGGTCCATCGCCATATTACGTTCACGAATCTGCGCCAGCTCGTCGTTCATCGCCGGCAGGCCGGTAATGGTGTTACGGGTCAACGGCTGAATAATATCCTGATGGCTATCCCAGTAGCTGGCAACGTAGTCAGGATGGCCGAACGCCATGTAGATCTTACCCATCGCCGAACAGTACAGCGGCATATGCTGGCCAATATAGGCGCGGGTACGCAGCATACCGGTAGTCGGCTCCAGCTTATAAATCAGAATCGCGTGGTCGTCCTCACGGCTGGAGAAGTTCACCGTCTCGCCGGTGGCGATGTTTAAAGCTTCAAGATGCGGCGCAGCGACATGAATAATATTCAGCGACGACAGCGCCTTTTGGCCCACGGCTATAAATTTGGTGGTCAGGCGGTAACTTCCGGCGGCAGGCGCCGGCGTAACGTAGCCGCAGGACTGCAGGCCCTGCAACAACCGATGCACGGTACTTTTGTTCAGGCCCGCCAGTTCAGACAGATGCGCCAACGGACAACCGTTTGGATAGTTACTGAGGATCTCAATCAGCATTAACCCGCGAAATAGACTCTGGCTTCCGGCTGGCCTCTCTTTCTCTTGCGTCATTTCACTCTCTTTTGTGCCCATCGCTTCGGCTTCCTTTTTAATCGCGCTCTGATGGTAGCGCAAAGTGTGGTTCAGTTCACGATCTGAACCGAAAAAACACAACCAACTGATTTTAATGATTTTTAAAAATAGCATCTGCCGTTGATCTGTCAAAAATTGATCGTTATATTTGAAATCAGATTTCGATATGTGAAACGTAAAGATAAAAAATCACTCAAACCCTAAGGGGAACACGGGAATGAAAGTAACTTTTGCGCAGCTAAAAGAGGCGTTCAATCGGGTATTACTCTCACGCGGTATTGCGGCGGAAACCGCCGACGCCTGCGCGGAAATGTTCGCCCGCACCACGGAATCCGGCGTCTACTCACACGGAGTGAATCGCTTTCCACGTTTTATTCAGCAACTGGATAACGGCGATATCATTCCGGATGCGAAACCTCAGCGCGTCACCAGCCTTGGCGCTATTGAGCAGTGGGATGCCCGGCGTTCGATTGGCAATCTGACGGCGAAAAAGATGATGGATCGCGCCATTGAATTGGCCTCCGACCACGGCATTGGCCTGGTGGCATTACGCAACGCCAACCACTGGATGCGCGGCGGCAGCTACGGCTGGCAGGCGGCGGAAAAAGGCTATATCGGCATTTGCTGGACCAACTCCATCGCCGTCATGCCGCCGTGGGGCGCGAAAGAGTGCCGCATTGGCACCAATCCGCTGATCGTGGCAATTCCCTCCACTCCCATCACAATGGTCGATATGTCGATGTCGATGTTCTCTTACGGCATGCTGGAGGTTAATCGCCTGGCTGGCCGCACGCTGCCGGTAGATGGCGGGTTTGATGATGAAGGTAATTTGACGAAGGAACCCGGCGTGATTGAGAAAAATCGCCGTATCCTGCCGATGGGCTACTGGAAGGGTTCCGGTTTATCAATTGTGCTGGATATGATAGCCACTCTGCTTTCCAACGGTTCCTCCGTTGCTGAAGTCACCCAGGACAATAGCGACGAATATGGCGTATCGCAGATTTTCATCGCCATTGAAGTCGACAAGCTCATTGATGGCAAAACTCGCGATGCCAAACTACAGCGGATCATGGACTTTATCACCACCGCCGAACGCGCCGATGAAAATGTGGCGGTCCGCCTACCGGGCCACGAGTTTACGCGATTGCTGGAAGAAAACCGCCGTAATGGGATCACCGTCGACGACAGCGTATGGGCCAAAATTCAGGCTCTATAGGGGAAACCACTATGATCTTCGGCCATATTTCACAACCGAATCCGTGCCGTCTACCGGCAGCGATTGAAAAGGCGCTCGATTTTCTTCGGACTACCGATTTTCGCCACCAGCCGCCCGGCGTCGTCGAAATTGAGGGTAAGAATATTTTTGCGCAGATCATCGATCTGACCACCCGCGCGGCGACAGAAAACCGTCCGGAGGTACATCGGCGTTATTTAGATATTCAATTTCTCGCTTCCGGTGAAGAAAAAATAGGTATCGCCATCGATAGCGGAAATAACCAGATCAGCGAATCGTTATTAGAACAGCGCGATATTATTTTTTATCACGACAGTCAACATGAATCGTTTATTGAAATGATACCCGGTAGCTATGCCATATTCTTTCCACAAGATGTGCATCGCCCTGGATGCATTAAAATGACTGCCACCCCTATTAGAAAAATAGTCGTCAAGGTAGCTATCGATATTCTGTAAAAGAACTAATTATCTCATTAAATTTACAGGAGCACATAATGAACATTACTACCGGTTATATTATCGGTGCGTATCCCTGTGCCCCCTCATTTCACCAAAAGAGTGAAGAGGAAGAGAAGGAATTCTGGCGACAACTTGCCGATACTCCAGATATTCGTGGCATAGAACAGCCTTGTCTTGAGCATATCCATCCTTTAGGCGATGAGTGGCTGCTGCGCCATACGCCGGATAACTGGCAAATTGTGATTACCGCCATTATGGAAACCATGCGCCGCCGCGGAGAGAACGCGGGTTTCGGTCTGGCCTCCAGCGATGAACAACAGCGTGTAGCCTGCGTTGAATACTACCGCCACCTTCATCGCAAAATTAATAAAATCAACGGTATTCAACCCGGTAAAGTCACCGCGCTTGAGTTACAGGCCGCGCCGCTGGCGGGAGATCAAAACATCGCCCAGGCAACGGACGCCTTTTCCCGCTCGCTCAAAGAAATCGCCAGTTGGGACTGGCGCTGCGACCTGGTGCTGGAACACTGTGACGCGATGAATGGCCCGGCGCCGCGTAAAGGCTTCCTGCCGCTGGATAATGTACTGGAAGTTATTGCCGACTACGAGATAAGCGTGTGCATTAACTGGGCGCGCTCGGCCATTGAAGGCCGCGATACCGCGCTGCCGTTGGCCCATACCCGACAGGTTAAACAGGCCGGGAAACTGGGCGCGCTGATGTTTTCCGGCACCACCCAAACAGGCGAATATGGCGAATGGCAGGATTTACACGCGCCGTTTGCCCCCTTCTGCCCGCAAAGCCTGATGACCGCGCAGCATGCCCGCGATATTTTCGCCTGCGCCGCCGGCGCATCGTTGCAGTTCGCCGGTATTAAATTACTGGAAATAGACGCGAATGCCGATGTTAACCACCGCATAGCCATTTTGCGTGACGGTATCACCCTATTAAAAAACGCATAAGAACAACTACGTTTTCATTGTCATAATATTTACTCTACGAGAATATTAATATGAACATGACCTCTCGCCCTACAGCAAAAGATATTCCACGCCAGCGTTGGCTGAGAATTATCCCACCGATTCTTATTGCCTGTATTATTTCCTATATGGACCGCGTTAATATCGCATTTGCGATGCCGGGCGGTATGGATGCCGAACTGGGTATTTCCGCCACCATGGCGGGGCTCGCTGGCGGTATTTTCTTTATCGGTTATTTATTCTTACAAGTCCCTGGCGGAAAAATTGCCGTACACGGCAGCGGCAAGAAATTTATCGGCTGGTCGCTGGTCGCCTGGGCCATTATTTCCGTACTGACCGGTTTAATCACCAATCAATATCAACTGCTGATCCTGCGCTTCTTATTAGGGGTAGCGGAAGGCGGCATGTTGCCGGTGGTGCTAACGATGATCAGCAACTGGTTCCCGGACGCTGAACGCGGCCGCGCCAACGCCATTGTGATTATGTTTGTGCCGATTGCCGGGATTATTACCGCCCCGCTGTCAGGCTGGATCATCACCGTTCTCGACTGGCGCTGGCTATTTATTATCGAAGGCTTGCTCTCGGTGGTCGTGCTGGCGCTGTGGGCATACACCGTTTATGACCGTCCGCAGGAAGCGCGCTGGATATCCGCAGCGGAAAAAACCTACCTGGTCGAAACGCTGGCGGCGGAACAAAAGGCGATTGCCGGAACTGAAGTCAAAAATGCCTCGCTCGGCGCGGTGCTCTCTGACAAAACCATGTGGCAGCTCATCGCCCTTAACTTCTTCTACCAAACCGGGATTTACGGTTACACCCTGTGGCTGCCGACCATTCTGAAAGAGCTGACCCATAGCAGCATGGGACAAGTCGGCGTGCTCGCCATCCTGCCCTACGTTGGCGCGATTGCCGGTATGTTCCTTTTCTCTTCGCTCTCCGATCGTACCGGCAAACGCAAGCTATTCGTCTGCCTGCCGCTGATCGGCTTCGCACTGTGCATGTTCCTCTCCGTGGCGTTGAAAAATCACATCTGGCTGGCCTATGCCGCGCTGGTTGGCTGCGGATTCTTCCTGCAATCCGCCGCAGGCGTGTTCTGGACCATACCGGCACGCCTGTTCAGCGCCGAAATGGCCGGCGGCGCCCGCGGGGTGATCAACGCTCTCGGTAACCTCGGCGGCTTCTGCGGTCCTTACGCCGTGGGCGTACTGATCACCCTCTACAGCAAAGATGCCGGCGTCTATTGCCTGGCTATCTCACTGGCGCTGGCGGCCCTGATGGCGCTGCTGCTGCCGGCAAAATGCGATGCCGGCGCAGCACCCGCAAAGACGATGACTCCGCGTAACCACGCAGCTTAAAACTGTCCCGGACGGCCAGGCGCCGTCCGGAAAAACTGGAAGACTAAGATGAGTGAAAAAGAGACCTTCTGGCTGGGTATCGATTGTGGCGGTACTTATCTAAAAGCCGGTTTATATAACAGCCAGGGCGTAGAGCGGCGTATCGAGCGCTGCCCTTTACGCACCCTCAGCGCGCAGCCGGGATACGCCGAGCGGGAAATGGATCTGCTCTGGCAACGCTGCCATGAAACCATCGCCAGGCTGCTCAGCGCCGCTAACGTCAATGGTAAGCAAATCAAGGGCATCGCTATCTCCGCGCAGGGCAAAGGGCTATTTCTACTTGATAAACAGGATCGCCCGTTAGGTAACGCGATGCTCTCCTCCGATCGTCGGGCGTTGGAAATCGTTCAACGCTGGCAGCAGGATGGCATCCCTGAGCGACTGTATCCCCTTACCCGCCAGACGCTGTGGACCGGCCATCCCGCTTCATTGCTGCGGTGGCTGAAAGAAAATGAACCGCAGCGCTATGGGCAAATCGGCTGCGTCATGATGGCCCATGATTATCTTCGCTGGCGTTTAACCGGGATGAAGGGCTGCGAAGAGAGCAACATTTCTGAGTCCAATCTCTACAACATGAACAGCGGGCAATACGACCCACGCCTGACCCAGTGGTTAGGCATAAGTGAAATTGACGAGGCGCTACCGCCGATCGTCGGCTCTGCGGAAATATGCGGGGAAATCACCGCTCAGGCGGCCGCCGTTACCGGTCTGGCGGCGGGAACGCCCGTCGTCGGCGGTCTGTTTGATGTGGTTTCTACCGCGCTCTGCGCGGGCCTCAATGATGAATCAGTGCTCAATGCGGTGATGGGGACCTGGGCGGTTACCAGCGGGATCACCCACGGGCTGCGTGAGCATGAAGCTCATCCTTACGTCTATGGCCGTTTCGTCAATGACGGTGAATACATCGTCCACGAAGCGAGCCCCACCTCTTCCGGCAATCTTGAATGGTTTACCGCGCAGTGGGGCGGGCTCTCATTTACCGAGATTAATGAGGCCGTCGCCAGCCTGCCAAAAGCGGGAAGCGAGCTCTTCTTTCTGCCGTTCCTTTACGGTAGTAACGCCGGCCTGGAGATGACCGGCGGTTTTTACGGCATGCAGGCCATGCACACCCGCGCGCATTTACTACAGGCGGTGTATGAAGGGGTGGTCTTCAGCCATATGACGCATCTCAACCGCATGCGCGAGCGCTTTACCCAAGTCCAGGCTCTGCGCGTCACCGGCGGTCCGGCGCATTCCGAGGTATGGATGCAAATGCTGGCGGACGTCAGCGGTCTGCGCATCGAACTGCCGCAGGTTGAAGAGACCGGTTGTTTTGGCGCCGCGCTTGCCGCCCGCGTCGGTACCGGCGTCTATCGCCACTTCCGCGAGGCCCTGAGCAGCCTGCAGCATCCGGTACGAACCCTGCTGCCTGACATGACCGCACACCGTCTTTATCAGCGTAAATACCGCCAATACCAGCAATTGATTAGCGCACTACAGGGCTATCACGCCCGCATTAAGGAGCACACATTATGAGCCGACCATTACTACAACTGGCGCTCGACCATACCAGCCTGGAAGCCGCCCAGCGCGATGTCGCCGTACTGCGCCATCACGTTGATATCGTGGAAGCGGGCACAATTCTGTGTCTGACGGAAGGACTCAACGCGGTAAAAGCCCTGCGCGCCCAGTGTCCGGATAAAATCATCGTCGCCGACTGGAAAGTCGCCGATGCTGGCGAAACGCTGGCCCAACAGGCCTTTGCCGCAGGCGCCGACTGGATGACCATTATCTGCGCCGCGCCGCTGGCGACCGTTGAGAAAGGCCATGCCGTCGCCCAGTCCTGCGGCGGCGATATTCAGATTGAACTCTTCGGTAACTGGACGCTGGATGACGCGCGCGACTGGTACCGCATCGGCGTCCGCCAGGCGATTTATCACCGCGGCCGCGATGCGCAGGCCAGCGGCCAGCAGTGGGGCGACGCCGATCTGGCGCGTATGAAAGCGCTGTCGGATATCGGCCTGCAACTGTCTATTACCGGCGGCATCACGCCGGCCGACTTACCCCTGTTTAGCGATATTGACGTCAAAGCGTTTATTGCCGGACGCGCGCTGGCGGGCGCGGCGCAGCCCGCGCAGGTGGCAGGTGATTTCCACGCCCAAATCGACGCCATCTGGGGAGAGCAGCATGCGTAATCATCCCTTAGGCATCTATGAGAAAGCGCTGGCGAAAAACCTTAGCTGGCCGGAACGGCTGGTGCTGGCGAAAAGCTGTGGTTTTGATTTTGTCGAAATGTCGGTCGATGAAACCGACGAACGTCTGGCGCGCCTGGAGTGGAGCGCCACCCAGCGCGCCTCTCTGGTCGCGGCGATGCTGGAGACCGGGGTAGCCATTCCGTCAATGTGCCTGTCTGCCCATCGCCGCTTCCCGTTTGGCAGCCGCGATGAGCCAACCCGCCTGCGGGCGCGCGAGATCATGACCAAAGCCATTCAGCTGGCTCGCGATTTAGGGATCCGCACCATCCAACTGGCAGGCTATGACGTCTACTACGAAGAACACGATGACGGCACGCAGCAACGCTTTGCCGAAGGGCTGGCGTGGGCGGTCGAACAGGCGGCCGCGGCGCAGGTCATGCTGGCGGTCGAAATCATGGACACCGCGTTTATGAACTCCATCAGCAAATGGAAAAAGTGGGACGAGATGCTCGCCTCGCCGTGGTTCAGCGTCTATCCGGACGTCGGCAATCTGAGCGCCTGGGGCAACGACGTCAGCGCCGAGCTTAAACTGGGCATCGACCGCATCGCCGCTATCCATCTTAAAGACACGCTACCCGTAACCGCACAATCGCCGGGGCAGTTTCGCGACGTCCCCTTCGGCGAGGGTTGTGTCGATTTTGTCGGCATCTTCAAAACGCTGCATGAGCTGAACTATCGCGGTTCATTCTTAATTGAGATGTGGACGGAAAAAGCCAAAGAGCCGGTACTGGAAATTATACAGGCACGCCGCTGGATAGAAGCGCGGATGCAAGAAGGAGGTTTCACATGTTAGAACAATTGAAGTCTGAGGTATTAGCCGCCAACCTGGCGCTACCTGCGCATCAGCTGGTGACGTTCACCTGGGGCAACGTGAGCGCCGTCGATGAAACGGGCAAGCTGATGGTTATCAAGCCATCCGGGGTGGAGTACGACGTCATGCGCGCTGACGACATGGTGGTCGTCGATATCGCCAGCGGCCATGTGGTTGAAGGCGCTAAAAAGCCCTCCTCCGATACGCCAACCCACCTTGCCTTGTACCGCCGCTACCCGCAAATCGGCGGTATCGTTCACACCCACTCGCGCCACGCGACTATCTGGTCGCAGGCAGGGTTGGATTTACCGGCCTGGGGCACCACGCACGCGGATTATTTTTATGGCGCGATCCCCTGCACCCGCCTGATGACTGCCGATGAAATCAATGGTGAATATGAGTATCAGACCGGCGAGGTGATCGTTAAAACCTTTGAAGCGCGCGATCTCGATCCCATGCAGGTCCCGGCAGTGCTAGTGCATTCACACGGTCCGTTTGCGTGGGGTAAAAACGCCGCCGACGCCGTGCATAATGCCGTCGTCCTCGAAGAGTGCGCTTATATGGGGCTTTTTTCCCGTCAGCTCACGCCACAGCTGGCCGATATGCAGCAAGAACTGCTCGACAAACATTATCTGCGTAAGCACGGCGCGAATGCCTATTACGGACAGGACACGCCTTCTATGCCGAATTAATGTGCTCTTTGCAGTAGCGTCGCTTCCAGGCCGCGGGAGTCAGGCTGGTATGTTTGCGAAAGATTTTGCGGAAATAGCCCACATCGTTAAAGCCGCACTGCCGCGCCACCTCGCTAAGCGATAATGAATCGCTGATTAACAGCTTCTCCGCCGCCCTTACCCGTTGGCGGTGTAATGCGTCGGTCAGCGTTAAATGAAACGCATGGCGATAAACCCGCCCGAGATAGTCCGCGTTGCAGTGCAGTTCTTTGGCGAGGGTCGCCGCGGAAAGCGGCAGATGATACTGGGTAAGGATTATCTGCTGTGCTTTCCACGCCAACGCATTACCAGGAGTATCGACCGGCAACTCTTCTGCAGCGGCGGAAAGTTGCTGCAAAATCAGCAGCAATATTAATTCCAGCGCGACGCTGCGATGAATATTTTCCTGCTCACGCAAGAATTGGCGGAATAGCGAAATAATATATTGAGGTTCAGCTACGCGGGTATGCTGCGGCAGCGCAATTTTTGGCTGACATGATGAAACCAACGCCTCCGGGATCATTTCAAAATGGAGCCAGTAGAATTTAAGGTCTGCCGGAAATTGTTCCACACCTACATGTAACCGCTCCGGCCAAAGCAGCAAACTTTCTCCGGCACGAACGCAGAATGTCTCCTCATCTTCGCGAATCGTTAATGTCCCCTTTTCAACAAAAATGATCTCCCAGGACTGTAACTTCCTCGCCGGGTGGCTGCCGATGCCGCGAGAGATAAACAGGCCACCATTTTGGACTTTAATTGGCAGCGGCATGGATAAATTAAGCATATATATTCAATATTCTATTATCACGACAATAATTAAGTGGATTACGCTTTGATTATTCATCATAAAATAGCGCTCTGCCGGATCGAAATCACATTTTCGCGATGAAGTCGGAATCGTCATCTTTTTATACTTTTTCCTTCCCTTGTTGCCGTTAATATTCCGTGCAAAATAATTAACGTACTTTGCTAATGACAAAACCAAAGCCCGCCATACAGCGGAATATTTTCCGAATATCCTTCCCGGGAGTTATTTATGACTTCGGCTCCGATTACCACAAGTGAAATAGCGCAACGCGCGCAGGACGACACGTTATCCCTCCGTGAAAAAATAGGTTACGGCCTGGGAGATGCCGGCGGGACCGTGATTACCTGCCTGATCATGAATTTTCTGACCTTTTTTTATACCGATGTCTTTGGTCTCACCCCAGCGCTGGTCGGCACGATGTTTCTTGCGCTGCGCGTTTTCGATGCCATTTCCGACCCGGTCATGGGCGTGCTGGCCGACCGCACGCAGAGCCGCTGGGGGCGCTTTCGCCCGTGGCAGCTATGGATTGCGGTGCCCATCGGCATTATCGGCGTCCTGACCTTCACGGTGCCGGATGCCGGCATGGGGGTAAAAATCGCCTGGGCGTTTGGCACTTATCTGCTGCTTTCTGTCAGCTACACCGCCATCAACGTTCCCTACTGCGCGTTAATCAACACCATGACCAGCCGCCACAACGAGGTGATCTCCTGCCAGGCGTGGAGATTCGTCCTGTGCGGCGTGGCCGGTTTTCTGGTCTCCGTCGGTCTGCCGTGGCTGGTGAAAGCGCTCGGCCAGGGCAATATCGCACAGGGCTATCAGTACGGCGTCGGCGTACTGTGCGCCATTGCCGTGGTGATGTTCCTGTGCTGCTTTTTCTGGGTGCGCGAGCGCGTGTCGCTGGATGTGATGGGCAAATTTACCCTCCGCGAACATGTTGCCGGGCTGCGTAAAAACGATCAGCTGCTGCTGATGCTGGTGATGTCTTTCCTGCTGATCAACGTGTTTAACATCCGTGGCGGCGGCTACATGTATTTCATCACCTACGTGCTGGGCGGCTCGACCGGCTACACCTCACTCTTTTTCACCATGGTGACTTTCGCTTCGATTTTCGGCTCCGTCATTATTAACCTGCTGTCACGCCGCTTCGATACGGTTAAGCTTTACTATTACACCAACCTGCTGCTTGCCGCGCTGGCGGTAGCGATGTGGTTCCTGCCGACCGGGCCCGCCTGGCAAACCTTGTGGCTGGCGGTCATCCTCGGCAACGGCATTATTCTCGGCTTCACCCTGCCGCTGCATTTCTCGCTGATGGCCTTCTCCGATGACTATGGCGAATGGAAAACCGGCGTGCGCTCCTCGGGGATGAACTTCGCCTTCAACCTGTTCTTTATCAAGCTCGCCTGGGCCTCAAGCGCCGGCATTATCAGCCTGGTCTTTATTTTCGTCGCCTATCAGCCAGGCGCCGATAACCAAACGGCCTCTTCACTGGCCGGGATCGCCGCGATGGAAACCCTACTGCCCGCGCTCTTTCACCTGTTGCTGGCGTTCGCCATCCGCGCCTGCAAGCTCAATAACCCTATGATATCGCGCATCACCACCGACCTGCGCGCGCGTCACGTTCAGTCTTAAGGAGTCTCCGTCATGTCCGTAATGGAAGTCGATCTGCACAAGCTTAAAATTAATGATCCGTTCCTCGGTCAGTATCAGCAACTGGTGCGCGATGTCGTGATCCCCTACCAGTGGGACGCGCTCAATGACCGGATCGCCGAGGCCGATCCAAGCCACGCGATAGAAAACTTCCGCATCGCCGCCGGGCTACAGGAAGGGGAATTTTATGGCATGGTTTTTCAGGATAGCGATGTGGCGAAATGGCTGGAGGCCGTCGCCTGGTCGCTATGCCAACAGCCGGATGCCGAGCTGGAAAAAACCGCCGATGAGGTGATCGAACTGGTGGCTGCCGCACAGTGCGCCGATGGCTATCTCAACACCTATTTCACGGTAAAGGAGCCGAACGCCCGCTGGACCAACCTTGCCGAATGCCACGAGCTATACTGCGCCGGGCATATGATTGAAGCGGGCGTCGCTTTCTTTCAGGCCACCGGCAAACGCCGCCTGCTGGAGGTGGTTTGCCGCCTGGCGGACCACATTGATAGCGTCTTCGGCCCCGCCGACCACCAGCTGCACGGCTATCCGGGCCACCCGGAGATTGAACTGGCGCTGATGCGCCTGTATGACGTCACTCAGCAGCCGCGCTATCTGGCGCTGGTCAATTACTTCGTCGAACAGCGTGGAACACAGCCACACTTTTACGATATCGAATACGAGAAACGCGGCAAGACGTCCTACTGGAACACCTACGGCCCGGCATGGATGGTAATGGACAAACCCTACAGCCAGGCGCATCTGCCGATTGCCGAACAGCCCACTGCCATTGGTCACGCGGTACGTTTTGTCTACCTGATGACCGGCGTCGCGCATCTGGCGCGGCTGAGCAAGGACGAAGGCAAGCGCCAGGATTGCCTGCGGCTGTGGAACAATATGGTCCAGCGCCAGTTGTATATTACCGGCGGCATCGGCTCACAAAGCAGCGGTGAGGCGTTTAGTAGCGATTACGATCTGCCAAATGATACGGTATACGCGGAAAGCTGCGCCTCTATTGGGCTGATGATGTTTGCCCGCCGGATGCTCGAGCTAGAAGCGGACAGCCAGTATGCCGACGTCATGGAGCGCGCGCTTTACAACACCGTGCTGGGCGGCATGGCGCTCGACGGTAAGCACTTCTTCTACGTCAACCCGCTGGAAGTACAACCAAAAGCGCTGAAATTCAACCATATCTACGACCATGTGAAGCCCGTCCGCCAGCGCTGGTTTGGCTGCGCCTGCTGCCCGCCGAATATCGCCCGCGTGCTGACCTCGCTCGGCCACTATATCTACACGCCGCGCGATGAGGCGCTGTATATCAACTTGTATGTCGGCAATCAGGTAGAAGTTGCGGTCGGCGAGGAGACATTGCGCCTGCGCATCAGCGGCAACTATCCGTGGCAGGAACAGGTCAAAATCGCCATCGATTCGCCTGTCGCGATCGCTCATACTCTGGCGTTACGCCTGCCGGACTGGTGCGACCATCCGCAGGTGACGCTGAACGGCCTTCCGGTCGCCGAGGATATCCGCAAAGGCTACCTGCACATCAATCGCCGCTGGCAGGAAGGCGATACCCTGGTACTGACGCTGCCGATGCCGGTGCGTCGTCTGTATGGCAATCCGCTGGTGCGCCATCAGGCAGGCCAGGTCGCCCTGCAGCGCGGCCCGCTGGTCTACTGCCTGGAACAGGCGGATAACGGCGAGGCGCTGCATAATCTGCAGCTGCCACGCGATGCGCAGTTCACCACCTTTGAAGGAAAAGGGATTTTCGCTCATAAAATGCTGATTCAGGCGCCGGGCTACAAGCTGACGGCAGAACGGGCGGAGCAGCAGACGCTCTGGCGATACGACAGCCCCGCCGCTACCCGCGAGGCGCAGACGCTCACGTTCATTCCGTGGTTTAGCTGGGCTAACCGCGGCGAAGGTGAAATGCGGGTGTGGGTACAGGAAAGCGCATAAGCAAAAGGCAAGAAAAACGCCCGGCAGCAAAGGCCGGGCGCTTTTTGTTTTACATCGCGGCGCGGAAAATCGCCATGATTTCTTCGTGAGTCGCCTGAATCGGATTGGTTAAACCGCAGGCATCTTTCAGCGCGTTGCTGGCCAGTAGCGGAATATCCTCTTCTTTAACGTTCAGATCGCGCAGACCGGCCGGAATGCCGACTTTACGCGCCAGCTCGCGGATGGCCGCGATGCAGGCTTCCGCCCCCTGTTTGTCATTCAGCCCGGCAACGTTCACACCCATCGCCTGCGCGCAGTCACGCAGACGCGCGGCGGCGACGCTGCAGTTATACTCCTGCACGAATGGCAGCAGGACGGCGTTGCAGACGCCGTGCGGCAGATCGTAGAAGCCGCCCAGCTGGTGCGCCATCGCGTGGACATAGCCCAGCGACGCGTTGTTGAAGGCCATCCCGGCGAGGAACTGCGCATAGGCCATTGCTTCACGCGCCTGTTCATTACCGCCATCTTCCACTGCGTGAGTTAAATTCTGTGAAATCATGGTCATCGCTTTCAACGCGCAGGCATCGGTGATCGGCGTCGCCGCGATAGAAACATAGGCTTCGATAGCGTGAGTCAGCGCGTCCATACCGGTAGCGGCGGTCAGTGATTTCGGCATCCCCATCATCAGCGAAGAGTCGTTAACCGACAGAACCGGCGTCACGTGCTTATCGACAATCGCCATTTTGATGTGGCGATCGACATCGGTGATGATGCAGAAGCGGGTCATTTCCGAAGCCGTACCGGCGGTGGTATTGATAGCGATCATCGGCAGTTGCGGTTTTGCCGAACGGTCCACCCCTTCATAGTCACGGATGTTGCCGCCGTTTGCCGCGACCAGCGCGATCCCTTTCGCGCAATCGTGCGGCGAACCGCCGCCCAGAGAAATCACGCAGTCGCAGTTATTCTCTTTCAGCAGCGCCAGGCCGTTTTCGACGTTCAGAGTCGTCGGGTTCGGGTGCACGCCGTCATACACCACGCTGAAGATATCCCGTTCCTGCAACGCCTTTTGTACTTCACCCGCCATACCTAATTTATTCAGCATCGCGTCGGTGACGATTAATGCCCGACGATATCCGTATTGCTGGATAGTATTCATCGCTTCAGTAACAGAACCAGCGCCAATAACGTTTACTGGCGGAATATAAAAAGTCGATGCAGCCATGATGATTCCTTCATTTAGGTGAATATCATGGAAGGGTACGAGGATGTCGCAATAAAAAACATGACCTGAACGCCATTTTTGGCAAGAAATTGGATGAAAAACAGTACGTTAATATTTTCATTTTTAACGTACTGTTAAACATTACCGGCTTAATTTTTCATTTGCGTTATTATTCGCCGTTTTTATTTTCAGGGAATAACAGCGCGTCGCGGAGAAGATGATCGTTACCACGACGGCGGGTAAAGCCAATGCGGTCGAAATATTCAAGAATTTGAATCGCCAGTTTACGGCCAATATTTAGCGTATCGCGAAAATCCGCTGCGCAGGTGGAACCGCGCTGCAGATCCAGGCGGCGGATCAACTGCGCAAATTCAACGATGCGATCGTTGCGATAATAACGATCTTTTACGATCGCCGTAATCATCCCCTGCTGCGCCGCCTGCCGCAGCACCGCGCGCATCAACGACTCTTCGACGTTCAGATCGCGCGCCAGGTCGCGTACCCACCATGGCTCATCGGCGAAGAGCGGTTCCACGCGCTGCCAGATGGCCTGCTGCTCATCGGTAAACCCGGCTTTATGCTCCGGCAGGTGCAGCCAGCCGTGATGGCTTTGAATGACGCCGCTGCTGCGCATCTGTTCAATCAACAGCAGCACCAGCGCTTCATCTTCCATCGGCAGCGCAATTCGCCGCAGGCGTTCACGACCGGGCCCCGGCTCATCGCGATGCTGGTCGTGATAACGGGCCAGCGCGTCGAGCAGCTTTTTCTGCCAGCGGGCGGCCAGCGGCGCGCTAAGCAGACTGTTACCGGCCTGCAGGTAATCCGGACGGTTAATTAATGCCGTCAGGCCGTCGGCGCTCAGCTGCCGCGCCCAGGCAAACTCGTCAAGACGCACCGCATCACGCTGCAGATGAATATCCAACGCCTGCGCGTCGTCTCGCGCGGCGGCGAGCAAAGAGAGCCACTGCAGATATTCCGGTTTGCGTTTACCGCGGCGCGGCGGATTCAGCGTCACCACCCGCGCGCCAGCCAGCGTCAAACGGGCGGAGATATCGCGCAACACCAGGCGATCGTTATCCGCCAGCCACAGCGGGGTATCCAGCACCAGCTCGGCCAAATTGCCTTCCAGTAGCGAAACGCGGCCGGTGATATGGCTGGCGGCATGATGGATATGCAGCGACTGCCACTGGCTGAGCGGCGCGTGGCAGGTCAGCTCGACAATCGCCCGCTCGCAAGGTTCTGCGGGCTGCGCCGAGAGCAGCCAGTCGCCGCGGCTGAGATCCTCTTTTTGCGCGTCGCCGACGATGTTCAGCGCGATACGCTGCCCGGCCCGCGCCTGTTCAACCGGCTGATTCTGCGCATGCAGCCCGCGGACGCGCATGGGTTTATTGGCGCCGGTCAGCCAGAGGGTATCGCCGATTTTTACCTCGCCGGATAACGCCGTTCCGGTCACCACCAGCCCCGCGCCCTTGACGGTAAAGGCGCGATCCAGCGCCAGACGAAAACGCTGCTGTCGCGGATGCTCGCGCTCAGCCAGCTGAAGCAAATGGCTGCGCAGTTCGGCAATGCCGAGATTTTCCGTCGCCGCGGTGGCGAAGAAAGCAGCGGCGTCGAACCCCAGCTCGCTCAGCGTGGATTCCACCTGCGCCCGAACTTCGGCAACGCGCGCCGCTTCCACGCGGTCCGTTTTGGTCAACGCGACGGTTAACGTCGGTTTTCCCGTCAGCTGCAGAATCGCCAGATGCTCGCGGGTTTGCGCCATCACGCCGTCATCGCAGGCCACCACCAACAGCGCGTGATCGATCCCGCCCACGCCGGCCAGCATGTTGGACAAAAACTTTTCATGCCCCGGAACATCGATAAAACCCAACACCCGGCCATCGGGCTGCGGCCAATAGGCGTAGCCGAGATCGATAGTCATCCCGCGTGATTTCTCTTCCGGCAGGCGATCGGCGTTGACGCCGGTAATCGCCTGCAGCAGCGTGGTTTTGCCGTGGTCCACATGACCGGCGGTGGCAATAATCATCTCAATAACATCTCCATAAACCGGGGTTCATCTTCAAGACAGCGCAGATCCAGCCACAGACGGCCATCATAGATTCTGCCGATCGTCGGTATCGGTAAGGCGCGCCAGCGGGCGGCCAGCGCTTCCAGCTGGCTGCCGCGACCATCGCGCGGCGTAAAGGTTAACGCGGCGCTGGGCAGTCGCTCGACCGGCAACGACCCGCTGCCAATCTGCGACAAACACGCTTCAACGCGCACCTCAAAATCGCTATAGTGCGCCGCCAGCCCAGGCTGTATGCGCTCGCCCTGCTGGCGAATATCCTCGGCGCGGCGGGTTAGCAGGCGCAGCGTCGGCAACTCGTCGGCCAGCGCTTCCGGATGCAGATACAGGCGCAGAGTCGCCTCCAGCGCCGCCAGGGTCATTTTATCCGCCCGCAGCGCGCGCTTAAGCGGATGACTCTGTAACTTCGCGATCAGCGACCTGTCGCCGACGATAATCCCCGCCTGCGGCCCGCCGAGCAGCTTATCGCCGGAAAAGCTCACCAGGTTCACGCCCGCGGCAATCAATTCCTGCGGCATTGGTTCTTTCGGTAAACCGTACTGGCTCAAATCCACCAGCGAGCCGCTGCCGAGATCGGCCACCACCGGTACGCCATATTCGCGGCCAATTTCCGCCAGTTCCGCTTCATCAATCGCTTTGGTAAAACCTTCAATGCTGTAGTTGCTGGTATGCACTTTCATCAGCAGGGCGGTCTGCTCATTGATAGCCTGACGATAATCTTTGGCGTGGGTGCGGTTAGTGGTGCCCACTTCATGCAGCAGACAGCCGGCCTGGCGCATGACGTCGGGGATGCGAAATGCGCCGCCGATCTCGACCAGTTCGCCGCGCGAGACCACCACTTCTTTCCCGCTGGCCGTCGCCGCCAGCATCAGCAGCACCGCCGCCGCGTTGTTATTGACGATACAGGCATCTTCCGCGCCGGTAATGCGGCACAGCAGATCGGCCAATGCCCGGTCGCGATGACCGCGTCCGGCATCATCGAGATCGTATTCCAGCGTGACCGGCGCGCGCATCGCCTGCGCTACCGCCTGTACCGCGGCTTCCGCCTGGATTGCGCGCCCCAGATTGGTGTGCAGCACGGTGCCCGTGAGGTTGAATACCGGACGCAGCGCGCTCTGCTGGTTAAGATTCAGCCGGCTGGCGGTCTCTTGTGGCCAGTCGTCGCACCACTCTGGCAATGCCTGCGCCTGGCGGATATGCTCCCGCGCCTCATCCAACATCTGGCGCAGCAGCGCCACGATTTGCGAATGGCCATGACGATCGAGCAGTAAAGCAAAAGCGGGATCGCGAAGTAAACGATCAATGGCCGGAAGCCGGGTATAAAGCGCGCGAGTATCGGTAGACATGAGTGAACCTGACGATAAGTTATTTTCCCCCCTCCCGACGGGAGAGGGAGTCAACAATGAGTGGCGATTGTAACGCCTGCGCGAGGAAACTGTTACCTGCCTGGGTCAACTCCCTGGCGGTTCGGTACGCGCAAAACTGGCGCGCTGAAATAAGGTCTCGACCAGTTTGACCAGTTTTGGCCGCGTCGCGCACCATCCGGGAGCCACGCGACGGAAATTCAGATAAGCAATGGCGCAGGCGGCAGTAATGGTCGCCAGATTCAGTTCACCATTACGCAAGGTACCGTCGACGGCATACCCTTCCAACATATCAAGACCGCGGGCGATTTTTTCCCGCTGGCGGAGCAGCTCGGTTTCTGACTGCTGGGCCGCCGGACGCGCTTTTTCCCGCACCAGCGCGATCGCCGCCTCCATGATGCCGTCAGATAAGGCTTCCAGCTGGCGTATCTTCAGCGCCGCCAGAGGTTCCGCGGGCAGCATCGCCGGCGCGACGTTAAGCAGTTCCAGATATTGCGCAATAATGGGCGAATCAAACCAGCACGCGTCGTCATCGGTCAGCAGCGCCGGGACTTTACCCAGCGGGTTGTACTGCGCCACGCCGTTGACGTCGTTATAGGGGAATTCGTTCACAAACTCGAAGGGAATCGCCTTTTCCAGCAAGATGACGGAAATTTTACGTACAAAAGGACTGGTATAGCTGCCGATAAGTTTCATTGCCTGCTCCTTTCGCCAACGAAAAGATCAGTATGGTTCAGGCGCAGGCAAATGGCAGGCGCGACGTTGTCTCAACCTGCCGCCGATCGCATTAATGATCGAGATAGAGGTAGTGCATCCAGCTGGTCATGCGCAGCAGCACTTTTCTCATCACCGACACGTGGGTGAAATGGTCGGAATAGACCGCTACCTGGGCGTAGATGCCGTCGGGCAGCGCATCGACTTGCGCATCGGGATCCAGTTCAATCGTCGCCAGCACGCCATCGGTACCCGGCGTGACGCTCAGCGACTGCAGCGATCCCTGCGCCTGATAAGTCCCCCCCGGCACCACCGGCAATACGTTTACCAGTTTACCGTGGAATACCTGCCCTGGCAGTGCGTTAAACACCGCTTCGGCATCATCGCCGGCTTCCAGCCTGAGCAACGAATTCTGGCGGAACTGGGCGACAATCAGCCGTTTTTGTTGCGGAATAAAGACCATCACCGGGCGCAGCGGCAGCGACGCGGCGTAGGTTCCCGGGCGAATCAGTACCTGGGTAATGTAGCCATCGCTCGGCGCCCGGACGGTGGTCTGATCGAGATTATATTTCGCTTCCGCCAACTGCGCGCGCAGGCTCACCACCTGCGACTGTTCGCCATTCAGCGTGCTATCCAGTTGGCTCTGAATCTGCGCCTGCTCGGCGACGGAGGCTTTCACCAATGCATCCTGGGCAAGGTAGTTTTGCCGGGCATTATCGATATCGCTTTCCGAAAACGGGTTGACCCGCGCCTGGCTGCCTTTCAAATAGCGCTGATAATCTTTATACAGCCGGTCGCGCTCGGCGGAAACGCGCACGGTGTTCGCCTGCGCTTCCTGCAGTTGGGCTTTCAGGGTGTTGATACTGTGCAATGCGGTGACCAGATCGGCCTGCAGTCGGTCGACACGCGCCTGGTAGCGCGCCGGGTCGATAGTAAATAATACCTCGCCCTTTTTCACCCGCTGGTTGGCTTTATCGGTCACGCTGCTGACAATGCCGGTAACCTGCGGCGTAATAGGAATGGAAATAACCGCTTTCTGCGCCGTAAAAGTATAAGGGTGGTTATAGTTCATCAATAAAATAAGCGCGCTAACAATAAATACGCCGCCCAGGGCCGCGGTCGGGACCGTCCATTTATTTACCGGAATACGGAATATTTTAAATACCGACCACGCAATGGCCACGTACGTCAAAATGATCAACAGGTCCATGATTATTTCTCCGTCGAGGATGGCGGCGCTGTCGGCTGCAGATGCGCGATTTTATGTTCGAGTTCAGCGATACGCTGATTGAGCTGCGCCAGCTCGCTGTCGGCATCATCAGGCCCTGCTTCATTCGGCTTATGCTGCATTCCCCAGCCGCGCTCCGGCTGATAGAGGGTGGCCCAGATCCATAAAAATGGCCATATTACGTGCAGCGTAAACAGGCTGACCCACCCCGCGACGTGAATTGCGTCAGAGTGCGGATGATTACGTTTCTTCGCAATCAGGTACGGAATATCGTGCAAAATAATAATCCCGTAAAAAATAACCAGAAAAACGAAGATCAGAACGCCCAGCGCAAAATAATTGAGAAACATAATTTCCTCGATTCACGCTAATAGATTATTGGAATTGTGAGCGACCGCGAAGCGGCGCCTGGCTGACAATTTGAGCATAATTCACCGTATTCATTTCCGCCATCAGCGGCAAAAAATGTTCTTCATGCAGGCGAGTTGCAAAGTTACATCGTTGGCCGTTGGGGAAGACAGAACCTGCCGCAGATCACACAAGACGGAATTGAGCGCAAAATATTTTGTGATTCATATCACAAACAAATAACAAAACAGCAAAGTTATAATGTGACAACCATCACATAAATATGCGATTTATGGCCTCCCATTACGTGTTGTTGTTTTTTTACACATCATTTTTGTGATTGAGATCACTACATATAAGTACCAGCCCCCTATATTTATGTGATGCACATCACATAAAAAGTCACTTGCTGGACAGCTTAACGATTCAGTGCCAGATTTCGCACTATCAATCAGGGTCCGGCTACCTCTGCCGCCACATTAACAACAAACCTCGGGCGTTCAGCCTGCGCGATAAGCAAAACAGAAGAAGGGGTGTTTTATGTCATCCGATATCAAGATCAAAGTGCAAAGCTTTGGTCGTTTCCTCAGCAATATGGTGATGCCGAATATCGGCGCGTTTATCGCGTGGGGGATTATCACCGCGTTATTTATTCCAACAGGGTGGTTGCCGAACGAGACGCTGGCGAAGCTGGTCGGCCCGATGATCACCTATCTGCTGCCGCTGCTGATCGGTTATACCGGCGGTAAGCTGGTGGGCGGCGAACGCGGCGGCGTCGTCGGCGCTATCACCACCATGGGCGTTATCGTCGGCGCGGATATGCCGATGTTCCTCGGTTCGATGATCGCCGGTCCGCTCGGCGGCTACTGCATCAAGAAATTTGACGCCTGGGTAGACGGTAAGATCAAATCCGGTTTCGAAATGCTGGTGAATAACTTCTCCGCCGGTATCATCGGGATGATCCTTGCCATTCTGGCGTTCCTCGGCATCGGCCCGGCGGTTGAAGTGCTGTCAAAACTGCTGGCAGCCGGCGTTAACTTCATGGTGGCGCACGACATGCTGCCGCTGGCGTCTATCTTTGTTGAACCGGCGAAAATCCTGTTCCTCAATAACGCCATTAACCACGGTATCTTCTCGCCGCTGGGTATTCAGCAGTCCCATGAGCTTGGCAAATCCATCTTCTTCCTGATTGAAGCTAACCCGGGTCCGGGGATGGGCGTCCTGCTGGCGTACATGTTCTTTGGCCGCGGCAGCGCGAAGCAGTCTGCGGGCGGTGCGGCAATCATTCACTTCCTGGGCGGTATTCACGAAATTTACTTCCCGTACGTGCTGATGAACCCGCGTCTGATTCTGGCCGTTATCCTCGGCGGTATGACCGGCGTCTTCACCCTGACTATCCTCAACGGCGGCCTGGTTTCTCCGGCTTCCCCAGGTTCCATTCTGGCGGTACTGGCGATGACGCCAAAAGGCGCCTACTTCGCTAACATCGCGGCCATTATTGCGGCGATGGCGGTCTCCTTTATTGTCTCTGCCATCCTGCTGAAAACCAGCAAAGTGAAGGAAGAAGACGATATCGAAGCCGCAACCCGTCGCATGCACGACATGAAAGCCGAGTCCAAAGGCGCGGCGACGCCGCTGGCCGCGGGCGACGTGGCTAACGACCTGAGCCACGTGCGTAAAATCATCGTTGCCTGCGACGCCGGTATGGGTTCCAGCGCCATGGGCGCCGGGGTACTGCGTAAGAAGGTGCAGGATGCCGGACTGAGCAACATTTCGGTCACCAACAGCGCGATTAACAATCTGCCGCCGGATGTCGACCTGGTGATCACCCACCGCGACCTGACCGAGCGCGCCATGCGCCAGGTACCGCAGGCGCAGCATATTTCGCTGACCAACTTCCTCGACAGCGGCCTGTACACCAGCCTGACCGAGCGTCTGGTTGCGGCGCAGCGCCACATCGACAACGAAGTAAAGGTCACCGATAGCCTGAAAGATAGCTTTGATAATGACGACAAAAATCTGTTCCAGCTGGGCGCGGATAACATCTTCCTGGGGCGTAAAGCGGCCACCAAAGAAGAGGCGATTCGCTTCGCCGGTGAACAACTGGTGAAAGGCGGATACGTTGAGCCGGAATACGTGCAGGCGATGCTTGACCGCGAGAAGCTGACCTCGACCTATCTTGGCGAATCCATCGCCGTACCGCACGGTACCATCGAAGCGAAAGACCGGGTGCTGAAAACCGGCGTCGTCTTCTGCCAGTATCCGGAAGGCGTGCGCTTCGGCGAAGAAGAAGATGAAGTCGCGCGTCTGGTCATCGGTATCGCCGCTCGCAACAACGAACACATTCACGTTATCACTAGCCTTACCAACGCGCTGGATGATGAAACCGTGATTGAGCGGCTGGCGAAAACCACCAGCGTCGAAGAAGTCCTGTCGTTGCTGAATAAATAACCACAACGCTCCACGCCCTCTCCCTTTGGGAGAGGGTTGGGGTGAGGGAAAAGCCTCACCCCAGCCCTCTCAGGTAAAAACATTAATTGAAGGTTAATACTATGAAAGCATTACATTTTGGCGCAGGTAATATCGGACGTGGCTTCATTGGCAAACTGCTGGCTGACGCCGGTATCACCCTCACGTTCGCCGATGTCAATCAGGTGGTTCTTGACGCCCTGAATGCCCGTCATAGCTATCAGGTTCACGTAGTGGGCGAAAACGAACAGGTTGACACCGTCTCCGGCGTGAATGCCGTCAGCAGCATTGGCGATGAAGTGGTGGATCTGATCGCCGATGTCGACCTGGTGACCACCGCCGTCGGTCCCGTCGTTCTGGAGCGTATCGCTCCGGCCATCGCCAAAGGCCTGGTGAAACGCAAAGCGCAGGGTATTGAACGCCCGCTGAATATCATCGCCTGCGAAAACATGGTGCGCGGCACCACCCAGCTGAAAGGCCATGTGTTTAACGCGCTGGCGGAAGAAGATAAATCGTGGGTTGAAGCGCATATCGGCTTCGTCGATTCCGCCGTAGACCGTATCGTGCCGCCGTCGGCTTCCGCCACCAACGATCCGCTGGAAGTCACCGTTGAAACCTTCAGCGAATGGATTGTGGATAAAACCCAGTTTAAGGGCGAGCTGCCGAACATCCCAGGAATGGAATTAACCGATAACCTGATGGCATTTGTCGAACGTAAGCTATTCACCTTAAACACCGGGCATGCTATAACCGCCTACCTCGGGAAACTGGCGGGCCATCAAACGATTCGCGACGCGATTCTTGATGAGAACATTCGCGCCGTCGTAAAAGGCGCAATGGAAGAGAGCGGCGCGGTGCTGATCAAACGCTACAGCTTTGATGCGCAGAAACACGCGGCTTATATCCAGAAAATCCTTGGTCGCTTTGAGAACCCGTATCTGAAAGATGATGTGGAGCGCGTCGGCCGCCAGCCGCTGCGTAAACTGAGCGCGGGCGATCGTTTGATCAAGCCGCTGCTTGGCACGCTAGAATACGGCCTGCCGCACCGGAACCTGGTAAAAGGGATTGCCGCGGCTATGCATTTCCGCAGCGAAGACGATCCGCAGGCGCAGGAGCTGGCGGCGCTGATTAGCGAAAAAGGCCCACAGGCCGCGCTGGCGCAGATTTCCGGCCTGGATGCGGCAAGCGCGGTAGTGGCGGAAGCCGTTAACGACTACAACGCGGTAAAATGATGTACAACCTGGCGCGGCCGATGCCGCGCCCAATACCACTCCTGTCCGATATGCAGGCAATAATGGAAGAAACACAGGCATTTGAAAACCGCGTACTTGAGCGTTTAAATGCTGGTAAGACCGTAAGAAGTTTCCTGATAGCCGCCGTCGAACTCCTGACGGAGGCGGTCAATATTCTGGTACTTCAGGTATTCCGCAAAGACGATTACGCGGTGAAATACGCAGTGGAGCCATTGCTGGATGGCAGTGGGCCGCTGGGCGACCTTTCCGTACGCCTGAAGCTTATCTACGGCCTTGGGGTGATAAGCCGCGCCGAATACGAAGATGCCGAGCTATTGATGGCGCTGCGTGAAGAGCTCAATCATGACGGTAATGAGTACACTTTCACCGATGATGAAATTCTCGGGCCGTTAGGCGAACTGCACTGCGTCGCCGCGCTTCCGCCGACGCCGCTGTTTGATGAGAGCGATAGGGAACTGCTGGCAATGCAGAAACTGCGCTACCAGCAGATGGTACGTTCAACGATGGTGTTGTCTCTGACTGAGCTGATTTCTCGAATCAGCTTAAAAAAAGCCTTCCAGAAATCAACGCTCTGACTCCGTTTCTTGCTGGTCGCACGTCGGCCGGTACAGCTGCCGGTAATACTCCAGACGACTCAGGAATAGCTCCTTTTTATCCTCAGGAATATCGCGCGGTATCCGCTGTAAACGCGGGCATTTTTTCAGATATTCCATAAACGCCTGGCTCGAGGCCATGAAATCTACCGTTTTATCGATGATACGTGGTACGCCGTCGCCGATTTTCGCCATCACGCTCTCCTCTGTTCAGGGGGATCTTATTAAGGATTGGCGAAAAAAAGGGAGCAAGTTGAGGAAAACGTGCGGAATGGCCGTCAGGCTTCACAAAAATGACAAACAGCTTAATTAAAACGACAATATCATTATTTTTCAAATAATTATAATCTATCTGGTCTCATGCTTATGGCCGTATAGCCGCGAGTATTTCGATAAAAAACTATCAACAAAGGCCCGCCCGGCCCATACTATGTAACGTCGAAGCCCTTTTATTCACAGATAAAATTACCATGAAAGAAGTCGAAAAGAATGAAATCAAGCGTTTGAGCGACCGTCTCGACGCCATCCGCCACCAGCAGGCCGACCTGTCGCTGGTCGAAGCCGCCGATAAATACGCGGAGCTGGAAAAAGAAAAAGCGACCCTGGAAACGGAAATCGAACGTCTGCGTTCCGTCCAGTCGCAGAAGCTGAGCAAAGAAGCGCAGAAGCTGATGAGCATGCCGCACCGTCGCGCTATTACCAAGAAAGAGCAGGCCGATATGGGCAAGCTGAAGAAAAGCGTGCGCGGACTGGTTGTCGTCCACCCGATGACCGCGCTGGGCCGCGAAATGGGCCTCAAAGAGATGACCGGCTTCGCGAAGAGCGAGTTTTAATCTTTTGCCCGCTGTGAGTTCGTCGTCTATTACCCGGTAGCCCTACCGGGCCGTGAACTCACAGCCAATTTCTCCTTCCCCACCAAATTGGCCCAACCAATTATTTCTTAAACCGTCAATCGGTTCACATATCCATCACTTTGCATCACAAACGCGTTGCCACATCATAACATTTGGTTAACCATCAATTGTCGTTAACCCTACAATCGCAATTTGGCTGGGCCAATTTTACAAACAGTGTGATCGGCAATGGGCGCAGACCCAACCTGACGCACTGGATGTGGCCCGATGGAGACCTGCATGAACCTCTGGCAACAAAATTACGATCCGGCTGGTAATATCTGGCTATCGAGCCTTATCGCCTCACTGCCGATTCTGTTTTTCTTTTTCGCCCTGATTAAGCTCAAGCTTAAAGGCTATATCGCCGCCACCTGGACCGTAGCCATCGCGCTGCTTGTCGCCCTGCTGTTCTACAAAATGCCGGTCGATCGCGCCTTATCGTCGGTGGTATACGGCTTCTTCTACGGCCTGTGGCCTATCGCGTGGATTATTATCGCCGCGGTCTTCGTCTATAAAATCTCGGTGAAGACCGGGCAGTTCGACATTATCCGCTCGTCGATTCTTTCGATTACGCCGGATCAGCGCCTGCAGATGCTGATTGTCGGCTTCTCCTTTGGCGCCTTCCTCGAAGGGGCCGCTGGTTTCGGCGCGCCGGTGGCGATTACCGCCGCGCTGCTGGTCGGGCTCGGCTTCAATCCGCTGTACGCCGCCGGGCTGTGCCTGATTGTTAACACCGCGCCGGTGGCTTTCGGCGCCATGGGGATCCCGATTCTGGTCGCCGGCCAGGTCACCGGCATCGATAGCTTCGCCATCGGCCAGATGGTTGGCCGTCAGCTGCCGTTCCTGACCATTATCGTGCTGTTCTGGATCATGGCGATTATGGACGGCTGGCGCGGGGTGAAAGAGACGTGGCCGGCGGTGATGGTCGCGGGTGGTTCGTTCGCCATCGCGCAGTACCTCAGCTCCAACTTCCTCGGCCCGGAACTGCCGGACATCATCTCTTCGTTGGTGTCGCTGGTATGCCTGACGCTGTTCCTCAAACGCTGGCAGCCAGTACGTATCTTCCGCTTTGGCGATATGGGCGCCGCGCAGGTTGATCAAACCCTGGCGCGCACGCATTACACCGTCGGTCAGGTCATTCGCGCCTGGTCGCCGTTCCTGTTCCTCACCGCTACCGTCACCCTGTGGAGCGTGCCGCCGTTTAAAGCGCTGTTTGCGCCGGGCGGGGCGATGTATGACTTCGTGGTTAATATTTCGGTACCGTTCCTCGACAAAATGGTCGCCCGTATGCCGCCGGTGGTGAGCGCCGCGACGCCATACGCCGCGGTGTATAAATTCGACTGGCTGTCGGCGACCGGCACCGCCATTCTGTTCGCCGCTATACTGTCTATCGTCTGGCTGCGTATGAAGCCGAAGGATGCGCTGACCACCTTCGCCGGGACGCTGAAAGAGCTGGCGCTGCCGATTTACTCCATCGGCATGGTGCTGGCGTTCGCCTTTATCTCGAACTACTCCGGGCTGTCATCGACGCTGGCGTTGGCGCTGGCGCATACCGGCCACGCGTTTACCTTCTTCTCGCCGTTCCTCGGCTGGCTGGGGGTTTTCCTGACTGGTTCGGATACCTCGTCTAACGCGCTATTCGCCGCGCTGCAGGCGACGGCAGCCCAGCAAATCGGCGTCTCCGATATTCTGCTGGTCGCCGCGAATACCACCGGTGGGGTGACGGGCAAGATGATTTCGCCACAGTCGATCGCCATTGCCTGCGCCGCGGTAGGCCTGGTGGGTAAAGAGTCGGACCTGTTCCGCTTTACCGTCAAGCACAGTCTGATATTCACCTGCATGGTGGGCCTGATTACCACGCTACAGGCGTATGTCTTAACCTGGATGATTCCGTGAAAGTGATGCCAAAACGCCTGGCTGACGACGTCGCAAATCGCGTCCGGGCGCTGATAGAAGAACAACAGCTGGAGGCGGGCATGCGTTTGCCCGCCGAGCGCCAGCTTGCCGTCCAGCTCGGTGTTTCACGCAATTCGCTGCGTGAAGCGCTGGCGATGCTGGTCAACGAAGGGGTGCTGCTTAGCCGTCGCGGCGGCGGCACCTTCGTGCGCTGGCAGCATGAGCCCTGGTCGGAGCAAAACATCGTCCAGCCGCTGAAAACGCTGCTCGCCGACGACCCCGACTACAGTTTTGATATTCTCGAAGCCCGCCACGCTATTGAAGCCAGCACCGCCTGGCATGCGGCGATGCGAGCCACCGACGCCGAAAAAGAAAAAATCCGCCTCTGTTTTGAAGCCACCCTCAGCGATGACCCGGATCTCGCCTCACAGGCGGATGTTCGCTTCCACCTGGCGATCGCTGAAGCCTCGCATAACGTGGTGCTGCTGCAAACCATGCGCGGTTTCTTCGAGCTTCTGCAATCCTCGGTGAAGCAGAGCCGCCAGCGCATGTATCTGGTGCCGCCGGTGTTCGCGCGTCTGACCGAACAACATCAGGCGGTGATGGAAGCGATCTTCGCCGGCGACGCGGAAGGCGCGCGCCAGGCGATGATGGCCCACCTCGGTTTTGTCCACGCCACCATTAAACGTTTTGATGAAGACCAGGCCCGCCAGGCGCGCATTACCCGCCTGCCCGGTGACCACAATGAAAATTCCAGGGAGAACTCGTGATGATTATTTCCGCCGCCAGCGACTATCGCGCCGCCGCACAGCGTATCCTGCCGCCGTTTCTGTTCCACTATATCGACGGCGGCGCCTACGCCGAACACACCCTGCGCCGTAACGTTGAAGACCTCTCCGACGTGGCGCTCCGCCAGCGCATTCTGCGCAATATGTCGGATTTGAGCCTGGAGACCACGTTATTCAACGAGAAGCTGGCAATGCCGACGGCGCTGGCGCCGGTCGGGCTATGTGGCATGTACGCGCGCCGCGGCGAAGTGCAGGCGGCGGGCGCGGCGGACGACAAAGGCATCCCGTTTACCCTCTCTACCGTTTCCGTTTGCCCGATTGAAGAGGTCGCCCCGACCATCAAACGCCCGATGTGGTTCCAGCTGTACGTCCTGCGCGATCGCGGATTTATGCGCAATGCGCTGGAGCGCGCTAAAGCCGCAGGCTGCTCCACGCTGGTCTTTACCGTGGATATGCCGACCCCCGGCGCACGCTATCGCGACGCCCATTCTGGCATGAGCGGCCCGAATGCCGCCATGCGCCGCTACTGGCAGGCCGTCACTCATCCACAGTGGGCATGGGACGTCGGCCTCAACGGACGCCCGCACGATCTGGGTAATATCTCCGCCTATCTCGGCAAACCGACCGGGCTTGAGGATTACATCGGCTGGCTGGCGAATAATTTCGATCCGTCAATTTCATGGAAAGACCTGGAGTGGATCCGCGATTTCTGGGACGGCCCGATGGTGATCAAAGGGATCCTCGACCCGGAGGACGCCCGCGACGCGGTGCGCTTCGGCGCTGACGGCATTGTCGTCTCCAACCACGGCGGCCGCCAGCTTGACGGCGTGCTCTCTTCCGCCCGCGCCCTGCCCGCCATTGCCGATGCGGTTAAAGGCGACATCACTATTCTCGCCGACAGCGGCATCCGCAACGGTCTCGACGTGGTGCGGATGATCGCCCTTGGCGCCGACAGCGTGCTGCTGGGCCGCGCGTATCTGTACGCGCTGGCGACCCACGGCAAGCAGGGGGTGGCGAATCTGCTCAATCTTATCGAGAAAGAGATGAAAGTGGCGATGACGCTGACCGGGGCGAAATCCATCAGTGAAATCAGCCGCGATTCGCTGGTGCAGAATGCCGAAGCGCTGCAGACCTTTGATGCGCTCAAGCAGGGCAACGCCGCGTAATTCCCTCACTCTCCCCCTCTCCCAAAGGGAGAGTGGATCATCCGGCTGGCATCGGTTTTCTCCCTCTCCCAAAGGGAGAGAGACCGTCCGGCTGGCATCGGTTTTCCCCCTCTCCCAAAGGGAGAGAGACCATCCGGCTGGCATCGGTTTTCCCCCTCTCCCAAAGGGCGAGAGACCGTCCGGCTGGCATCGGTTTTCCCCCTCTCCCTCTGGGAGAGGGTCGGGGTGAGGGTTCGGCAAATATCTGCTATTCTGCCCCCCGCAATTAAGGGGGCAGTATGCTGAACATCGTGTTATTCGAACCAGAAATCCCGCCGAACACCGGCAATATCATCCGCCTGTGCGCCAACACCGGCTTCAATTTACATATCATTGAGCCAATGGGCTTTACCTGGGACGATAAACGCCTGAGACGCGCCGGGTTGGATTATCACGAGTTCACCGCCGTACAGCGCCACGCGGATTATGCGGCGTTTATCGCCAGCGCGAAGCCGCAGCGCCTGTTCGCCCTCACCACCAAAGGCACGCCCGCCCACAGCGCGGTAAGCTATCAGGATGGTGATTTCTTGATGTTTGGTCCGGAAACGCGCGGCCTGCCGGCCAGCATCCTCGATGCCCTACCGGCGGAGCAAAAAATCCGTATTCCGATGATGCCGGACAGCCGCAGCATGAACCTGTCAAACGCGGTGTCGGTGGTGGTGTATGAAGCCTGGCGCCAGTTGGGATACCCGGGCGCCGTGTTACGCAGCTAACCTGAGCGGTTCCCGGATTGCGGCGCGTTGCGCCTTATCCGGGCTACATCTTTATCAATGGCTGCTGAAACTGCCGGTATTGGTGGCCTCAAAATCGCTGAGACGTTCCCGGAAGGCCGGGGCAGCCCGCATGGATGCGGGCTGAGGGCCGTGTTTTGCACGGACGCTGCCTCGGCCCGACCCGAAGCCTGCCGGGATAAGTCGAAGGCACCACGAAGTGGCGATTTTGGCGGCCAGAGCCCGGGAGTACAGAGGGCGGCGGCGATTGGCCGCCCTCTGTGCGCTCCCTGCGCCATGAAAGGCATAACGCAGAAGAAATATTAGGAGCGCAATGTGCTCTAAATTAACACAAAGCACATGTTTTTTCCGGACCAGAACAGTTGCAAACTGATAACAGATATCTACATTTTTGAGCTTCGCGGCGGCAAATGGCAATAAATCAAATCCCGTCGCCGTACTCGAAGGTATGGTGGATGCCATTAAAATGCTGATCCATATCCATCGCCGGTTTGTCGCTCTCCGGCTTACCGACGATACGCGCCGGTACGCCTGCGGCGGTGGTATGCGGCGGCACAGGTTGCAGCACCACGGAACCGGCGCCAATCTTCGCCCCGCGCCCGACTTCGATATTGCCGAGGATCTTCGCCCCGGCGCCAATCATCACGCCTTCGCGAATTTTCGGGTGACGGTCGCCGCTGGTTTTGCCGGTACCGCCGAGGGTCACGGACTGCAGAATGGATACGTCGTCTTCAATCACCGCCGTTTCACCGACCACGATACCGGTGGCGTGGTCGAGCATGATCCCACGGCCAATCTTCGCCGCCGGATGGATATCGACCTGGAACGAGACGGAGACCTGGTTCTGCAGGAAAATAGCCAGCGCGCGGCGCCCCTGATTCCACAGCCAGTGGCCGATGCGGTAGGCCTGCAGCGCATGGAAGCCTTTCAGGTACAACAGCGGCGTTGAGTATTTATCGACTGCAGGGTCGCGGGTACGTACCGCCTGGATATCACAGGCGGCGGAAGCGATCATCTCAGGGTCAGCGGCATAAGCCTCTTCCACTACTTCGCGAATGGCGATAGCGGGCATAATCGGCGAGGCCAGCTTATTCGCCAGCATATAGCTCAGGGCGCTGCCCAGATTTTCGTGCTTGAGTAGCGTTGCGTGGTAAAAACTGGCGAGCATCGGCTCACAGTCGGCCAAAGCCCGGGCTTCGGCTTTAATATTGTTCCAGACGATATCCAGTTCTTCACACGGCATTGCATACTCCAGACGGTAAGAATTATGACCGGTCAGTTCTTCGCTGACCGGGTCATACAGGTAACAGACTTTCCCTGCGGCTAGTTGGCGCTGCGTTCGTCCTTGCGTGCGCGACCCAATAAGGTCAATGCTGCCTCGCGCGCAATTTTTCCGCAATACAATACCTGATAAATTTCCTCGGTTATTGGCATTTCGACGCCTAAACGCTGCGCCAGAACGCGAACCTCTTTGGTATTGCGATAGCCTTCAACCACCTGGCCAATCTTGTCCTGCGCGCTTTGCACGTCCATGCCCTGTCCGAGCATCATGCCAAAACGGCGGTTTCGCGATTGGTTATCGGTACAAGTCAGTACCAGGTCGCCCAGCCCGGCCATGCCCATGAAGGTTTCCGGATCGGCGCCCAGCGCCGCCCCGAGACGGGACATTTCCACCAGACCACGGGTGATCAACGCCGTACGGGCATTCGCGCCAAAGCCGATACCGTCAGACATCCCGGCGCCGATGGCGATAACGTTTTTCACCGCGCCGCCCAGCTGCACGCCGATAAAGTCCGGGTTAATGTAGACGCGGAAGCTTTTACCGCAGTGCAGCAGGCGCTGAAGGTCTTCCGCAAACTGCGGATCCGTCGCCGCCAGAGAAATCGCCGTCGGCAGGCCGGCGGCCAGCTCTTTGGCGAAAGTCGGACCGGAGATGACCGCTAATGGGATGTCATCGCCCAGCGCTTCACGCGCCACGTCCTGCAGCAGACGGCCAGTTTCGGCCTCCAGGCCTTTCGTCGCCCACACCAGACGCGCATCTGAACGCATCAGCGGTTTAATCTGGCGCAAAACCTGACCGAAGACGTGGCTCGGCACCACCACGAGGATATCGCGGCTGGCGGCCAGCGCCGTCGCTAAATCGCTCTCAAGGCGCAGCGTGTCCGGGAAGGGCACATCGGGAAGGAACGCGGCGTTGCAGCGATCGTGTTGCAGCGTCGCGATATGTTTCGGGTCATGGCCCCAGAGGACAACCTCGTGGCCATTTCTTGCCAGGGTGATGGCAAGAGCGGTGCCGTAAGAGCCGGCACCGATCACAGTCATTGCAGCATTAAGCGCGTTCATCAGGCATCCTGATGTTGTTCAGCACCTTCGCCAGCCTGCTGTTGCAGATAGTTCATAAACAGCGCGTCAAAGTTCACCGGCGCAAGGTTGAGTTGCGGGAAGGTGCCGCGGGAAACCAGGCTGGTAACAGTCTCGCGAGCGTACGGGAACAGAATGTTCGGGCAGTACGCGCCGAGGCAGTGCGCCATCTGGTTGCCATCGATGCCGTCGATGGAGAAGATGCCGCCCTGCTGTACTTCGCACAGGAATGCGGTTTCTTCGCCCAGCGATGCCGTTACGGTGACACGCAGCACCACTTCATAAACGCCTTCAGCCAGCTGGCTGGAAGCGGTATCCAGATCAAGTTTAACTTCCGGCTGCCAATCTTTCTGGAAAACTTGCGGCGCATTTGGCGCTTCGAAGGAAACGTCTTTGGTGTAGATGCGCTGAATCTGGAAAGTCATTTCGGTGCTGTTTTGTTCTGACATAGTAAAACCCTTTCGTGTTGTCCTTAAATACGCGGCCCCTGAATGGGGAAAGCGTAAAAATTAGCGCAAGAGGGGATCAAGTCCACCACGTGAATCAAGCGCATACAAGTCGTCACAGCCGCCAATGTGCTGCGCATCAATAAAAATCTGCGGAACCGTCGTCCGGCCGCTGCGCTGGATCATCTCTTCACGCTTTGCGGCATCGCCATCGATAGGCAGTTCGTTGAACGTCACGCCCTTGCTGTTCAGCAGCGCTTTGGCGCGGATGCAGAACGGGCAGGTCGCTTTGGTATAGATCTCAATATTGGCCATGACTCACTCCTGTTTTTACCCCGAGGGATTTTACGCCGCAGAGGCTCCCCGCCGCCTGAGAGGTTATCGGGGGAACCGCTGCGCCATAACGACGCGGGGGTAAATTATTTGCCGCGTACCAGCGGAAGGTTCTCGCCGCTCCAGCCTGCGATGCCTTCTTTCAGTACAAAGACTTTTTCGAATCCGGCTTTATTCAGCAGGCTGGCAGGTTCTTGCGCCTGCATGCCGGACCCATCCACAACAATAATGGGTTGTGCTTTGTGTTTTTCCAACTCGCCGACGTTATTTGCTTTGATATCGGCAGGCAGCAGGTTGATAGCGCCGGCGATATGGCCTTTACGGAAGTCGTCACGCTGACGCAGGTCGACAACAACGGCTTCTTCTTTGTTGATAAGACGCGTCGCTTCACCACGGGTGATGACTTTAACTTTCGACATCAAGCCCTTAAAGGTGGTGAACAGTACCGCACCCAGCAGCGCGATCCACGCGATGCTCAGGACCGGGTGACGGCCGATGAATTGCATAATTTCTTGCATGGGGGGTTACAACTCCCAACTAAGTGATAAAAAAACCAGGGAAGGAGTATACCTGTGCATTGCGGCAAATACAGCCAGTGAGCGCGATGTAATGTATTTTCTGCGGCCCGTCACGAAAAAAAAGCCGACTTCGCCATCGGCTCTGGCGTCGTCCCTTCCCTTTCTTTGATCTTTTACGGTGATTTGATCGATTCAGCTGTAGTAAAATTACGCAAATTTTCTGTCTTTGAGCATGAGGTTGTCGCAATGTCGGTTACTAAAAAACCTATGGTACTGGTGATTCTGGATGGCTACGGCTACCGTGAAGACCAGCAGGATAACGCCATTTATAGCGCGAAAACGCCGGTAATGGACGCACTGTGGGCAAAACGTCCGCACACCCTGATTGACGCATCCGGTCTGGAAGTCGGGCTGCCTGACCGCCAGATGGGTAACTCCGAAGTGGGTCACGTAAACCTCGGCGCGGGTCGTATCGTGTATCAGGATCTGACCCGTCTGGACGTTGAAATCAAAGAACGCACCTTCTTCGCCAATCCGGTGCTGACCGGCGCGGTCGACAAAGCCGTCGCCGCAGGTAAAGCGGTACATATCATGGGCCTGATGTCGCCTGGCGGCGTTCACAGCCACGAAGACCATATCATGGCGATGGTAGAACTGGCCGCCGAGCGCGGCGCAGAGAAAATCTATCTGCACGCTTTCCTCGATGGCCGCGACACGCCGCCGCGCAGCGCTGAAGCGACGCTGGCTAAATTCGAAGCTAAATTCACCGCGCTGGGCAAAGGCCGTATCGCCTCTATCATTGGTCGCTACTACGCCATGGACCGCGACAACCGCTGGGATCGCGTTGAACAAGCCTATGACCTGATGACGTTGGCCAAAGGCGAATTCCAGGCCGATACCGCCGTGGCGGGCCTGCAGGCAGCCTATGCCCGTGACGAAAACGACGAGTTCGTCAAAGCGACCGTTATCCGCGCCGCCGGCCAGGCCGATGCCGCGATGGAAGACGGCGACGCGCTGATCTTCATGAACTTCCGCGCTGACCGCGCGCGCGAAATCACCCGCGCCTTCGTTAACGCCGACTTCGACGGCTTCGCGCGTAAGAAAGTCGTTAACCTCGACTTCGTGATGCTGACCGAATACGCCGCCGACATCAAAGTCGCTTGCGCCTATCCGCCAGCTTCACTGGTTAACACTTTCGGCGAGTGGATGGCGAAGCACGACAAAACCCAGCTGCGCATCTCCGAAACCGAGAAATATGCGCACGTGACCTTCTTCTTTAACGGCGGCGTAGAAGAGCCGTTCAAAGGCGAAGACCGTATTCTGATTAACTCGCCGAAGGTCGCCACTTACGACCTGCAGCCGGAAATGAGTTCCGCCGAGCTGACCGAGAAACTGGTTGCGGCCATCAAAGGCGGCCAGTATGACACCATTATCTGTAACTACCCGAACGGCGATATGGTAGGCCATACCGGGGTGATGGAAGCGGCGGTAAAAGCGGTTGAAGCGCTGGATCACTGCATCGAACAAGTGGCTGCGGCCGTTGAATCCGTAGGCGGTCAGCTGCTGATCACCGCCGACCACGGCAACGCCGAGCAAATGCGCGATCCAGCGACCGGACAGGCGCACACCGCGCATACTAACCTGCCGGTTCCGCTGATCTACGTTGGCGACAAAACCGTGAAAGTGGCCGAAGGCGGCAAGCTTTCCGACATCGCGCCAACCATGCTGTCGCTAATGGGAATGGAAATCCCGCAAGAGATGACTGGCAAGCCGCTGTTCATCGTGGAATAATCCTTCCCCATGAGGGGAAAGGCGACTTATTCAAATACATGGATCGCAACGGCTGTTCGATCCGTTCTTTACGCCAGCGCGCTTAGCGCTGGCGTATTGCTGTGCGCCGCATCCGCTCACGCCGATGACCGCGACCAGCTGAAATCCATTCAGGCCGATATCGCCGCCAAACAGCGCGCGATTCAGCAACAGCAGCAGCAACGCTCCTCTCTGCTGGCCCAGCTAAAAGCGCAGGAAGAAGCGATCTCCGCCGCCGCGCGTAAGCTGCGTGAAACTCAGGATACCCTCAACCAGCTCAATAAGCAGATCGACGAGATGAACACGTCTATCGCTAAGCTGGAGCGCCAGCGCGCCTCCCAGGAACGTAACCTCGCCGCGCAGCTTGATGCCGCCTTCCGCCAGGGGCCGCATACCGGCATGCAGATGATCCTCAGCGGCGAAGAGGGGCAGCGCAACCAGCGCCTGCAGGCCTATTTTGGTTACTTTAACCAGGCCCGTCAGGAGACTATCGCCCAGCTCAAGCAGACGCACGAAGAAGTCGCGGTGCAGAAATCGATGCTGGAAGAAAAACAAAGCCAGCAGCAAACGCTGGTTTACGAGCAAAAAGCGCAGCAGGCCAAGCTTGAGCAGGCGCGCAACGAGCGTAAAAAGACGCTCTCCAGCCTCGAATCCTCCATTCAGAAAGGCCAACAGCAGCTCAGCGAACTGCGCGCTAACGAATCGCGCCTGCGCGGTCGCATCGCCCAGGCGGAAGCGGCAGCCAAAGCCCGCGCCGACCGCGAGGCTCGCGATGCCCAGGCGGTACGCGACCGTCAGCAGGAAGCCTCGCGCAAAGGCACCACCTATAAACCAACCGAAAGCGAACGTTCGCTGATGTCGCGAACCGGCGGCCTCGGCGCGCCGCGCGGGCAGGCCTTCTGGCCGGTTCGCGGAACAATTCTTCATCGTTATGGCGAACAGCTGCAAGGTGAACTACGTTGGAAAGGGATGGTTATCGCTGCGTCTGAAGGCACCGAAGTCAAAGCCATTGCCGATGGTCGGGTGATCCTCGCCGACTGGCTGCAGGGCTACGGGCTGGTGGTCGTCGTTGAACACGGCAAAGGCGACATGAGTCTTTACGGCTATAACCAAAGCGCGCTGGTCAGCGTCGGTACCCAGGTCCGCGCGGGCCAGGCTATCGCGCTGGTAGGCAGTAGCGGTGGTCAGGGTCGTCCGTCGCTCTATTTCGAAATTCGCCGCCAGGGTCAGGCGGTCAATCCACAGCCGTGGTTGGGAAGATAAGTTTTGCTCCAATTTCGCATGATTGCACTTGCTGTAGCCGGTTCACTGGCTATAGCTGCGCCGGTTTTCGCCGGTAAACTCTCTATCGTTATCGATGATTTCGGCTATCGTCCACAGACGGAAAATAAGGTGCTGGCGCTGCCGCCCACCATCTCCGTTGCCGTGCTGCCGAACGCCCCCCACGCCCGGGAAATGGCCACTAAAGCGCATAATCTGGGCCACGAAGTGCTGATCCACCTGCCGATGGCGCCGCTCAGCAAGCAACCGCTGGAAAAAGACACCCTGCGCCCGGATATGAGCAGCGATGAGATCGAACGTATTATTCGTGAGGCTTACGGGAAAGTGCCTTACGCCGTCGGGCTGAACAACCACATGGGTAGCGCCATGACCTCTAACCTGTTCGGCATGCAGAAGGTGATGCAGGCGCTGGAACGCTACAATCTCTATTTTCTCGATAGTGTGACCATCGGCAACACCCAGGCCATGCGCGCCGCCCAGGGGACCGGCGTGAAGGTGATTAAACGCAAAGTGTTTCTCGACGATACCCAGAACGAGGCGGACATCCGCACCCAGTTCAATCGCGCCATCGCGCTGGCGCGGCGTAACGGTTCGGCGATCGCCATTGGTCATCCACACCCTTCAACGGTGCGGGTACTACAGCAAATGGTTTATAACCTGCCGCCGGATATCACGCTGGTGCGCCCGAGCAGCCTGCTGAACGAACCGCAGGTCGATAACTCGACACCGAACACGCCTGCGCAACCAAACGTGCCGCAGCAGCAGAAGCCGCGTAACCCGTTCCACGGCGTGAAATACTGCAAACCGAAGCGTCCGCTGGAGCCGGTGAACGCCAGCCGCTTCTTTAGCATTCTCAGCGAAAGCATCAGCCAGAGCGCGCTGGTCCAGTATTACCAGCTTAAATGGCAGGGCTGGGATAGCCCCACCAACTAATCTTCATCAGGGATCCGTGCGCTTCTCCGTCACGGTTCCCTGCCGCTTCCCGTCGTGAGCATACCAGGCTTTAAAATACTTCATGAAGCTGTACAAGGTGGCATACAGTCCGGTGACAGCCCCCACCTTACCGCTACGCCACGCGCCGCTGAACAGATACCACTTAAAAAACGCGCCGATGGCGCTGATAATCCCGCGACTGAGCGACGGCCTGACCTTTTGCGCCTTCACCAGCCGGGTGGTATAGCTATTGAGCTTGTTAAACACCTCATGCAGTGAATAGAAGGTATCGTGGCGGACAAAGCCCGGCAGCCTTATCGAGGTCAGATGGCCGACCACCTGATCGTCCACCGGCCGCTGGTTAAAGCTGGCACGCTGACGGTTGAACAGGCGTACCGGGTAATCCGGCGATGAGATGGGATAAATGGTCCGCACCTGCTCGCCAAGCACGAACCAGTAGCGCGGCAGACGCCACGCGCAGCTCGGATCCGGTTCCTCTCCCGCCTTAAGCGCCAGAATCGCCGCAACCACTTCTTCATCCAGAATTTCATCGCTATCCATACATAGCACCCAGTCATGGGTCGCCAGCGAGGTCGCATAGTTCATCTGCATGCCATGGGCGGCATAGGGGTGATGGTGAACCGTTATGCCAAACTGCTGACATATCTGCAGCGTTTCATCCGTACTGCCTGAATCCACGACAATAAACTCATCCGCCACCCGCAACAGCGGCGGCAAGACTTCCCGTAATAAGCGGGCCGAATTACAGGTAAGCAAACATACTGAGAGCTTAAACATAGGGTTTATGCGATTAAACGAAGAGTAAACCAACTGTATAAACGAATAGGCAAAAGATCGATGCGGAAATAGTGCGGTAGATGCGTATTATTTTAGAAATGTTATCCAAATCTAAATAAATCTACCATGAGATAAATTTCATCCCCTTGCCCGATACCATCGGGTATCAGTTATCGGGTTTGAGATGCCCTCTCCTTATGTACCCCCGTTTGTCACTCATACGGTCCGCTTTGCTGTCATCGTAAAGAGCGGCATAGATCCAGTATTTGTTAATAGTGCGTATTTTAACCACCACGTCATCAGCCATAACGGAATATGTATTATTCGCATTATCATCTGGCCATTCTTTGAATGAAAGCTGATTCCATTCACGCTGTAAATGATATGTCGTTAACCAGGGATAGCGCCCGTCGCCGCCGCAGGGGACCTGAGCATGCATATCGTCTATCCAGGATGCAGGTTTATTTCGCGCAGGAACAAAAGAAAGCAATACGGCGCTATAATTCTCACTGTTGCATTCGGTATACTGCGCGATATTATTAACCAGCAGACTGCCCTGCTGGTTAACGTACCACTCGCGAAATCTGATAAAATTTTCCGGGATATCACTAAAGTTCTGCCTAATAAACAGCAACTGTTCTTTCAGCGTTCCCTTAACATATATATTGATGACTTTTTTAAATTTCCCCTGGTCATCCAGCCAATAATAGCGAAATCCGAGGGCCGGAACATTAATGGTAGCATTATCGCTCCATTGCGCCTTCCAGTAGGCTTGCAGCACGCCATGTTCAAGCCTTTGCTCAGCCAGAATGCTAAAACTCATTAAAAGCAGCAACGCCGGTAAGATGATATTCTTCAATTGCCAAACACGATTGATGAAAATAGGGTATGCCATATATATCATCCTTGTTATATGAAGATATAGCAGAATATAAATAAAACCGGAGCCTGTTCAATAGCGATCGTAGTAATAACAAAAACTTTATTATTAATATATATGTTGGGAATATGCTGCCCATAATCCATGGGCAGCAAGAATGGTTATTATCGTCATCCTGACGATAATTCGCTTAATCCCAGCTCAGTACCACTTTACCAGACTGACCGGAACGCATCGCGTCAAAGCCTTTCTGGAAGTCATCAATACCGAAACGATGGGTGATAATCGGCGAAAGATCGAGGCCCGACTGGATCAGCGCCGCCATCTTATACCAGGTTTCAAACATTTCGCGGCCGTAAATCCCTTTGATAAACAGCCCCTTGAAAATGACCTTGGTCCAGTCGATAGACATATCCGACGGAGGAATACCCAGCATCGCAATACGTCCGCCGTGGTTCATGGTATCAAGCATGGTGCGGAACGCAGGCGGCGCGCCGGACATCTCCAGGCCCACGTCGAAGCCTTCGGTCATCCCCAGCTCCGCCATCACATCGTTAATATTCTCTTTCGCCACGTTGACCGCGCGGGTGACGCCCATTTTACGCGCCAGTTCCAGGCGATATTCGTTAACATCGGTAATCACCACGTTACGCGCACCAACATGTTTCGCCACCGCCGCGGCCATCACGCCAATCGGGCCGGCGCCGGAAACCAGCACGTCTTCACCGACCAGGTCGAAGGAGAGCGCGGTATGCACCGCATTACCGAACGGGTCGAAGATGGATGCCAGGTCGTCAGAGATATTGTCCGGGATTTTGAAAGCGTTGAAGGCCGGGATCACCAGATATTCAGCGAAACAGCCCGGGCGGTTTACCCCCACGCCGATGGTATTGCGGCACAGATGCGTGCGGCCGCCGCGACAGTTACGGCAGTGTCCGCAGGTGATGTGCCCTTCGCCGGAAACGCGATCGCCGAGCTTAAAGCCGCGCACTTCCTGACCGATACCCACGACTTCACCGACATACTCGTGACCCACCACCATCGGTACCGGGATGGTTTTTTGCGACCATTCATCCCAGTTATAGATGTGCACATCGGTACCGCAAATCGCGGTCTTACGGATTTTAATCAGCAGATCGTTATGGCCGACTTCCGGTTCCGGTACGTCGGTCATCCAGATGCCTTCTTCCGCTTTCAGTTTGGATAACGCTTTCATCTCACACCCTTATTAGGCGATGACGCCCAGTTGTTTGCCGATGCGGGTAAAGGCTTCTACCGCACGTTCAATTTGTTCAGGGGTATGCGCCGCCGACATCTGGGTGCGAATACGCGCCTGGCCTTTTGGAACCACCGGATAGAAGAATCCGGTGACGTAAATACCTTCTTTTTGCAATTCGCGCGCGAACTCCTGGGCGATGGTGGCTTCACCGAGCATCACCGGGATAATCGCGTGGTCGGCGCCTGCCAGGGTAAAGCCTGCGGCGGTCATTTTTTCGCGGAACAGGCGCGCGTTAGCCCACAGGCGATCGCGCAGTTCGCTGCCCGCTTCCACCATCTCCAGCACCTTGATGGAGGCGGCGACAATGGCCGGCGCCAGGGAGTTGGAGAACAGATACGGACGAGAACGCTGGCGCAGCCACTCAACGACTTCTTTGCGTGCGGCGGTGTAACCGCCTGACGCGCCGCCCAGCGCTTTACCCAACGTACCGGTGATGATGTCGACGCGGCCCATCACGTCGCAATATTCATGGGAACCGCGGCCGTTTTCGCCGACAAAGCCCACCGCGTGAGAATCATCGACCATCACCAGCGCATCATATTTATCCGCCAGGTCGCAGACGCCTTTCAGGTTGGCGATCACGCCGTCCATCGAGAAAACGCCATCGGTGGCGATCAGCACGTGGCGAGCGCCGGCTTCGCGCGCTTCTTTCAGACGCGCTTCCAGCTCCTGCATGTCGTTGTTGGCATAGCGGAAACGCTTAGCTTTGCACAGGCGCACGCCGTCGATGATCGACGCGTGATTCAGGGCATCAGAGATAATGGCATCTTCCGGTCCCAGCAGCGTTTCAAACAGGCCGCCGTTGGCATCAAAGCAGGAGGAGTAGAGAATCGCGTCTTCCATACCGAGGAAATCCGCCAGCTTCTTCTCGAGCTGCTTATGCGTGTCCTGGGTACCGCAGATGAAGCGCACCGAGGCCATCCCGAAGCCGTGGCTGTCCATGCCGGATTTCGCCGCGGCAATCAGTTCCGGGTGGTTCGCCAGACCCAGATAGTTATTGGCGCAGAAGTTAATCACGTGGCTGTCGCCGACGGTGATGTCCGCCTGCTGAGCCGAAGTAATGATACGCTCTTCTTTAAACAACCCTTCCGCGCGCGCGGTATCCAGGTCATTGGTTAACTGTTTGTAGAAATCACCACGCATTGCAACTCTCCAGATTCGGCAAAATTTGGCACATATTACCCAAAGCTATACGTTGATACGAGATGATGCATGCCTGAATGAATAATTTGCAGCATAAATCACGCACGGCCAGCACCTTTTCGGCGAATGGCTGAAGCCTTTCGGATGTAGTGATATGATATGAGTATTCATGTCCGGATTGTTTCCGGGCTTTCTACTTCAAAGGTACAGTTATGATCATCGTAACCGGCGGCGCAGGCTTTATCGGCAGCAACATCGTTAAAGCCCTGAATGACAAAGGCATCACCGATATTCTGGTTGTAGACAATCTGAAAGACGGCACCAAATTCGTAAACCTGGTGGATCTGGACATCGCTGACTACATGGATAAAGAAGATTTTCTGATCCAGATTATGGCCGGCGAAGAGTTCGGCGAGATCGAAGCGGTATTCCATGAAGGCGCCTGCTCTTCCACGACCGAGTGGGACGGCAAGTATGTGATGGATAACAACTATCAGTACTCCAAAGAGGTGCTGCACTACTGTCTGGAGCGCGAAATCCCGTTCCTGTACGCCTCTTCTGCCGCCACCTACGGCGGGCGCACCAGCGACTTTATCGAATCACGCGAATTTGAAAAACCGCTGAACGTCTACGGCTACTCTAAATTCCTGTTCGACGAATACGTCCGTCAGATCCTGCCGGAAGCGGATTCGCAGATCGTTGGGTTCCGTTATTTCAACGTCTACGGACCGCGCGAAGGGCACAAAGGCAGCATGGCGAGCGTGGCCTTCCACCTCAATACCCAACTGAATAATGGCGAAAGTCCGAAACTGTTCGAAGGCAGCGACGGCTTTAAACGCGACTTCGTCTATGTCGGCGATGTCGCCGCGGTAAACCTGTGGTTCTGGGAAAATGGCGTTTCCGGTATCTTCAACCTCGGTACCGGCCGCGCGGAATCCTTCCAGGCCGTCGCCGATGCGACCCTGGCGTACCATAAGAAAGGCAGCATTGAATACATCCCGTTCCCGGACAAACTGAAAGGCCGCTATCAGGCATTCACGCAGGCCGATCTGACTAACCTGCGTAAAGCGGGCTATGACAAACCGTTCAAAACCGTTGCCGAAGGCGTAACGGAATATATGGCCTGGCTAAACCGCGACGCGTAAGAAACAAGCATGAAAATATTGGTGATAGGCCCGTCTTGGGTGGGCGACATGATGATGTCGCAAAGTCTTTATCGTACGCTCAGGGCGCGCTATCCCCAGGCGATTATCGACGTGATGGCGCCGGCATGGTGCCGTCCGTTGTTATCGCGCATGCCGGAAGTCAACGAAGCGATCGCCATGCCGCTCGGCCACGGCGCGCTGGCTATCGGCGAGCGTCGTAAACTCGGCCACAGCCTGCGCGATCGTCGCTACGATCGCGCTTACGTGCTGCCGAACTCGTTTAAATCGGCATTAGTGCCTTTCTTCGCCAACATTCCGCTGCGCACCGGCTGGCGCGGCGAGATGCGCTACGGCCTGCTTAACGACGCCCGCGTGCTGGACAAAGACGCCTGGCCGCTGATGGTGGAGCGCTACGTGGCGCTGGCCTACGACAATGGCGTGATGCGCTGCGCTAAAGACCTTCCACAACCGCTGCTGTGGCCGCAGCTGCAGGTCAACGATGGCGAAAAATCACAGGCCTGCAACGCTTTTAATCTTTCGAACGATCGGCCGATTATCGGCTTCTGCCCCGGCGCGGAATTCGGCCCGGCCAAACGCTGGCCGCATTATCACTATGCCGCGCTGGCGAAAAAGCTCATTGACGATGGTTATCAGATAGCGCTCTTCGGCTCGGCGAAAGATAACGATGCCGGCAAAGAGATCATCGCCGCGCTCAGCAGCGAGCAGCAGGCCTGGTGCCGTAACCTGGCCGGCGAAACCCAGCTGGAACAGGCCGTGATTCTGATTGCCGCCTGTCAGGCTGTGGTCAGCAACGATTCGGGGCTGATGCACGTCGCCGCCGCGCTGGATCGCCCGTTGGTGGCGCTGTACGGCCCGAGCAGCCCGGACTTTACCCCGCCGCTGTCGCATAAAGCGCGGGTTATTCGCCTGATTAGCGGCTACCACAAGGTGCGCAAAGGCGATGCCGCTGAGGGCTATCATCAAAGCCTGATCGACATCACTCCAGAACGCGTCCTGCAAGAGCTGAACGAACTGTTAGCGGAAAAAACCGAGCACGAGGAAGCGTAACGGATGCGGGTATTGATCGTAAAAACCTCGTCCATGGGCGACGTGCTACACACGCTGCCCGCGCTAACCGACGCCGCGCAGGCCATCCCCGGTATCCGCTTTGACTGGGTGGTTGAAGAAGGCTTCGCGCAGATCCCTTCATGGCATGCCGCCGTCGAGCGGGTGATTCCGGTGGCGATTCGCCGCTGGCGCAAAGCCTGGTTTTCCGCGCCTATCAAAGCGGAAAGAAAGGCCTTTCGCGATGCCGTAAAGGCCGTCAACTACGATGCCATTATTGATGCGCAGGGGCTGGTGAAAAGCGCCGCGCTGGTAACGCGTCTGGCGCACGGCGTCAAACATGGCATGGACTGGCAGTCCGCCCGCGAGCCGCTGGCAAGCCTGTTTTATAACCGTCGCCACCATATTGCTGTCGAGCAGCACGCAGTAGAGCGCACGCGCGAACTGTTCGCCAAAAGCCTGGGCTATGCCAGGCCGCAAACGCAGGGTGATTACGCCATCGCAAGCCACTTTATTCGCCCTGACGCGCCTGTAGCAGAGCCGTATCTGGTCTTCCTGCACGCCACCACCCGCGATGATAAACACTGGCCGGAAGCGCGCTGGCAAGAGCTTCTGGATCTGCTGGCGGCTAGCGCCGTGCGTATTAAGCTGCCGTGGGGCGCACCGCACGAAGAGGCGCGGGCAAAACGGCTAGCGGAAGGGCGCGATAACGTCGATGTACTACCGCGCATGAGCCTTGAGCAGGTTGCGCAGATTCTGGCTGGCGCACGCGGCGTAGTTTCCGTCGACACCGGGCTGAGCCATCTGACCGCGGCGCTCGATAAACCCAATTTCACGCTCTACGGCCCAACCGATCCGGGACTGATTGGCGGATATGGCAAAAACCAGCATATCGTCCGCCCGCCGTACGGTAGCAGCACCGGCGATATTACCGCTGAGCATGTTCAGCAACTGTTGCAAGCACAGGGATTGGTTTAATGGGATCGCTATTCAAGCAAATTTATCGCTATACCCGCCCGCGCGCCTACCGCCACAATGAAAACCTGTGGCCGTGGGTAAAGATCCGCCGGGCGGAAAGCGGTGAAATTTGTGCCTTACAATACAAGGGCGAATCGGTACCGCTGTGTAGCCTAAGTGAATTAAAAGACGCTTTCTCCGGGCCAATGCTGCTCACCGCGACCGGTCCATCAATCAACGATGTCGATTTTTCTATTATCCCGTCATCGTTGCCGGTAATGGGCGTCAACGGCGCTTACTTTCTCGAAGGAAAGGTAGGATTTTCTCTGTATCTGATCGTTGATATGGAGTTTTTTGACCGTAAACCCGAGGTTATCGCCGGTATTGTCAGCAATCCACGGATCCTCTTTTTTACCACTACCCACGGTATTGCCAAAATCATTGAGCGCATCGGACTCAACAATATTCAGTGTCGACTCGCCCTGATTGAAGATGCCTGTTATATGATTTACCAGCCAAAGATCCCCGGTAACGATATCGCGACGGTCTTTAGCCGCTCCCCAAGTGCGCTCCTGCACCAGCACTTAAGCCATATTGGTTTCTCAACCGATATTCGCAAAGGGATATTTGATGCGGGAACGGTGGCTTACTGGGCGCTGCAGATTATCGCCTGGCTGGGATTCAACAGAATTATTATTGCCGGTCTGGATATGAATAATTTTGAGCAACCGCGATTTTATGAAAACGGTGAGAATAAGCTTCCCTCATATCTCGCCGATAAAGTAGATGGTATGGTTTTCCCCGCCTTTGAACTCGCCAGCCGTCATTTACAGGCAAAGGGTATTACGGTAATTAATCTTTCCCTTAATAGCGCAATTCCTGAACAGGTATTTCCTAAAATGCCGTTATCTCAAGCGCTACATGAAGTGGCCTGAACGGCCACTTCATCACTCCATCACGATTCTTCCGCAGATTTTTCCGGCGATAACGCCGTGAAAACGGCTAACGCCACAATAAACATAATGATAAATCTGTCGTGGATAAACAGAGTATCGACGCAGCCAAAAAGAATCACCGGCGCGCCAATAAATGCCAATGCACATTTCAGCGTCGCCTTTCTGTAAACATAGAGCAGCATCGCGCCATACAATGCCAGCAGGAAGAGGCCGCCAATAACGCCCTGTAGCGACATGGTTTCGATCAAATCATTATGAAGATGATAAACAATGTTGCGCAACCCCTCTGGATTCCCCTGCTCTTTCTCATACATCAATTGCGAGAGGATCTGGAAACGCTGCTGCGAGCTTACGCCACCGGGATGAGCAATAATTTCATAGATCCCGGTATGCCACATACTGAGCCGGGAACCCATCGAGGTATTGTTATCGCTTTGATAGTCCGAGATCTCAGTGACCGCTTCAATCGCCCGATCTTTCAGCGAGGGAAACGCCAACTCAATCACTGCCAGGCCAGCAACCAACAGCATCAGGCACGCCAGCGCTGATTTTTTCTTCGACATCACGTTACCGGTCAGTAGGGCATAGAGCAGTACCGCCGGATAAATAAGCAGCGCCGAGCGAGTTTCGGTCAGAAAAATAATCCACAGCGAGAAAAATATCACACCGCTGGCAATATAGTTGCGATAGCGGATATTGACGCAAGCTAAAGCATATAGCGTCAATAACGAGTATATCGTATAAAGATAGGCGCTTAAGGTTGCGGAGTTATCGATTCTCAGGCGATCGCCGGAAACAAAAAAATGATAATGTAAAGCGTATAGCGTCAATACTGAAAAGCCCGCGACTAATGCGTAACTCAAGCTTTTGCCATATTGTATTGCTGTTGTCCTTAATACCGCAGGCAAGAGTAACATCATCACAGCGCCGATCATCAAATAAGCGCCTGAGCGAGGATAGCTAACATCAGCCATATAAATTTCAGCCGGATTACCCGGAAAGCGATATGACCAAATAAGCTGTGAGGCTCCTAACATCAATAGCATCAGAGACAGAAACATCTCCTCTTTTTTAAAGGTAAGACGTTTTCTGTTAATTACCGCATAAATTAAGGTAATAACCGAAGACAGGTAAAAGAGATTTCTACCCATAATTTTCTCCGGCATCACAAAAACACATGACAATATTGCCAGAAGCAATATTGTCACTGGCGACATCACTTTACTCATAAATAATTAAGCTTTCTCAAATGGTGGCACCCAAGCTTCACCGCAGTCCCAAGGGCGTGGTTTTCCATGGAAACAGACAATTCGCGTCCCCGCAGGCACGGTGCCATCACCGGTAGCATGTTCATTCTTCTTCTTATGAATGACATGCTTTTTATAGCTAACGATCTGTCCGGGTAAAATGTCCTGCCAGATAGCGGCGTGTGGATAGATTTTGCTGATAAACTCCTGGTCACCACCGCTCTGATAGCGCGTCATGAATAGTTCCGGATAGCGCTTAAAAGCTTCCCAGACCTTGTACTTTTCCTCATGCGGAACGCGCATGATAGCGGAGTTTTTGGTTTTCTGCGGAAAGAAAAAATCACTCAGCATGGTCAGCTGTTTATTTGCCAGAATATCACTAATATCACCGACAACGACGACATCTAAATCGAGATAAAAAATATCTTCGGCAACCGAATCCGGATTAAACATCTCGATTTTTGACCACCAGCCAGGCAAATCTTCAGTTAGTTTAATGGTGTTAACGCCAGGAATAGTTAAATCGGTAAAGCACACTTTCTCGATGTCTGCTGGCAATTGTTTGTATAACCACTGCACATGGCTTTGGTTATAATCACCGCCAGAGCGTAGTACGGTTGCTATCTTCATAAAACCTCAGTATATTAATAATTCAGGCGTTAATTATTCATTCGACTGATGATATTACACCAGATTAACGCCGCACCTCTATCAGTAATGATTGTTTTATGTAAGATTTCTCTTGAAATTATAATATTCTGCTAAAGACATTCCGCGGACCTGCGGCGCAAGCCAGCTAAAGAACGCTTCCAGATCGGCATATAAACGTTCAATATCTTGTTCATTCTTAAAGGTCGGGCTACCGCCTGGCATATACTCCGATGAATGCAGCATATACTCAACATAATCATTACCCTGCGCCAGCGTCTGCTGAACTACTTTTTTCATGGTCTCGACGTTACCGCCCATCGGACGCAGCCAGTGTACGGACGGCGAACGGACTTTGCCGCGTAGCCTATCGTAGCCTTGCTTAACGCTATTCATCCATGCTGAGTGTTTGTATTGAATGCTCATAGGCACTTCCAGCAGCGGGGAATGACCTTCGCGACTGATATCATTTTCATCAAGAAAATAAGCATGTTGCGGGAAGCGACGATAATCCGTACCGCCATCGCCCTGCGGCGCGCCTTTAGCGGTTTTCCAGTTCACCCGCGGCGTCACCGAGCAATCCACCTGATAACCGTACTCCACCAGCAGGCGCGCGTAGCGCTCGTCAAACGCCCAGCGCCCGGCGCGATGGCTCACCATTTTGGTCTGGAAGGTATCTTCCAGTAGATGGGTCATATAGTCGACCTTCTCACGCATGGCGGCATCGCTGTACTCGATGAGATAAGGCTTATGACGCCAGTCATCCGCGGTCAGCGGCTCGGTCGGCGGACTGTTCCAGGCATGCAGATGCATACCGATTTCCGCCGTGCCGCGCGCGATGACATCTTTAGCAAACTCGATATAAAAAGGGTCGATGGCCATTTCATAATTGGTCAAATAGACCGGTTTGAAGCCATACTTTTCGCAAAGCTGCTGAAAACGCGGAAGATAGCGCGCATTCTCCGTGGTGATGCTGTCATGTTTTTGCCAGAGGTTGTCACCCTCTGTATCAATCGTGATGAGAAATGCGGGATTATGCACGAAAACGTCCTCAGGCCATACGTATCGGTCCATGGTAGAGCAATACAACGCTTCTCTCAATCTGCACGATCCCCTAGAATCGGAACCCTTATCCTGGATGAAGAACAGAGTATGACGCCTGAAACCCTCTCCCCCGGCCAGCAGAACCCGGCGCGGATCCTGGTCATTAAGCTGCGCCATCATGGCGACATGTTGCTGATCACCCCGCTGATAAACGCGCTCAAACAGCAATATCCCGCCGCTCGCGTCGATGTACTGCTGTATGCTGAAACCCGCGACATGTTGGCGGCGAATCCGGAGATTAACCAGATTTACGCGATCGATCGCAGCTGGAAAAAGCAGGGCAAGCGGCATCAGCTTAAGATGGAATGGCAGCTCATCCGCAATCTGCGCCAGCAGCGCTACGACATGGTGCTCAACCTTGCCGATCAATGGCCCAGCGCGATCATCAGCAAATTAACCGGCGCGCCGACGCGCATCGGTTTCGATTTCCCTAAGCGCCGTCATCCGTTCTGGCGCTACTGCCACACCGCGCTTGCTTCTACCCAGCAGCACAATCAGCTGCATACGGTGCAGCAAAACCTCTCTATTCTGGCGCCGCTGGGGCTTGAGATAAACGATGCGCCGGCGCGAATGGGCTACAGCGAATCTGACTGGACGACCAGCCGTTCGCTGCTGCCGGACGGCTTCCAGGAGAACTACATCGTTATTCAACCGACTTCGCGCTGGTTCTTTAAATGCTGGCGCGAAGAGCGCATGAGCGCGCTGATTAATGCGCTGTCAGCAGAAGGCTACGCGGTGGTGCTTACCTCTGGCCCTGACGCCAAAGAAAAGCAGATGGTAGAGAACATCATCAGCGGCTGCCCGCAGGCGCGACTGCACTCATTAGCCGGCCAGTTGACGCTCCGCCAACTGGCGGCGGTTATCGATCACGCCCGCCTGTTTATCGGCGTAGATTCGGTGCCGATGCATATGGCGGCAGCGCTGGGTACGCCGCTCGTCGCGCTATTTGGCCCGTCGAAACTGACCTTCTGGCGGCCGTGGCAGGCGAAAGGCGAGGTTATCTGGGCCGGCGACTTCGGCCCGCTGCCCGACCCCGACGACATCAATACCAACACCGAAGAACGCTATCTTGATTTAATCCCTACCGACGCGGTTATCGCGGCGGCGAAAAAGGTACTGGCATGAGTAAATTCCGGCTGGCTCTGGTACGGCAAAAGTATCGCCCCGACGGCGGCGCGGAGCGCTTTGTCTCCCGCGCGCTGGAAGCCCTCGACAGCAGTAATCTGGAACTGAACGTCATCACCCGCGAGTGGCAAGGGCCTGTCAAACCGGACTGGCATATTCACATCTGCAACCCGCGCAAATGGGGGCGCATCAGCCGTGAACGCGGTTTCGCCAACGCCGCGCGCGCGCTCTGGCAGAGTGAATCATTCGACCTGGTGCAAAGCCATGAGCGTATTCCGGGTTGCGATCTGTACCGCGCAGGCGACGGCGTTCATCGCCGCTGGCTGCAACAGCGCTCGCGCATTTTACCGGCCTGGAAAAGCCGCCTGCTGTTCGCCGACCGCTATCACCGTTATGTGATGCAGGCGGAACGCGAGATGTATCAGGACGCGCACCTGCGTGGGGTGATTTGCAACGCGGAGATGATCAAGCAGGAAATTATCGAAGACTTCGGCCTGCCGGCGGATAAAATCCACGTCATCTATAACGCTATTGATAACCAACGTTTTCTGCCGCCAGGCGAAGAGACCTTTGCCGCATTACGCGCTAAATGGCAGTTGCCGCTACAGGCAAGCTGCCTGATTTATGTTGGTTCCGGCTTTGAACGAAAAGGGCTGGATGCGGCAATCCGCGCCATCGCCCCCACCGACCGTTATCTGTTGGTGGTCGGCAAAGACAAAGAACAGAACCGCTATCAACAGCTGGCAAAATCGCTGAACTGCGAAGATCGCGTGCGTTTCTTCGGCATGCAGTCCGAAACGCTGCCGTTCTATCAGATGGCTGACGGACTGCTGCTGCCGACGCTGTATGATCCATTCCCGAATGTAATTCTGGAAGCGATGGCCTGCGGCCTGCCGGTTATCACCACCACCGGCTGCGGCGGCGCGGAGTTCATCGTCGAAGGCAGCAATGGCTACGTCTGCGACGCGCTGGATATCGCCGCGTTACAGCAGGCGGTCATGGCGCTGCCCGCGCGCGCGCTGGGTTCGGCTGAAAGCGCACGCGCCCGCGAACGAATTATGGACTGCACCAGCGAGCGACTGTCGACGCAGCTGCTTTCTCTCTATCAGGATCTGGTGAAATAACGATGCGCATATTGTTTGTTATCGATGGCCTGCCGGGCGGCGGCGCGGAGAAAGTCGTGCTCACGCTGGCGGAACATTTTCTCAGCCAGGGCGAACAGGTATCGCTGTTTTCGCTGCGCGACGTCTGCGATTATCCGCTGCCGGAAGGGCTCAATTATCAGGTGATTGCCGACCGCTGCCGCAAACCGTGGCGCAAGCTAACGGAACTCTCCCGCCGCGCGCGCCAGCTTGATCGCGCGATTGAACAAGCAGAACAGCATGGTCGCTTCGATCTGGTACTGTCGAATCTGCACAAAACCGATCGCATCGTCGCCCGCAGCCGGGCATTGCAGGATCGCAACGTCTGGTTCTGTCTGCACGGCGTTTTCTCTACCTCTTATCTTGGCCATCGCAGCGGTTTTGACCGCTGGATGAAGCAGCAAAAAATCAAGCGCGTATACCAGGGGCGCAACGTGGTGACCGTTTCCGATGCGGTTGGAAAGGATTTGGTCGAGCAGTTCGCACTGCGCCCGGCACAGCTTAAAACCATCTATAACCCGTTCGATATCGCCGCCATTCACGCGGCGGCAGACGCGCCGGCCGATATTCCCCAAGGGGACTATATTATCCACGTCGGCCGCTTCCATCCGGGTAAGCGCCATGACCGGCTGATTGAAGCCTACGCGCAAAGCGGTATCGAGGCGCCGCTGGTGCTGCTCGGGCAGGGCAAACCGGAGCAGGAACAGCGGCTTCGTCAACTGGCGCAGCAGCTGCAGGTCGGCGATCGGGTGCTGTTTAAAGGCTTTCAGCCCAACCCGCTGCCGTGGATTAAACATGCGCGAATGCTAACGCTCAGCTCCGACAGCGAAGGGTTTGGCAACGTCATTGTTGAAGCGCTACTGCTGAATACGCCGGTTGCCAGCACCCGCTGTCCTGGCGGGGTCAGCGAGATCCTCAGCGGCGAACTGTCCCGCGGTCTGGCCGATCTCAACAGTTCTGCGCTAGCCCAGACGATGCAAAGCATTTACCATAGCCCGCCGGCCATTGATTCCGCCGCGCTGGAAAAATTCAGCGTAGAGTCGATTTGCCAACAGTACCGTCAGCTGCGCAGCGCCTGACGTCGTTTTTTAACCAGGATCGAATGAGTTATGAGTCAAACGCCTTTATTGAGCATCGTGGCCGCCGTGTATAACGGTGAAAAATTCCTTGCGCAATTCTTTGAATGCCTCGAACAACAGCAGTTGGCAAGCTATGAGCTGATCCTGGTGAACGACGGTTCTACCGACGGTAGCCTGGCGGTTATCGACCAATGGAAAGACAGGCTGCAGAACGTCACCGTGCTGGAGCAGGAGAATCAGGGCGTCTCGGTAGCGCGTAATACCGGTATGGCGGCGGCAAGCGGTAAATACCTCGCCTTCCCGGACATTGACGATAAGTTCTATCCCGGCATGTACCGCACGCTGTTGGAAATGGCCGAGAAGGGCAATCTCGATGTCGCGACCTGTAATGGCCGCTATGTGTACGAAAGCCGCGACGATATTCACCCGATTTTCCCGCCGGAGCGCCTGCAGTCTACTGGCGTCCTGCCGGGTTACGTCTGGCTAAAGCAGGCGCTCGACTCGCGTAAGTTTCTGCACGTCACCTGGCTGAACATCTATCGCCGCGATTTTATCAACCAGCACCATTTCCACTTTGAGCCGGGCCTGCGCCATCAGGATATTCCCTGGACGACGGAAGCGTTGCTGGCCGCCGAACGCGTGCAGTACACCAGCGAGCAATTTTACGACTATTACATTCACTCGGAATCGGTCTCGCATAAGCCGGACAACGACGATACGCTGATGCGCTCAGCGCGCCATTATATGAAGATCCTCGAGATGCTCAGCGCCATCAACCAACGCTATCCGGACAAGGTACGGCACATTTCCGCCTGCCGCTGGCAGATAGCCAAAGAGGGGTTGGGGATTATTCATACCTTCGACTGCATGAAAGATGAGTCGAAAAAGCATATTATCATCAAAGAATTCTTCGAACGCGGCATCTGGCGCCTGATCTGGACTAACGCCTGCACGTTCCGTTTACGCTGGCGTCTGGGACGCCGCTATTTGCGCATCAAGCGCTATCTCAACGCCGCATAGGTCGAAATCCCTCGGTTTCCGCCAAAGAGATAGCTTTACGCGGGTTAAATGCTTAGAATTTGCCCGCAAAAAACCTAAAACGGATAAATAGTTTGGAATTGCTTTATACCACCCTACTCTACCTCATTCAGCCGCTGGTGTGGCTGCGACTGCTGCTGCGCAGCCGTAAGGCCCCGGCATACCGTAAACGCTGGGCTGAACGTTATGGCTTCTGTCAAAACAAGGTAGTGCCGGATGGCATTCTGCTGCACTCCGTCTCCGTCGGTGAAACGCTGGCGGCAATCCCGCTGGTGCGCGCGCTACGCCATCGTTATCCGTCACTGCCGATCACCGTCACGACCATGACGCCGACCGGTTCTGAACGCGCCATGTCCGCTTTCGGCAAAGATGTTCACCACGTCTATCTGCCGTATGACCTCCCCTGCGCCATGAACCGTTTCCTCAACAGCGTGCAGCCGAAACTGGTCATCGTGATGGAAACCGAGCTGTGGCCGAACATGGTCGCCGCGCTGCACAAACGTAAAATTCCGCTGGTAATTGCTAACGCACGACTGTCAGAACGTTCCGCGAAAGGCTATGCCAAACTCGGCGGTTTTATGCGCCGCCTGCTCAGCCGTATCACGCTTATCGCCGCGCAAAATGAAGAAGACGGCAACCGCTTCCTCGCGCTCGGTCTCAAACGTAACCAACTGGCGGTCACCGGCAGCCTGAAATTCGATATCTCCGTCACCCCGGAACTGGCGGCGCGGGCCGTTACCCTGCGTCGCCAGTGGGCGCCGCACCGTAAAGTGTGGATAGCCACCAGTACTCACGACGGCGAAGAACAGATCATCCTGCAGGCGCATAAAAAACTGCTGGAAACCTTCCCCGACCTGCTGCTGATCCTCGTACCGCGCCATCCGGAACGCTTCGGCGACGCCCGCGATATGGTGCAAAAAGCCGGGATGAGCTTCACCATGCGCAGCACCGGTGAAATTCCGTCTAACAGCACCCAGGTGGTGATTGGCGATACTATGGGCGAACTGATGCTGCTCTACGGCATTGCCGACCTGGCGTTCGTCGGCGGCAGCCTGGTTGAACGCGGCGGACACAATCCGCTCGAACCCGCCGCCCATGCTATTCCGGTGCTAATGGGTCCGCACACCTTTAACTTTAAAGATATCTGCGCCAAGCTGCAGCAGGACGATGGTCTGATCACCGTCACGGACGCCGACTCGCTGGTCAGAGAAGTTTCTACCCTGCTGACCGACGAAGATTATCGCCTGTGGTACGGCCGCCACGCGGTGGAAGTGCTGCATCAAAACCAGGGCGCGCTGTCGCGTCTGCTACAGTTACTGCAACCCTACCTGCCGCAGCGGAGCCACTAATGTCGACCCGACTCTCCGTCGTGATGATCGCCAAAAACGCCGCCGACCTGCTCGCCGATTGCCTGGCGTCGGTAAGCTGGGCGGATGAAGTGGTGGTGCTGGACTCCGGCAGTACCGACAATACCGTCGAACTGGCCCGTAGCCTGGGCGCCCAGGTCTATAGCAACACCGACTGGCAAGGCTACGGCATTCAGCGCCAGCGCGCGCAAGATTACGCCACTCACGACTGGGTGCTGATGATTGATACCGACGAGCGCGTTACGCCTGAGTTGAAAGAGTCTATCCTCAAGGTACTGGATGCGCCGCAGCGCGGCGTTATCTACAGCATCGCCCGGCGTAACTACTTCCTCGGGCGCTTTATGCGCCACAGCGGCTGGTATCCCGATCGGGTGATGCGCCTGTACGAACGCGCGCGTTACCGCTATAACGATAATCTGGTGCATGAATCTCTGGATAGCCTTGGGGCCGAAGTGGTGCCGCTCAGCGGCGATCTGCTGCACCTGACCTGCCGCGACTTCTCCGGCTTCCAGCAAAAACAGCTGGCGTATGCCGCAGCCTGGGCGCTTGAGCGTCATCAGAAGGGCAAGAAGACCTCGATGGCGGGGATTTTCAGCCATACGCTGGGCGCCTTCGTCAAAACGCTGCTGCTGCGCGGCGGCGTACTGGATGGAAAACAGGGTTGGCTGCTGGCGGTAGTCAATGCGCAATACACGTTTAATAAATACACCGAGCTGTGGGCACTGAGCCGCGGCTACTCGGAGAAAGTGTAATTATGGGCACAAAAGCGATCTATCCGGGCACCTTTGACCCTATCACCAACGGCCATATCGATATCGTCACCCGCGCGGCGGGTATGTTTGATAAGGTTTTGCTGGCCATCGCCGCCAGCCCGAGCAAAAAACCGATGTTCAGCCTCGATGAACGAATTGCGCTGGCGGAGCAGGCAACGGCGCATCTGGTCAACGTTGAGGTGATTGGCTTTAGCGATTTGATGGCCAATTTCGCCCGCGCGCAGCAGGCCAATATTCTCATTCGCGGCCTGCGGGCAGTGGCGGATTTCGAATATGAAATGCAGCTGGCGCACATGAACCGCCATCTGATGCCCACCCTGGAAAGCGTGTTCCTGATGCCGTGCAAGGAGTGGTCGTTTATCTCTTCATCGCTGGTTAAGGAAGTGGCGCGCCACCAGGGCGATGTCTCCCACTTCCTGCCGCCTAACGTGCATCAGGCGTTGTTAAATAAGCTGAAGTAGTATGTCCTTCCCCCGCTCGCGCTACGCTTAGCGGGGCTACCAGCTTACCTGGCCTGGCATAATCCCCAACCTTCTCCACTACTTCTGACACTGGCGGCAATAAAAGGTCGCTCGCTGCGCGTGTTTGCTGGCGATAATCGGCGTACCGCAGATCCGGCACGGCTCGCCTTTGCGGCCATAAACCTGTAGCTCCTGGGCGAAATATCCCGGTTTGCCGTCGCTTTGCAGGAAATCCTTCAGCGTCGTTCCACCTTGCTCAATTGAGCGTAGCAGCACCAGCTTAATCATCTTCACTAACCACTCGCATTCTTGATGCGAGAGCGACGAGGCCAGCCGATCGGGATGGATCCCGGCGGAAAACAGCGATTCGCTGGCGTAGATATTCCCCACGCCCACCACCAACTTGTTATCCATCAGCCAGGGTTTGATGGCGGTTTTCTTCTTCGCGCAACGCTGCTGGAGATAGTCGGCGTTGAATTCATCGCTTAGCGGCTCCGGGCCGAGATGCGCCAGCACCGGATGACCATCCAGCTCTTTAGTCCATAACCAGGCGCCGAAGCGGCGAGGATCGGTATAGCGCAGCACTTTACCGTTACTCAGCACCAGGTCGACGTGGTCGTGTTTTTCAGCCGGCTGCTCTTCACTGAGGATACGCAGGCTACCGGACATGCCAAGATGAATAATGATCCAGCCGTGGCGCAGCTCCAGCAGCAGATATTTGGCGCGTCGGCGCACGCTCAGCACCGGTTCATCGCTCAGGCGATAAATCTCTTCGGATACCGGCCAACGCAGGCGCCCGTTGCGTACTACGGCGTGCAGGATGTTAGCGCCTACCAGATGCGGCTCAATGCCGCGACGGCTGGTTTCGACTTCAGGTAATTCAGGCATTTTTTTCCTCTTAACCACACAGTTTCGGGTGACAGGGAGGCAGCGGGAAGAGAGGCCGGAAGGCTTAATAAAGCAAGCGGCCAGGCTGTACGCGTGCAGCCAACGCACCTGTGCTCGAAGGGTGAAGCATAAAACAAAAAACCCCGCCGGAGCGGGGTTTTAGTACAAGGAGACTAAAATTATTTGATTTTAGCTTCTTTGTAGATAACGTGCTGACGTACAACCGGATCGTACTTTTTCAGTTCCATTTTTTCCGGTTTGGTACGCTTGTTCTTCGTGGTGGTATAGAAGTGACCAGTACCAGCGGAAGAAACCAGCTTGATTTTCTCACGAATACCTTTAGCCATGATTTATTTCCTCTAAGTACTTAGTACTTTTCGCCACGGGCACGCAGTTCAGACAGAACTGTATCGATGCCTTTCTTATCGATTACACGCATACCTTTAGCAGATACGCGCAGGGTGACAAAACGCTTCTCGCTCTCAACCCAGAAACGGTGAGAGTGCAGGTTCGGCAGGAAACGGCGTTTAGTCGCGTTCAGTGCGTGGGAACGGTTGTTACCGGTCACCGGACGCTTGCCAGTAACTTGGCAGACTCGGGACATGTCTATTCTCCAAAAATCAAATTAGCTCGAGCTTCGTATGGGGTATTGGCGCCTCGTCAGGCTTTACAGCCCGGTCATCGCATAGTTCTATTGAACTCTCGATTGCCAGGCCCAAATGCCAAACCCGAGATTCTCAAAGGTGGCGTAGTATACGCTGACTTGGCGGTGTGCTCAAGTCCCGAACAGACAAAGATCCCGATAGATCGCATGATCGGGGCTAAATCCAGCCACGTTCGGCAAAAGAGACGTACGCGCCGCGGCCAATAATCAGATGATCAAGCACGCGTATCTCCATGAATCTACAACACTTAACCACCCTGTCGGTCATCAACTTATCCGACTTACTCGGTTCAGGACTACCGGAAGGATGATTATGGGCAAGGATCACCGCGGCGGCGTTCACTTTGATTGCTTCGCGTACAATTTCTCGCGGATGCACCTCTACGTGGCTAAGAGTACCAGAAAAAAGGCGGCTATGTTTCAATACCCGGTTCTGATTATCTAAAAAGATCGCCATAAAGATCTCCCGCTCTTCATCGGCGAGCTGGCTTTGTAAAAATTCTCGCGTCATAAGCGGCGTGACCAGCGACGGTTCCTCTCTCATCCGCAGGCTAAAATAGCGCCGCGCCAGCTCGGCAATACCTTTAAGTTGCGCATATTTCGCAATGCCGATGCCGTCGATATCGGCAAATTGTTCTATCTCAGCCGATAACAACCCGTACAGCGAACCGAAGCGCTGTAGCAAGCTGTGTGAAAAAGTCAGCACATCCTGGGTACGCGTGCCGGTACGCAAAAACAACGCCAGCAGCTCAACGTCGCTCAACGTTTCAATACCGTCGCGCAGCATTTTTTCCCGCGGCATCAATGATTCCTGTATATCCATTACCCTGTCTCCTTTCCCGTTCCTCGCCCATCCTGGCATACCCTTTTCACGCTGCCGACCGGTGATTTCAAGGCCTGCGTAGCCCCTCGCAAAGTGAGTATCCGGCATACGCACGATGCCACCGGGATTGTGATAAGATGCGCGGATTCTGGTGTATTTCAACAGGACAAAATCATGATGAGTCTGGCTGGTAAAAAGATCGTTCTCGGCGTGAGCGGCGGCATCGCCGCCTATAAAACGCCGGAACTGGTGCGCCGACTGCGAGAACGCGGCGCGGATGTACGCGTCGCCATGACCGAAGCCGCCAAGGCCTTTATTACCCCGTTGAGCCTGCAGGCGGTTTCCGGTTATCCGGTCTCCGATAGCCTGCTGGATCCGGCCGCTGAAGCGGCAATGGGCCATATTGAACTGGGCAAGTGGGCCGATCTGGTTATCCTTGCCCCGGCAACCGCCGATTTAATCGCCCGCGTCGCCGCCGGTATGGCGAACGATCTGGTCTCCACGATTTGCCTGGCTACGCCCTCGCCGGTGGTCGTCGTTCCGGCGATGAACCAACAGATGTATCGCGCCGCCGCCACCCAAGACAACCTTGCCACTATTGCCGCCCGCGGCCTGTTGATATGGGGCCCGGATAGCGGCAGCCAGGCCTGCGGCGACGTTGGGCCGGGCCGCATGCTCGATCCGCTCACTATCGTGGAGATGGCGGCGCAGCATTTCTCGCCTGTCAAAGATTTGCAACATCTCAACATCATGATTACCGCGGGCCCAACCCGCGAGCCGCTGGATCCGGTGCGCTATATCACCAACCATAGCTCCGGCAAAATGGGCTTCGCGATTGCCGCCGCCGCCGCACAACGCGGTGCGAACGTCACGCTGGTTAGCGGCCCGGTGTCGCTGCCGACGCCGCCGTTTGTGCAGCGCATCGATGTTGGCACCGCGCTGGAAATGGAAGCGGCGGTGCAGAATGGCGTGCAACAGCAGCATATTTTCATCGGCTGCGCCGCCGTTGCCGACTACCGCGCAGCGATTGTCGCCGACGAGAAAATCAAAAAACAAGGTGATGAATTAACAATAAAAATGGTCAAAAATCCGGACATCGTCGCCGGGGTGGCCGCACTAAAAAATCACCGCCCGTACGTTGTTGGATTTGCCGCCGAAACAAATAATGTGGAAGAATACGCCCGGCAAAAACGTGCCCGCAAAAATCTCGACCTGATTTGCGCCAATGATGTTTCTCAGCCAAATCAAGGTTTTAATAGCGATAACAACGCATTACACCTTTTCTGGCAGGATGGGGATAAGCGCTTACCACTTGAGCGCAAGGAATTCCTGGGCCAATTATTACTCGACGAGATCGTTACCCGTTATGATGAAAAAAATCGACGTTAAGATTCTGGACCCGCGTGTTGGCAAGCAGTTCCCATTGCCGACTTATGCCACCTCCGGCTCGGCCGGACTTGACCTGCGCGCCTGTCTTGACGACGCCGTAGAGCTGGCGCCGGGCGCAACCACCCTGTTGCCGACTGGCCTTGCGATTCATATCGCCGATCCGTCTCTGGCGGCGGTGATTCTGCCGCGTTCTGGTCTGGGCCATAAACATGGCGTCGTGCTGGGCAACCTGGTTGGCCTTATCGACTCCGACTACCAGGGGCAGCTGATGGTTTCCGTGTGGAACCGCGGCCAGCAGAGCTTTACTATCGAGCCGGGCGAGCGCATCGCGCAGATGGTCTTTGTGCCGGTGGTACAGGCGGAATTTAATCTGGTGGAAGAGTTTGACGCCACCGACCGCGGCGAAGGCGGCTTCGGCCACTCAGGGCGCAAATAAGCCCGGCTATACGGAACCCGCATCCCAAAGCGCATAATGCAATAACATCACCGCAAACTAAGGTTTGCGGTCGCTTTGTGGATGCCTGCCTGACAAGTGCTTATTTTCAGGGGTATTTTAAAACATGGCAGAAAAACAAACTGCGAAAAGGAATCGTCGCGAAGAAATACTTCAATCTCTGGCGCTGATGCTTGAATCCAGCGATGGTAGTCAACGTATTACCACGGCGAAGCTGGCGGCCTCCGTCGGTGTTTCCGAAGCGGCGTTATACCGTCATTTTCCCAGTAAAACCCGCATGTTTGACAGCCTGATCGAGTTCATTGAAGACAGTCTGATTACGCGCATCAATTTGATTTTGAAAGATGAAAAGGACACCACGGCTCGTCTGCGCCTGATTGTTCTGCTGATTCTTGGGTTTGGCGAGCGTAATCCTGGGCTGACGCGTATCCTCACCGGCCACGCCTTAATGTTCGAACAGGACCGTCTGCAGGGTCGTATCAACCAGCTATTTGAACGTATCGAAGTTCAATTGCGTCAGGTGATGCGTGAAAAGAAAATGCGTGAGGGAGAGGGCTACACCCTCGACGAGACGCTACTGGCAAGCCAGCTGCTGGCATTTTGCGAAGGCATGCTGTCGCGTTTTGTGCGTAGCGAGTTCAAGTACCGCCCAACGGATGATTTCGATGCCCGCTGGCCGCTGGTCGCGGCGCAACTGCAGTAAAGCTCTATATGCAGCCGCAAGGCTGCATGGCTCATCATTCACCTTCTCAGCGTGCTCTGGCTATACCGGCAGCCGCTGGCTGCCGGGCTCATCTTCAGACGCCGTAGGCTTCGCGGTAAGCGCGTACCGATGCCAAATGCTCAGCCATCTCAGGCTTTTCTTCCAGATAGGCGATAAGATCTTTCAGGGTGACGATAGAAATCACTTTGCAGCCATAATCACGTTCCACTTCCTGAATCGCGGAGATCTCGCCGCGACCGCGCTCCTGGCGATCAAGCGAGATGAGCACGCCAGCCAGTTCAGCGCCGTTAGCCTGAATAATTTCCATTGATTCACGAATTGCGGTACCGGCGGTAATCACGTCGTCCACCAGCATCACGCGGCCCTGGAGCGGGCTACCGACCAGGTTGCCGCCTTCACCGTGGGTCTTCGCTTCTTTACGGTTGAAGCAGTACGGCAGGTCGCGGTCATGATGCTCAGCCAGCGCGACGGCGGTGGTGGTGGCGATAGGGATACCTTTATAGGCCGGGCCGAACAGCAGGTCGAACTCGATCCCGGAATCCACCAGCGCCTCGGCGTAGAAACGGCCCAGCAGAGCCAGATCGCGCCCGGTATTAAACAGGCCGGCGTTGAAGAAATAGGGGCTTTTACGCCCGGATTTCAGCGTAAATTCGCCAAACTTAAGAACCTGCTTGCTAAGCGCAAACTCAATAAACTGGCGCTGATACGGCTTCATGGATTCGCTCCTTTTAGTACTGTCATCAATGTCGGACTACACGCTTTGTCCTTCGCAGGTGTCATGAAGGATAAAGCGCAAAAAAAAGGCGACTTCTCAGTCGCCTTAATCATTAATTTTCTAACGCCGCTTTCTGCGTCGTAATAATGGATTCGATTCCCCCTCGCGCTAACGCCAGGAGAGTGAGGAGCTCTTCATGGGTGAACGGCTCGCCTTCCGCCGTGCCCTGCACCTCAATAATGCGGCCGTCTTCGGTCATTACCACATTCATATCGGTTTCCGCGGCGGAATCTTCCACGTACTCCAGATCGCAGATGGCTTCACCATTAACGATACCAACGGAAACGGCGGCTACCATCCCCTTCATCGGGTTGGTTTTCAGTTTACCGGCAGCAACCAGCTTGTTCAGCGCATCGGCCAGCGCAACGCAGGCACCGGTAATGGACGCGGTACGGGTACCGCCATCGGCCTGCAGCACGTCGCAATCGAGCGTAATGGTGAACTCGCCCAGCGCTTTCAGATCCACCGCGGCGCGCAGCGCGCGAGCGATCAGACGCTGAATTTCCATAGTGCGGCCGCCCTGCTTGCCTTTTGCGGCTTCGCGAGCGTTACGGGTATGGGTGGAGCGCGGCAGCATGCCATATTCGGCGGTGATCCAGCCCTGGCCCTGACCTTTCAGGAAGCGCGGCACGCCTTCGTCGATGGAGGCAGTGCACAGCACTTTGGTGTCGCCAAATTCGACCAGCACGGAGCCTTCAGCGTGTTTTGTATAGTTACGGGTCAGGGTTACTGGACGCACCTGATTAGCGCTACGGCCTGCTGGACGCATGATTACTCTCCGGCTTGAAACGAATGTGGCTGCGCATTATACACAAATTCGGCCAAGTTGCATCGCGACGACGCGCGCCTGCCAATGTGGATAATGCGCGCTTATTCCTATCCTGAAAGGGCCTCGAAAGCTATAATCCTCCCCACTCTCCTTAAAAAACAGGAACGTCTATGATCCGCAGTATGACCGCCTATGCCCGGCGTGAAATCAAGGGTGACTGGGGTAGCGCCGCGTGGGAACTGCGCTCGGTAAACCAACGCTATCTGGAAACCTACTTCCGCCTGCCGGAACAGTTCCGGAGCCTGGAGCCCGTGGTTCGCGAGCGCATCCGCTCTCGCCTGACTCGCGGCAAAATCGAATGTACCCTGCGTTTTGAGCAGGATCCCAGCGCCCAGGGTGAGCTGATTCTTAACGAAAACCTGGCCAAGCAGCTGGTTAACGCCGCTAACTGGGTAAAAATGCAGAGCGATGAAGGCGAAATCAATCCGGTTGATATCCTGCGCTGGCCTGGCGTTATGGCCGCTCAGGAGCAAGACCTTGATGCCATCGCCGCTGAAATCCTCAACGCCCTGAATGGCGCGCTGGACGATTTTATCGTCGCTCGCGAGACCGAAGGCCAGGCATTGAAAACGCTGATCGAACAACGTCTGGAAGGCGTCAGCGCCGAAGTCAGCAAAGTCCGCGCCCATATGCCGGAAATCCTGCAGTGGCAGCGCGAACGTCTGGTCGCCAAGCTTGAAGACGCCGAAGTGCAGCTGGAAAACAACCGCCTCGAGCAAGAGCTGGTGTTAATGGCGCAGCGTATCGACGTCGCCGAAGAGCTCGATCGCCTGGAAGCGCACGTTAAAGAGACCTACAACATTCTGAAGAAGAAAGAAGCCGTGGGTCGCCGCCTCGACTTCATGATGCAGGAATTCAACCGCGAGTCGAACACTCTGGCCTCCAAATCCATTAATGCCGAAGTGACCAATTCAGCGATTGAGCTGAAGGTGCTGATCGAGCAGATGCGCGAGCAGATCCAGAATATCGAGTAATCTCTTCCCCGGCTGGCCTGCCCCCGCGGGCCAGCATTACTTTTTCTTATTCATTTTTGAAAAGCAAAAGCCAAATCCCCCACAGTGATTGACCATATCAATCATTCAGCATTAGCTTTTTTCATGAAAATCAGCTCACTTTAGAAAAACTCAATCGTGATCTGTCGCACAAATCGCTACCCTTTGCCCATCATTGTGGGGGATTTATGCTGCTTCATGTTCTTTATCTGATTGGTATTACGGCGGAAGCGATGACCGGCGCCTTAGCGGCCGGGCGTCGCCGGATGGACACTTTTGGGGTGATTATTATCGCTACCGCCACCGCGCTCGGCGGGGGATCCGTGCGTGATATCCTGCTCGGCCATTATCCGCTCGGTTGGGTGAAGCACCCGGAATACGTCATCATTGTGGCGGTTGCCGCCGTTCTCACCACCATCGCCGCGCCGGTAATGCCGCACCTGCGCCGCCTGTTTCTGGTGCTGGATGCCCTGGGCCTGATTGTATTCTCGATTATTGGCGCGCAAATCGCGCTGGATATGGGCGAAGGACCGATAATCGCGTCTATTGCCGCCGTGATCACCGGCGTCTTTGGCGGCGTGCTGCGCGATATGTTCTGTAAACGTATCCCGCTGGTGTTTCAGAAAGAACTGTACGCTGGCATCTCTTTTGCCGCCGCGGTGCTCTATATCGCGTTACAGCACTACGTCAGCAGCCACGACGTCGTGGTCATCGCCACGCTGCTCTTCGGCTTTACCGCGCGTATGCTCGCCCTGCGCTGGAAGCTCGGCCTGCCGGTCTTCTACTACAAACACGACGCACATTGATTCCTCAAAAACCCGGGATATGTTGCCCGTTGAGCCACTGCGCCAGCGCGGCAATATCCGGGTTTTGCAAAAAGGCGACCAGCTGGCGCGCCCTTTCCTGCCCCACCCCCGGTAATTGCCGCCACTGGGACTCATTGCGCTCCTGCAATAGCTGCCAGTTTTCTGACGCAACGCTCGCCTGCGCGGACTGAGGTATCGGTACCCCCAGCGCCAGCACCCAACGAATAAACGGCTGCTCGCGGGTCAAATTGAACTGATGCCACAGCCGCAGGCCACGCTTGCTGGTAATGCCTGGCACGCTCTGTAGTTGTTCAGGCGTCAAAGCCAGCCATGAAAAAAGATGTGCCATGCGGCGATCGTCTATTAGCGTGCGCCATAGCGCCTCTCCTGCTCCCCCCATATCCAGAACTGGCTTAGACGATAGCCAAACAAGCCGGGAGAGAAACTGCCCGGCGCACTCGGACGACGCATAATAACAGGTTAAGGAATGAAAACGGGGCGAAGGCGGTTGTGGCGCATCGCGGTGGCTGGCCCGCCAGACCACGCTATCCAGACGCGGGATCCCCTGTCCAGCCAGGCTTATTAGCACCTGGTCTCCGGCGACGATGTCTAACTGCCGCCAGCGGGCCACCGAGCCAATATTGACCCGACGCACCAGTTTATCGTCCAGTTTTACCGGTTCGAGATGCGCCACAACGGCTATCTTGCCGCTGCGCCCGACAGTGAACTGGATTGTGGTCACTTCCGCCACCTGCGAAAACGGCTGATATTTCCAGGCCGCCACCCAGTGCCCCTGTCCTGGAAGCCAACTGCCCCCGGCTGGTTCTTTTTCCGCACGGATCACAATGCCATCGGTGACAAAGGGCAGCGGCGAGGCGAACCAGCGCTCGCGCCAGACGGCGGTCTCCTGCCAGTCTTTCACCGGATGGGAATAGCGCTGCGCCAGAGGAAACCCGCCGTCGGCAAGCAGCGCCAGGCGGGCGGACATCCGGGCCGGACCGTCGGGCCAGGCCCAGATAAAAACCCCCAGCGTATTCAGCGTTGCCGATGGCGCTTTGCGCATCAGTATCCCGGCGACTTTCGCCCGTGAATTCATACCGCCCGCCTGTTTTTGTATGTGCCCCTCTTGCAGCTGAAAAATCTCGCCCTGTAGCACGCTATTTGCCAGCGCTCCTGCGGTAGTTTGCGGTACGTCGGGGATCTGGCGCACTTTTACCGTCCAGTCTTCCCCCGCCAGACCGTCGCCGCGGCTAATCGCCTGTATTAACCTCCCCGCGCGATAAACCAGCGTCACCGCCACCCCGTCAACTTTCGGCAGTACCCACAGATTGGGTTTCTCGCGCATCCAGCGTCCGACGCTTGCGGCATCAGGCAGTTTACGCACGCCGGTATGCGGGATGGGATGTTTGACTTCGCCGCGCGGCGGCGGCAGCTCATCTTCAGGCGTCTCCTGACCGAAGCAGCGCCGCCACTGCGCCAACCGGGCAGATAGCATGTCATAGACCTCGTCGCTGACCTCGCTGCGGCCCTGCTGCCAGTAGGCCGCTTTCCAGTCGGCAATCTGCTGGCTCAGGCGATCTATCTCCTGCCCGGCTTGTTGCAAAGACCACGCCGGGCAGGCCGCCGTTGCCATTGCCGCCGCCATCCATAACGCTGTCGCTATCAGCCATCTGCACATGCCTTTACCTCCTTGTTCTACCTTGCGGCATCGTGCGCTAAAGACCGAAGCCGCGGCGACAGGCAAATCATTACGTTGCGAGCGGCTTTCCAGGATTTACACCTTGTTGCTGCAACTGCTTAAGAAATCAGGAAAGCGGCAGGCAAAATGAAAGAAACAGCGGCAAAAAGTGTGACAATGACTGCGTCACGCGGCGGCGGCGTGTATAATAGGCTCGTATGTAGGATCTCTTTCGACAATCACATACAAAAGACACTCATGGCTCAAGGCACGCTTTATATTGTTTCCGCCCCTAGCGGCGCGGGTAAATCCAGCCTGATTCAGGCTTTATTGAAAACCCAACCGTTGTACGATTCCCAGGTTTCTGTTTCGCATACCACGCGCAATCCGCGCCCGGGCGAAGTTCACGGTGAACACTATTTCTTTGTCGATCACGATAAATTCAGGTCGATGATTAGCGAAGACGCTTTCCTTGAGCACGCTGAGGTTTTTGGCAATTATTACGGGACCTCTCGTGAAGCTATCGAGCAGGTCCTGGCGACCGGCGTTGATGTTTTTCTTGATATCGACTGGCAGGGCGCCCAACAAATCCGTAATAAAATGCCCGGCGCGCGCAGCATCTTTATTCTGCCGCCGTCAAAAGACGAACTTGACCGCCGCCTGCGCGGCCGCGGCCAGGACAGCGAAGAAGTCATCGCAAAACGTATGGCGCAGGCAGTTGCAGAAATGAGCCATTACGCGGAATATGATTACCTTATTGTGAATGATGATTTTGATACCGCTTTAGGCGATCTGAAAAACATTATCCGCGCTGAACGTCTGCGCATGAGCCGCCAAAAGCAGCGACATGGCGCTTTAATCACCAAACTATTGGCAGACTGAACCCACATTCAGTATCATGCCCAGTCATTTCTTCACCTGTGGAGCATTTTAAGTATGGCACGCGTAACTGTTCAGGACGCTGTAGAGAAAATTGGTAACCGTTTTGACCTGGTACTGGTCGCCGCGCGTCGCGCTCGTCAGATGCAGGTAGGCGGAAAGGATCCGCTGGTACCGGAAGAAAACGATAAAACCACCGTTATCGCACTGCGCGAAATCGAAGAAGGTCTGATCAACAACCAGATCCTCGACGTACGTGAGCGCCAGGAACAGCAAGAGCAGGAAGCCGCTGAATTACAAGCCGTTACCGCGATTGCTGAAGGTCGTCGTTAATCACACAGCGGGTCGCCCTTGTATCTGTTTGAAAGCCTGAATCAGCTGATTCAAAACTACCTGCCGGAAGAGCAAATCAAGCGCCTTCGGCAGGCATATCTCGTTGCACGTGACGCTCACGAGGGTCAGACACGTTCAAGCGGTGAACCCTATATCACGCACCCGGTAGCGGTGGCCTGCATTCTGGCCGAGATGAAACTCGACTACGAAACGCTGATGGCCGCGCTGCTGCATGATGTGATTGAAGATACCCCTGCCACCTACCAGGACATGGAACAGCTTTTTGGTAAAAGCGTCGCCGAACTGGTAGAGGGGGTGTCGAAACTTGATAAGCTCAAGTTCCGCGATAAGAAAGAGGCGCAAGCTGAAAACTTCCGCAAAATGATCATGGCGATGGTGCAGGATATCCGCGTCATCCTCATCAAACTTGCCGACCGCACCCACAACATGCGCACCCTGGGCTCGCTACGCCCGGATAAACGCCGTCGCATCGCCCGCGAAACGCTGGAAATTTATAGCCCTCTGGCGCACCGTTTAGGTATCCATCACATTAAAACCGAGCTCGAAGAGCTGGGCTTTGAAGCGCTGTACCCTAACCGCTACCGCGTCATTAAAGAAGTGGTCAAAGCGGCGCGCGGCAACCGAAAAGAGATGATTCAGAAAATCCTCTCTGAGATCGAAGGGCGTTTACAGGAAGCAGGGATCCCCTGCCGCGTTAGCGGTCGCGAAAAGCATCTATACTCTATTTACTGCAAAATGGTGCTCAAAGAGCAGCGTTTTCACTCGATCATGGACATCTACGCCTTCCGCGTTATCGTTCACGATCCCGATATCTGCTATCGCGTGCTGGGCCAAATGCACAGCCTCTACAAGCCGCGTCCAGGTCGTTTCAAAGATTACATCGCCATTCCGAAAGCGAACGGCTATCAATCTTTGCACACCTCGATGATTGGTCCCCACGGCGTTCCGGTCGAGGTACAAATTCGTACCGAAGATATGGACCAGATGGCGGAGATGGGGGTTGCGGCGCACTGGGCTTATAAAGAGCACGGGGGCGAAAGCAGCACGACCGCGCAAATCCGCGCTCAGCGCTGGATGCAAAGCCTGCTGGAACTGCAGCAGAGCGCCGGTAGCTCGTTTGAATTTATCGAGAGCGTTAAATCCGATCTGTTCCCGGATGAGATTTACGTTTTCACCCCGGAAGGGCGCATTGTCGAACTGCCTGCCGGCGCCACGCCGGTGGACTTCGCCTACGCGGTGCATACCGATATCGGCCATGCCTGCGTTGGCGCGCGCGTCGACCGTCAGCCCTATCCGCTGTCGCAGCCGCTCTCCAGCGGCCAGACTGTCGAAATCATTACCGCGCCGGGCGCGCGTCCGAATGCCGCATGGCTGAACTTTGTCGTCAGCTCGAAAGCGCGCGCCAAGATCCGCCAACTGCTGAAGAACCTTAAGCGCGACGATTCCGTCAGCCTTGGCCGCCGATTGCTCAACCACGCATTAGGCGGCAGCCGCAAGCTGGCAGAAATCCCGCCGGAGAACATCCAGCGCGAACTTGATCGCATGAAGCTTGCCACGCTTGACGATCTGCTGGCGGAAATCGGTCTCGGTAACGCAATGAGCGTCGTGGTAGCGAAAAATCTGCAGCAGGGCGAAGCCTCTGCCGCACCGGTGCCGGCCAACGCGTCGAATCACGGCCATCTGCCGATCAAGGGCGCCGATGGCGTGCTGATTACTTTCGCCAAGTGCTGTCGTCCGATTCCGGGGGACCCGATCATCGCCCACGTCAGCCCAGGCAAAGGGTTGGTTATCCACCATGAATCCTGTCGTAACATCCGCGGCTACCAGAAAGAGCCCGAGAAGTTTATGGCGGTCGAATGGGATAAAGAAACTGCGCAGGAATTTATCGCCGAAATTAAGGTGGATATGTTCAACCACCAGGGCGCGCTGGCTAACCTGACGGCCGCAATCAACACCGCGTCTTCCAATATTCAGAGCCTGAATACGGAAGAAAAAGATGGCCGCGTTTACAGCGCCTTTATCCGCCTGACCGCGCGTGACCGCGTGCATCTGGCGAATATCATGCGCAAAATTCGCGTCATGCCGGACGTGATTAAAGTCACTCGTAACCGAAATTAGCTTTTACAAAAATCGAATCCCCAGGAAGGTACTAAAGTACGTGACTGGGGTGAGTGAGTGCAGCTAACGCCGAGGCAGTTCGAAGGATTAAGTAGAATGAATTCACAGCGTTATGCGCGTATCTGCGAGATGCTCGCCAGGCGTCAGCCTGATCTGACGGTCTGCATGGAGCAGGTCCATAAACCCCATAACGTCTCTGCGGTCATCCGCACCGCAGACGCCATCGGCGTACACGAAGTACACGCCATCTGGCCTGGCAGTCGTATGCGCACCATGGCCTCTGCCGCCGCCGGCAGCAATAGTTGGGTGCAGGTGAAAACGCACCGCACGATCGGCGATGCCGTCAGCCACTTAAAAGGCCGGGGCATGCAAATCCTCGCGACGCACCTTTCCGACAAAGCCATCGATTTTCGCGAAATCGACTATACGCGCCCGACCTGCATCCTGATGGGCCAGGAGAAAACCGGCATCACCCAGGAAGCGCTGGCGCTGGCAGACCAGGACATCATTATTCCAATGGTCGGTATGGTGCAGTCGCTGAACGTCTCCGTCGCCTCCGCGCTGATCCTTTACGAAGCGCAGCGTCAGCGGCAGAACGCCGGAATGTACCAACGCGCCAATAGCATGCTGCCGCCTGAAGAGCAGCAGCGGCTGCTATTTGAAGGCGGTTACCCGGTGCTGGCACGCGTCGCCAGGCAAAAAGGTCTGCCTTATCCCCACGTCAACGAGCAGGGCGAAGTCGAAGCCGATGCCGAGTGGTGGGCAACGATGCAGGCGGCGAGGTAAATCCGATGTCAGGCCGCCTGTTAGATGCCGTACCGCTCAACTCGCTGACCGGCGTTGGCGCCGCACAGAGCAACAAACTGGCGAAAATCGGTCTGCATACGGTTCAGGACCTGCTACTACACCTGCCGCTACGCTATGAAGACCGGACTCACCTGTACCAAATCGGCGAACTGCTGCCGGGCGTCTACGCAACCGTAGAGGGTGAAGTGCTCAACAGCAATATCACCTTCGGCGGCCGCCGGATGATGACCTGTCAGATCAGCGACGGCTCCGGCATCCTGACCATGCGTTTTTTTAACTTCAATGCGGCGATGAAAAACAGCCTGGCGACCGGTCGTCGTGTGCTGGCCTACGGCGAAGCTAAACGCGGCAAGTTCGGCGCCGAGATGATCCACCCGGAATATCGCGTGCAGGGCGATATGAGCACCCCGGAGCTGCAGGAAACCCTGACTCCGGTCTACCCGACCACTGAAGGCATTAAGCAGGCGACGCTGCGCAAACTCACCGATCAGGCGCTTGAGCTGCTGGAAACCTGCGCGATTAGCGAACTGCTGCCGCCGGAGCTGGCGCAGGGGATGATGAGTCTGCCGGAGGCGCTGCGTACGCTGCACCGCCCGCCGCCGTCGCTACAGCTCAGCGAGCTGGAGAGCGGTAAACATCCGGCACAGCAGCGTCTTATCCTGGAAGAGTTGCTGGCGCATAATCTCAGCATGCTGGCGCTCCGCGCCGGTGCCCAGCGCTACCATGCGCTGCCGCTCAGCGCCAACGACACGCTGAAAACCCAGCTTCTGGCTTCTCTACCCTTTAAACCAACGGGCGCGCAGGCGCGCGTCACCGCGGAGATCGAGCGCGATATGGCGCTGGACGTGCCGATGATGCGCCTGGTGCAGGGCGACGTCGGATCCGGTAAAACGCTGGTCGCCGCGCTGGCCGCCCTGCGCGCTATCGCCCATGGCAAACAGGTGGCGCTGATGGCGCCTACCGAACTGCTGGCCGAGCAGCATGCCAATAATTTCCGCAGCTGGTTCGCGCCGCTGGGCATTGAAGTCGGCTGGCTGGCTGGCAAACAGAAAGGCAAAGCGCGCCAGGCGCAGCAGGAAGCCATTGCCAACGGCGAAGTGCAGATGATTGTCGGCACCCACGCCATTTTCCAGGAGCAGGTGCAGTTTAACGGCCTGGCGCTGGTGATTATCGACGAACAGCATCGCTTTGGCGTTCATCAACGCCTGGCGCTGTGGGAAAAGGGCCAGCAGCAGGGCTTCCACCCGCATCAGTTGATCATGACCGCTACACCGATTCCGCGCACCCTGGCGATGACCGCCTATGCCGATCTCGATACCTCGGTTATCGACGAGCTGCCGCCGGGCCGTACCCCGGTCACTACCGTCGCTATCCCGGACACCCGCCGCAGCGACATTATCGACCGCGTGCGCAACGCCTGCACCCAGGAAGGTCGCCAGGCCTATTGGGTCTGTACGCTGATTGAAGAGTCCGATCTGCTGGAAGCCCAGGCGGCGGAAGCCACCTGGGAAGAGCTCAAGCTGGCACTGCCGGAACTTAACATCGGTCTCGTTCACGGGCGAATGAAACCAGCGGAGAAACAGGCCGTGATGCAGGCCTTCAAGCAGGGCGAGATGCACCTGCTGGTCGCCACCACGGTGATTGAAGTCGGCGTCGACGTCCCTAACTCAAGCCTGATGATTATCGAAAACCCGGAGCGTCTGGGTCTGGCGCAGCTGCACCAGCTACGCGGGCGCGTCGGGCGCGGCGCCGTCGCCTCCCACTGCGTGCTACTTTATAAATCGCCGCTTTCCAAAACGGCGCAGAAGCGCCTGCAGGTGCTGCGCGACAGCAACGACGGTTTCGTCATCGCCCAGAAAGACCTTGAAATCCGCGGCCCCGGCGAGCTTCTCGGCACCCGCCAGACCGGCAACGCCGAGTTTAAAGTGGCGGACTTGCTGCGCGATCAGGCCATGATCCCCGATGTTCAGCGCATTGCTCGTCATATTCACGAACGCTATCCGCTGCAGGCGCAGGCGCTGATTGAGCGCTGGATGCCGGAAACCGAACGCTATTCCAACGCGTAGCGCGTCCTTTTTGCCGCGCTACGGGCAACTTTTCTACACAATGAGTGGATTATGAAACGAGAACTGGCCATCGAATTTTCGCGTGTCACCGAAGCCGCCGCGCTGGCGGGCTATAAATGGCTGGGCCGCGGCGATAAAAATACCGCCGACGGCGCAGCGGTTAACGCCATGCGCATTATGCTTAACCTCGTCAATATCGACGGCACCATCGTCATCGGCGAGGGCGAAATCGATGAAGCGCCGATGCTCTATATCGGCGAAAAAGTGGGTACCGGCAAAGGCGACGCGGTAGATATCGCCGTCGACCCAATTGAAGGCACCCGCATGACGGCAATGGGCCAGGCCAACGCGCTGGCGGTGATGGCGGTCGGCGATAAAGGCTGCTTCCTCAATGCGCCGGATATGTATATGGAAAAGCTGATTGTCGGCCCCGGCGCTAAAGGCGCTATCGATCTCAATCTGCCGCTGGAAGATAATTTGCGCAACATCGCCCGCGCGTTGAATAAACCGCTCGCTGAACTGACCGTCACCGTGCTGGCGAAACCCCGCCACGACGCGGTCATTGCGCAACTGCAGCAGTTGGGCGTGCGCGTGTTCGCGATCCCCGATGGCGACGTGGCGGCCTCTATCCTTACCTGCATGCCGGATAGCGAAGTCGACGTGCTGTACGGCATCGGCGGCGCGCCGGAAGGCGTGGTTTCGGCGGCGGTGATCCGCGCGCTGGACGGCGATATGCAGGGCCGCCTGCTGGCTCGTCACCACGTGAAGGGCGACAGCGAAGAGAACCGCCGTATCGGTGAAAACGAACTGGCGCGCTGCAAAACCATGGGCATCGAAGCGGGCAAAGTGCTGCGTCTTGATGAAATGGCGCGCAGCGATAACGTCATCTTCTCCGCCACCGGGATTACCAAAGGCGATCTACTGGACGGCATTACCCGCAAGGGCAATATGGCGACTACTGAAACGCTGCTGATCCGCGGTAAATCGCGGACTATCCGCCGTATTCAGTCGATTCATTACCTCGACCGAAAAGACCCGGACGTCCAGCAACACATCCTGTAAAACATTTGATCAATCGAGCTTTCCAGCCTTTTCGGGCTGGAAATCTTCTCCCGTCGCGGTGAAGATAGACTGACGAGATTGAAAGGAGAGACGCAATGGCAAACTGGGTTACAGGTAAAGTTGTAAAAGTGCAAAACTGGACCGATGCACTGTTTAGCCTCACCATTCACGCGCCCGTTGAGCCGTTCACCGCAGGGCAGTTTGCTAAACTGGGTCTGGATGTTGACGGCGATCGCGTGCAGCGCGCCTACTCCTACGTCAACGCCCCCAGCAATCCCGATCTTGAGTTCTACCTGGTCACCGTTCCGGAGGGTAAACTCAGCCCGCGACTGGCCGCGCTGAAACCCGGCGACGACGTTCAGATTGTCAGCGAAGCCGCCGGTTTCTTCGTGCTGGAAGAGGTGCCGGACTGCAACACGTTGTGGATGCTCGCCACCGGTACGGCGATCGGCCCCTATCTGTCGATTCTGGAAGAAGGGAAAGACCTGGATCGCTTCAAGAACCTGGTGCTGGTGCATGCGGCGCGCTATGCCGCCGACCTCAGCTATTTACCGCAAATGCGCGAGCTGGAGCAGCGCTATGCCGGCAAATTACGTATCCAGACCGTGGTCAGCCGCGAGACAGCGGAAGGTTCGCTGACGGGCCGGGTGCCGTTCCTGATTGAAACCGGCGCGCTGGAAGAGGCGGTCGGCCTGCCGATGACCGCCGATACCAGCCACGTGATGCTGTGCGGCAACCCGCAGATGGTGCGTGATACCCAGCAGTTGCTGAAAGAGACCCGGCAGATGACCAAACATCTGCGTCGCCGACCGGGCCATATGACGGCAGAGCACTACTGGTAATCAGACGACCGCTTTCCAGCGGACATCCTGCGTCTCTTTGCCAAACTTATTTTCGCCCTGGGTGCCGACGAACGCGCCCAGGTCGATCAACATCATGACGATAATCAGCGTCGGTACAAAGCGCCCGACGCCCCACTGCCAAACCTGCGGCAACATCGCCCAGTTGCCCGCCAGCAGCATCCACGCCAGAATCATCAGCAGCGCCCAGAGGCCGGATCTCCCGCGATCGTGCAGACGCTTCACCACTACCGCCGCCGTCGGCCAGAGCAGGCAGACGAGAATAAACGCCGCGGTCTGCAAACTCAGCAAATTGCTGCCCGCGAGAGTAAACAGCGCGCTCATGGTCAACACCCAGATAACGATCCAAATCCAGAAATCCCGGCGGCCAATACGGCCTTTAATTGAGAATAACCACTGCTGTAGGGTCATGTTTTATTCCTTATCATCATCATTCGCGTAGTTTACCCTGAAGGCGTCACTTTTTGACAAGCGTGACGGTTCCCGTTTTAATCGTCGGCAGGCAAAAAAAGGAAAGATGGGCATGAAGAAGTGGGCAATCTTAAGTTTGATTGGGCTGACAGCGTTATCTGTCGGCCCGATGGCGTTGTCCGCAGAAACGGAATCCGCCGCCACCGCCCCCTATCTTTTACCCAGCGCGCCGATTTTTGATGTCAGCATCAGCGAGTTCCGCGAGAAATTTAATGCCGATAATCCGAAACTGCCGCTTAACGAGTTTCGTTCTATCGCCTCCAGCCGCGATAAAGCCAACCTGACCCGCGCCGCCACCAAGATTAACGAGAATCTGTATGCCTCTACCGCGCTGGAGCGCGGCACGCTGAAGATTAAATCAATGCAGATAACCTGGCTGCCGATTCAGGGGCCGGAGCAAAAAGCGGCGAAAGCGAAAGCGCAGGAATATATGAGCGCCATTCTTCGCGCCTTTGTGCCGACCCTAAGCCCACTGCAGAGCCAGCAAAAGCTGCAAAAACTGCTGACCGCCGGCAAAGGCAAACGCTACTACACCGAAACCGAAGGCGCGGTGCGCTATGTAGTGGCAGATCACGGGGAAAAGGGGCTAACTTTCGCCATTGAACCGATTAAGCTGGCGCTATCTGAAACGCTGGAAGACAACAATAAATGACAAAAAGCAAAGCCTTTCCAGTGACGAGTCTCTATACTGTTTCACAGACCATGCTGCCCTCTGGGGCGGCTATATTCCTTAATTCGCTTAGTAGCGTGGAGAATTAAAATGCGACATCCTTTAGTGATGGGTAACTGGAAACTGAACGGCAGCCGCCACATGGTAAACGAACTGGTTGCTAACCTGCGTACTGAACTGGCCGGCGTAAGCGGCTGTGCAGTGGCAATCGCGCCGCCGGAAATGTATCTCGACCTGGCTAAGCGTGCGGCAGAAGGCAGCCACATTCACCTGGGCGCGCAGAACGTTGACGTGAACCTGTCCGGCGCATTCACCGGTGAAACCTCCGCCGAAATGCTGAAAGATATCGGCGCGCAGTACATCATCATCGGCCACTCCGAACGCCGTACCTACCACAAAGAATCTGACGAACTGATCGCGAAGAAATTCGCTGTACTGAAAGAGCAGGGCCTGACGCCGGTTCTGTGCATCGGTGAAACCGAAGCGGAAAACGAAGCGGGCAAAACTGAAGAAGTTTGCGCGCGTCAGATCGACGCGGTTCTGAAAACTCAGGGCGCAGCCGCTTTTGAAGGCGTGGTTATCGCGTACGAACCAGTATGGGCTATCGGTACCGGTAAATCCGCTACCCCAGCGCAGGCTCAGGCGGTACACAAATTCATCCGTGACCACATTGCTAAAGCTGACGCTAAAATCGCTGAGCAGGTCATCATCCAGTACGGCGGTTCCGTTAACGCCGGCAACGCCGCAGAGCTGTTCACCCAGCCGGACATCGACGGCGCGCTGGTTGGCGGCGCATCCCTGAAAGCAGACGCTTTCGCGGTGATCGTTAAAGCTGCAGAAGCGGCGAAAAAAGCGTAATTCGCTTTCCCGGTGGTGAAACGCCGCCGGGGTTGCTGAAAAATTCGCCAAATGAAAACCCGGCTTAGCGCAGCGCGAGCCGGGTTTTATATTATCGCTACAATTTCCCTAATAGCTGATACCACGCGTAATCCAGCGGCAGCAAAATCAAATAGCTCACCGCCGCCAGCGCCAGACATAGCAACATCCCCGCTCTCGCCGGGACTTTACCTAATCCCATCGCCACCACGATCGGCGACGCCTGGTACGGCAGCAGCGGCGTGGAATAACCCAGCACCTGAATCATAATCACGCTCAGCAGCGGAAAGCCGGTCGCGTCGGCAAAGCTCTGCGCAAAAGTCGTATACAGCGCCGGGACGCCGTTGGCGGTCATAATAAAGTTCAGCGCGCTGGTAATGCCGGTCAGCGCCAGGAAGCTGGTGAACGGATTATCTTTATCCAGCGGCATCACCTGCAGCAGCGCGTTACCCACCGCGCCGCCAATCCCGGTTTGGGTCACGGTAATCGCCAGTCCCAAAATGCCGGCAACATAAATGCAGGTGCGCATATTCACCCCGCTGGCGAACTCCTCGCCGCTGATAAATCCCACTCGCGGCAGCAGCGTGACCACCGCCGCCGCCAGGCCGGTCCACGCCGGGCCGACGCCGTGCCAGCTCTCTGTCACCCATAACGTCAACACCACCGCCAGCAGCCACGCCAGACGCTTTTCGTCGCGGCTCATAGGCGCCAGCGGCGCCAGCTCGCGCGGCGAATGCGGTTTGCCGGGAAACAGCCAGCAGATCAGCGCCACCAGCACCGCCCCTTTCAGCCAGCCAAGTACCGGCGTATGCAGCAGTAAATAGGGAACGTAATTCAGATGGATCCCGTAAGAGCCTTCCGCCGCGCCGCTCATCACCAGATTCGGCACGTTAGCGGGCAAAATGGTCGCAGATAGCTGGAAGGTGCCAAAGCCCACCGCCAGCGCCAGGCCGTACCAGCCGCGCGTGCCGTCGGCTATCCCCGCGCGCCGGGCCATCGCCGCCACGATCGGCATTAACAGCGCGATGCGCCCCATATTTGATGGCATCACGAACGCCAACGCATAACTCAGTAATACCACGCTGCCGACCATCCGCGGCCAGGAGTCGGTGAGCCGCGCCGATAGCGCCTGCGCCGCTCTATCCGCCAGTCCGGTTTTTCGAATGGCGATCCCCAACACAAAGCCGCTGAACACCAGCCAGAACGCCGAGGAAGCAAAACCGCCGAAGATCACCTCCGGCGGAGCGATTTTGGTCATCATCGCCGCCGCGAAGAACAGCAGCGCGGTGATAAATTCCGGTAACAGCGAAGTCGCCCAGAGCACAATGGTGATGCCGACGATCAGCGAAGGGAGGAACAGCGGGTGGGTTAGCCAGAGCGACATGCCTGTCTCCTGTCGTTTTTTTCAGCAAGAATACGACGACAGGAAAGACAGGTAAACGCCAGAACTAGTGGTTTGCGTTAAGAATTGCGCAGCTATGATCCTGAATTTCTTCCGCCGAAGCACGGTTGAGAGTCAGCAGGTTACGCTCTGTCGCCAACAGCACCAGCGAGCCGTCGCTTTGCCGCGCCATCGCTAACGCATAACGCCCCATATGTTCGCGCGCTTCCGGTACCTCTTCCGCCAGCATCAGGAACGGGCTGCGCTGAGCCAGCTCGGTTTCCGTTACCCGACGCGCCAGGTATTCATGGCCCTGCAGACCGCCCGGCAAGGGTAGCCAGCGGCTGCTAATCGTCGCCGCATCATTATCTAACTGCGCACGTACATCGGGACGCAGACAGGAGATATGAATATGGAAGTGGTTTTGCGTGCGCCCGCTGCGCGAGTTAATCGCCAGCGATACCGCGTTATCATCAATTGGCGCGCCGCGGCGCTGGCTCATAATTTCGCGCCCCTGCCAGGCCTGCCAGAAGAAATTCGGCGTTAGCGGATCCAACAGCAGCGGACTTTCGGTACCGTTAATACGGTAGGTCGGCATTAGCAGATATTGCAGCGGGCCGTTGCGATCTTTAAACAATACGTAGCCGCCTTTCAGGTTCACTTCCGCGCACGGCGACGGGTTCTGATGTTGCTGCTGATTGGGTACGCACTGCTGCAGGACAATATGACGTAACGCGTTCGGGTTGCCGGAATGCAGCCAATAGTAGCCGCCGGCCAAAGCCGCCAGAATAACCACCAGCAGCGCCCACAAAAAGTATCTTACTCTTCTCATTATCGTTCCCTGTTAAGCCTGAACCGGAAGAGTAACGTAATTTGATGACTAAATGAAAACAGATGGTGGTCGAGGAGTTATCCCGGGTAGCGGCTGGCGCCTTACCCGGGCTACCAGAGAACTGCAGCCCTGCTAAGCGTAGCGCAAGCAGGGACTCCCGGGTAGCGGCTGTCGCCTTACCCGGGCTACCAGACGGCGCAGAATTGTAGCCCTGCTAAGCGTAGCGCCAGCAGGGACAAGAGGATTAACGCTGGCTAATCTGGTCGAAGGTACCGCCGTTGGAGAAGTGCTCCTTCTGCGCTTTCGTCCAGCCGCCGAACTCCTGATCGATGGTAAACAGCTTCAATTTCGGGAACTCGTTGGCATATTTCTTCGCCACATCAGGATCGCGCGGACGATAGAAATTCTTCGCCGCAATCTCCTGGCCTTCCGGCGAGTAGAGATACTTCAGGTACGCTTCCGCCACCTGACGAGTGCCTTTCTTATCCACCACTTTATCGACGACGGAAACCGTCGGCTCTGCCAGAATGGACTCGCTCGGCGTCACGATTTCAAACTTGTCCTTGCCCAGCTCTTTCGTCGCCAGCAGCGCTTCGTTCTCCCAGGCAATCAGCACGTCGCCGATCCCGCGTTCCACGAAGGTGTTGGTGGAACCACGCGCGCCGGAATCCAGCACTTCCACGTTTTTATACAGCGCCTTCACGAACTCCTGCGCTTTAGCCTGATCGCCGTGATTCTGATGCAGGGCATAGCCCCAGGCCGCCAGATAGTTCCAGCGGGCGCCGCCGGAGCTTTTCGGGTTCGGGGTGATGACCGATACGCCTGGTTTAATCAGGTCGTTCCAGTCATGGATCTGTTTTGGGTTGCCCTTACGGACGAGGAACACGATGGTTGAGGTATACGGCGCGGAGTTATCCGGCAGGCGTTTCAGCCAGTTTTTATCGATACGACCGCGTTCGGCAATGGCGTCTACGTCGTAGGCCAGCGCCAGGGTGACGACATCCGCTTCAATCCCGTTGATAACCGACGTCGCCTGTTTGCCGGAGCCGCCGTGCGACTGACGGATCACCACGTTATCGCCGGTTTCCTGCTTCCAGTGCGCGCTAAACGCTTTATTGTACTGTTCGTACAGCTCGCGCGTCGGATCGTACGAGACGTTCAACAGCTGATAATCTTTTGCCAGCACGCTGGCGGATGCCAGCAACAGAGTTAACCCTACGCCCCACTTATTCATCGCACCGCTCTCTTTATGTGTGTTGTGATGAACTTAGCCTGCCAGAAAGCGAATCAATGATTAAAGAATAAAAAAAGATTGGCTATAACCTGGAGATATAAAGCGGGGGATAGAGAAAACCCCCTCCCGGGCGGGAAGGGGCGGGAAGCGATTAGACTTCTTCCATGCGACCCAGCAGCGCCTGCAGACGATCCTGCCAGCCCTGCTGTTGTTCTCTCAGCTGGCTATTTTCACGCTCCATCTCTTCACGGCCGTGCTGCGCGCTCTGCACTTCCTGCGCCAGCGTGGTGTTCTTTTCTTTCAGCTCTTCGATTTCCATCTGCAACAGAGTGATGGTATCAATCGCCTGCTGAACTTTTGATTCTAATTTCTCAAACACTTCTAATGACATCGTCATACCTCTCCTGATCTTGCAAGGCGTTGATAGAAACTCGTGTTTCGTATACGCGGTCCCGCCTTAACGAATTAGCGCACAATAGCGGTGTTGTCGTCGATTGTATGAATCCCCGCCTCACCTGTCCAGCGACAACCCGCGCAGATTGCGGTTTGCAACACTTTTCAGTCTTTACCTGGTGCGTTCGCGGCAATTGCCCCGAACTTCTCTGGCGATTGTTAATCAATGAGATAACAAAATACGCAGAAAAAGGTGGGTAAATGTGCCGCAACACGCGTTTATGGCGCGAAAACGCTCATTTTCTTGACGAGGGACACAAATTTAAATTTCGATATTTCTCGTTTATGCTCGTTAACGATAAATTAACACTATGCCTACAAGGCACCGTGGTCGTCCGCGACCAACATACTTACAATAATCACTTCGCTTCAGGATCCGATTATGAGCCAGACATCAACATTAAAAGGCCAGTGCATCGCAGAGTTTCTCGGTACCGGGTTGTTGATCTTTTTCGGCGTTGGGTGCGTAGCTGCGCTCAAAGTCGCAGGAGCCAGCTTCGGTCAGTGGGAAATCAGCATCATCTGGGGTCTGGGGGTGGCTATGGCTATCTACCTGACCGCGGGCGTATCCGGTGCACACCTTAATCCGGCAGTCACCATCGCCTTATGGTTATTCGCCTGCTTTGATGGGCGCAAAGTTGTTCCTTTTATTATTTCGCAATTCGCCGGCGCCTTTTGCGCTGCGGCATTAGTTTACGGGCTTTATTACAATCTTTTCTTCGATTTCGAACACACCCACAACATGGTACGCGGCAGCGTGGAAAGCCTTGAGCTCGCCGGTATCTTCTCGACCTACCCTAACCCGCATATCAATTTTGTGCAGGCCTTCGCGGTAGAAATGGTGATTACCGCTATTCTGATGGGCGTGATTTTAGCACTGACCGACGACGGCAACGGCGTGCCGCGCGGCCCGCTGGCGCCGCTGCTGATTGGCCTGCTGATTGCTGTTATCGGCGCCTCCATGGGCCCGCTGACCGGCTTCGCGATGAACCCGGCGCGTGATATCGGACCGAAAGCCTTCGCCTGGCTGGCAGGCTGGGGCAACGTCGCCTTCACCGGCGGCAAAGATATTCCTTATTTCCTGGTGCCGCTGTGCGCACCGGTGGTCGGCGCGGCGCTGGGCGCATTCAGCTACCGCAAATTTATCGGCCGCCATCTGCCTTGCGACACCTGCGTCGAGGAAGAAAAAGAATCCGCTTCTTCCGCGTCGCAACAAAAAGCTTCGCTGTAATCTGACTACGGGACACCAATTATGACCGAGAAAAAATATATCGTTGCGCTCGACCAGGGCACTACCAGCTCCCGCGCCGTCGTGATGGATCACGACGCCAATATCGTCAGCGTATCACAGCGTGAATTCGAACAAATTTATCCGAAGCCAGGCTGGGTTGAGCACGACCCGATGGAGATTTGGGCCTCGCAGAGCTCTACGCTGGTCGAAGTGTTGGCGAAAGCCGACATCAACTCCGACGAAATTGCCGCCATCGGCATCACCAACCAGCGTGAAACCGCCATCGTATGGGAGCGTGAGACCGGCAAGCCTATTTACAACGCTATCGTCTGGCAGTGTCGCCGTACCGCGGATATCTGCGAGCAGCTCAAGCGCGACGGCATGGAAGAGTACATCCGTAAAGCCACCGGCCTGGTGGTGGACCCGTACTTCTCCGGCACCAAAGTGAAGTGGATCCTTGACCACGTCGAAGGCGCCCGCGAGCGCGCCAAGCGCGGCGAGCTGCTGTTCGGTACCGTTGATACCTGGCTTATCTGGAAAATGACCCAGGGGCGCGTGCACGTCACCGACTACACCAACGCCTCGCGTACCATGTTGTTCAACATCCATGAACTGGACTGGGACGACAAAATGCTCGACGCGCTGGATATCCCGCGCGCCATGCTGCCGGAAGTACGTAAGTCTTCTGAAGTGTACGGCCAGACCAACATCGGCGGCAAAGGCGGCACCCGTATTCCTATCTCCGGCATCGCCGGCGACCAGCAGGCGGCGCTGTTTGGCCAGCTGTGCGTGAAAGAAGGGATGGCGAAAAATACCTACGGTACCGGCTGCTTCATGTTGATGAACACCGGTGAAAAGGCGGTGACCTCAACCCACGGCCTGCTGACCACCATCGCCTGCGGCCCGACCGGCGAAGTGAACTACGCGCTGGAAGGCGCGGTGTTTATGGCCGGGGCGTCGATTCAGTGGCTGCGTGATGAAATGAAACTCATCAACGATGCTTTCGATTCTGAATACTTCGCCACTAAGGTGAAGGACACCAACGGCGTGTATGTGGTGCCGGCCTTTACCGGTCTTGGCGCGCCGTACTGGGATCCGTATGCCCGCGGCGCGATTTTCGGCCTGACCCGCGGGGTGAACGCCAACCATATTATCCGCGCCACGCTGGAATCTATCGCCTATCAGACGCGTGACGTTCTGGAAGCGATGCAGGCCGACTCCGGTATTCGTCTGCACGCCCTGCGCGTGGACGGCGGCGCGGTCGCCAACAACTTCCTGATGCAGTTCCAGTCCGATATTCTCGGCACCCGCGTGGAACGCCCGGAAGTGCGTGAAGTCACGGCGCTGGGCGCCGCCTATCTGGCAGGTCTGGCGGTCGGCTTCTGGCAAAACCTCGACGAGCTGCAGGAGAAAGCGGTGATTGAACGTGAATTCCGCCCGGGTATTGAAACCACCGAGCGCAACTATCGTTACAGCGGCTGGAAGAAAGCGGTGAAACGCGCGTTAGCGTGGGAAGAGCACGACGAAGCGTAAGATTGTGGAGGTATTCCCGGCTTGCGGCGTAAACGCCTTAGCCGGGCTACAAAATCCCAAACAGCACGATCTTGTAGCCCGGACAGGTGCGCAGCACCGCCTCCGGGTTTTTTATCAGCCAAATATCGGCAGCAACAGGTACAGCTTAATCACCAGCGCGTTGACGATGTCGATAAAGAACGCCCCCACCATCGGCACCACCAGGAAAGCCATATGCGACGGGCCAAAACGGTCGGTAATCGCCTGCATATTGGCAATCGCCGTCGGCGTCGCGCCAAGCCCGAACCCGCAATGACCGGCTGCCAGCACGGCGGCATCATAGTTCTTGCCCATCATCCGGTAAGTCACAAACACCGCATACAGCGCCATCGCCACCGCCTGCACCGCCAGAATAATAATCATCGGCAGCGCCAGCGACGCCAGTTCCCACAGCTTGAGGCTCATCAGCGCCATCGCGAGGAACAGCGACAGGCTGACGTTGCCCAGTACCGATACCGCGCGGTCAAACACGCGATACAGCCCAGCCAGCGCCAGGCCGTTGCTGAGGATCACGCCGATAAACAGCACGCAGACGAAGGTCGGCAATTCAAACACGGTGCCTGCCAGCAGTTGCGCAACCACCTTCCCTACCGTCAGGCAGATAGCGATTAACGCAATACTTTCAATCAGCACCAGCGAGGTGATCATGCGGCCCATATCCGGCTTCTCAAACGCCGTCGGCGCCAGCTGGTCGTCCGGCGTACCGTCCGGCGAGGAAGAGTGCTTCACCAGATAACGCGCCACCGGCCCGCCGATCAGGCCGCCGAGCACCAGGCCGAAGGTTGCGCAAGCCATGGCGACCTCGGTGGCGTTGGCAAATCCGTAACGCTCAACGAACAATTTACTCCACGCCGCCCCGGTGCCGTGACCGCCGGAAAGCGTAATAGAACCGGCCAGCAGGCCCATCAGCGGATCCAGCCCCAGCAGCTTCGCCATGCCGATACCGAGCGCGTTCTGCAGCAGCAGCAGGCCTACCACCACAATCAGGAAAGTGCCAAGCACTTTGCCGCCCGCCCGTAGGCTGGCAAGGTTAGCGTTAAGGCCGATAGTGGCGAAGAATGCCAGCATCAGCGGGTCCTTCAGGCTCATATCGAAATCAATTTCGATATCCATGCTTTTTTTCAAAACCAGCAGCGCCAGCGCCACCAGCAGGCCGCCGGCGACGGGTTCAGGAATGGTATATTTTTTGAGGAATGGGACGTTCTGAACGAGCTTTCGCCCTAAAAGCAACACCATGGTTGCGGCAACGAGCGTCGATAAGGTATCGAGATGCAACATAAAAAAGAGCTCCTTATGGGCGCATGATTCATTCACACGCGACGGTATTCCTGGTGTCGATTACTTCTCATCTTGAGGAGTCGGAGAGCGATTTTAAGCAGAAGTGCGCAAAAAATGACAGAAAAAGATATTTTGTATTAGCGTTGATGCGATCAAGCATACAAAATGTTAATTAATTTGTTACATCTATTCAGTGAGGATATTTTTCGCGCCAAATCGTGGCAAACGTTTGCTTTTGGTCTACAGTCCGATAAAATTCCCGCTTTGCCACCTTGGGATTGTTTGTGATGTCCGTTACGACCGCAGAGTCAGAAAATGCGCAACCGGTTGCGCATAAACCAGCCAGCGAATTAATCTATCGCCTCGAAGACCGTCCGCCGCTTCCGCAAACGCTGTTTGCCGCATTCCAGCACCTGCTGGCGATGTTTGTCGCGGTCATCACCCCGGCGCTGCTTATCTGTCAGGCGCTCGGCCTTCCGGCCGAAGATACGCAACACATCATCAGCATGTCGCTGTTCGCCTCCGGCGTGGCATCCATTATCCAGATTAAAGCCTGGGGACCAGTAGGCTCCGGCCTGCTCTCCATCCAGGGCACCAGCTTCAACTTCGTCGCCCCGCTGATTATGGGCGGCACCGCGCTGAAAACCGGCGGCGCCGACGTGCCGACGATGATGGCCGCGCTGTTCGGCACCCTGATGCTGGCGAGCTGCACCGAAATGGTCCTCTCGCGGGTTCTGCATCTGGCGCGCCGCATTATTACGCCGCTGGTCTCCGGCGTGGTGGTGATGATTATCGGCCTGTCGCTGATTCAGGTTGGCCTGACTTCTATCGGCGGCGGCTATGCGGCGATGGCCGACCACACCTTCGGCGCGCCGAAAAACCTGCTGCTGGCGGGCATCGTGCTGGCGCTGATCATTATCCTCAACCGCCAGCGCAACCCGTACCTGCGCATCGCCTCGCTGGTCATCGCGATGGCTGCCGGTTATCTGGCGGCGTGGTTCCTCGATATGCTGCCGGCTAACACCGCGCCTACCAACAGCAGCCTGATCACTATCCCTACGCCGCTCTATTACGGCCTGGGCATCGACTGGAGCCTGCTGCTGCCGCTGATGCTGGTCTTTATGATCACCTCGCTGGAAACGATCGGCGATATCACCGCCACCTCCGACGTCTCTGAACAACCGGTCTCCGGCCCGCTGTATATGAAACGCCTGAAAGGCGGCGTACTGGCGAACGGCCTGAACTCATTTGTTTCCGCCGTTTTCAATACCTTCCCGAACTCCTGCTTCGGCCAGAACAACGGCGTGATCCAGCTGACCGGCGTCGCCAGCCGCTATGTGGGCTTTGTGGTGGCGCTGATGCTGATTGTGCTCGGCCTGTTCCCGGCGGTAAGCGGCTTTGTACAGCATATTCCTGAGCCGGTACTTGGCGGCGCGACGCTGGTGATGTTCGGTACCATTGCCGCATCCGGCGTGCGCATCGTCTCCCGCGAGCCGCTGAATCGCCGCGCCATTCTGATTATCGCCCTCTCTCTGGCGGTGGGTCTCGGCGTATCGCAGCAGCCGCTGATCCTGCAGTTCGCGCCGGACTGGCTGAAAAACCTGCTCTCCTCCGGTATTGCCGCTGGCGGTATCACGGCGATTGTTCTGAATTTAATCTTCCCACCTGAGAAGAACTAACGCATTGAAGTTGCGCTCCCCGGTATCGCCACGGCGACCAGGGAGCGCGGCGGCTGTAACATCTCTTCACCTCACTTCATCTCATTTCACTATTCCTGCCTTGAGGATTGCGCATAAATCGTGCATAACACGGTGATGTGTACTTATCAGGATGGAAGATCATGAAATTTCTTGGAAAGCTGATTCTCTGGCTGCTGATCGCCCTGCTGGTCGTTATCGTCGCCGCTTACTTTGCGCTGCAAACCCGCTGGGGGGCGCGCCAGGCGAGCAGTTGGTTAAGCGAAAGCACCGGCTGGAAAATCGCCTTCGATAAGATGGCGCATGACTTCTCTTCCCCACTGCATCTGCAGTTGCAAAATGTCACCTTTGGCCGCGACGGCAAGCCGCCGACGCTGGTCGCCAGAACGGTGGATATCGGTTTTAGCACCCGCCAGTTCAGCGACCCGCTGCACGCCGATGAAATCGTCCTCAGCGACGGCACGCTGAATCTCTCTCCGGCTTCCGCCTCGATGCCGTTTGCCGCCGACCGCCTGCAGCTACGCGATATGGCCTTTAACAGCCCGGACAGCGAGTGGAACCTGAGCGCGCAGCGGGTGACCGGCGGCGTGATGCCGTGGCAGCCGGAAGCGGGCGACGTGCTGGGCAGAAAAGCGCAAATTCAGATGAGCGCGGGCTCGATGAATATTAACGGCGTCGAAGCCAGCAACGTCCTGATCCAGGGGGCAATTGATAACGGCGAGGTGACTCTGAACACCCTTGGCGCCGATATCGCGCGCGGCACGCTGACCGGCAACGCCAAACGCCGCGCCGACGGTAGCTGGCTGGTTGATAACCTGCGCCTGAATGAAATTCGGCTACAGAGCACCAAACCGCTGAATGAGTTCCTTGCGCCGCTCACCTCGGTGCCGTCGCTGCAGATTGGCCGGCTGGATGTGACCGATGCTCGTTTGCAGGGGCCAGGCTGGGCGGTGACCGACCTCGACCTCAACTTGCGCAATCTGACTTTGAGCCATAACGGCTGGCAGAGCGACGACGGGACGCTATCGATGAACGCCAGCGAGTTTATCTACGGTTCGTTGAATTTCCTCGATCCCATCGTCAATGCCGAATTCTCGCCGCAGGGCATTGCGCTGCGCCAGTTCAGCTCCCGCTGGGAGGGCGGCATGGTGCGTACCTCCGGCAACTGGCTGCGCGCCGGTAATGCGCTGGTGCTCGACGATGCCGTCTTCGCCGGGCTGGAATATACGCTGCCGTCCAACTGGAAACAGCTGTGGATGGAGCCGATGCCGAGCTGGCTGCAAAGCCTGACGTTGAAGAAATTCAGCGCCAGCCGAAATCTGATTATCGATATCGACCCGGCCTTCCCGTGGCAGATCACCGCGCTGGACGGTTACGGCGATGAACTACAGCTGGTGAAAGATGGCCAGTGGGGCGTGTGGAACGGTAGCGCCAACCTCAATGCCGCCGCCGCGACCTTCAACCGCATCGACGTACGCCGCCCGTCGCTGAAGCTGAGCGCGAACGCTTCGACGGTCAACATCAGCGAGCTGAGCGCTTTTACCGAGCGCGGCATTCTGCAGGCGACCGCCGCGGTGTCACAATTGCCGCAACGCCAGGTTAATCTGAGCTTGAACGGCCGCGGCGTGCCGCTGAATATTCTGCAGGCCTGGGGCTGGCCTGCGCTGCCGATTAGCGGCGACGGCAACTTCCAGCTAACCGCGAACGGTAGCATGCAGGCCAATGCGCCGCTGAAACCGAGCGTCAACGGCCAGCTCAGCGCCGCCAATATGGATAAGCAGCAGGCGGCGCAGGTGATGCGCAACGGCGAGGTTAGCAACGCGCCCGCCGCGCCGCAGTAAAGTCATCCTCACCCTGCCCTCTCCCCGCAAAACTCAGCTCTGACAGCTCCCTCTCCCTTTCAGGGAGAGGGAGCTGAAACCTGTGCGCAATGAGCGGCTATTTGTACCTATTTCCCGCAACAGGTTCCTTTCAAATATCAGAATTGCTATAACCAAAATACTGGAAGTTGATAAAAATAATGATCCCCTGTACCTACAAAAATAAAAGGAACAACCATGTCTGTAATACGTCAACGTATTCTGGAGAATATGCAAAAATTCTCCAGGGCCATGATCGGCGCAGTATTGTTCTTGCCGGTCATTGGATTAATTCTGGCTCTCAGTTCCGTCTTAACTAACCCAACTCTTATTGCTGAAACCAGTTTCCTTCATCAATTAGGGCAACTGCTTGGCGATACCTTCTGGCCATTATTCGGTAACCTCGGATTATTGTTTTGCGTGGGAATAAGTTACGGCCTGGCAAAAGATAAAAAAACGGAAGTCGCGCTTGTCTCGGTGATGTGTTTTATCATGTTTCTCGGCGCCAACCATTCATGGCTGGAACATACGCATGCGGTGGCGGAAAAAATTAACGGCGAATATTACGGCACCGGGCAAACGCAGCTATTAGGCTTTGTGGTCGTCGATATGGGGGTATTCCTCGGAATCATCCTTGGCTGCACCATTGCCTGGGTACATAATAAAGTCTCCAATATTGAGCTGCCCGGCGCGCTATCGATGTATGGCGGGGCGAAGCTGACGCTGGTCGCGATGACGCCAGTCATTATCTGCTACGCCATTGCTTTTACCTGGATTTGGCCGTTTATGACCCACGGCATTAGCGCGCTGACCGGGTTTATGAAGAACGCCGGCGTCGCGGGAGTGTTTGTCTACGGCTTCTTTGAAAAATTCCTTATTCCCACCGGCTTGCACCATTTCGTGTGGTCGCCTTTCCAGCTCACGCAAATCGGCGGCACGCTGAATGTCGATGGCCAGGTGGTCTCCGGCACCCAGGCGATTTTCCTCGCCTATATGCGCCATCCAGACCTGACCCCGGTGATGAACGACGCGTTGCGTTTCTCGCAACAGGGGATGACCACCATCTTTGGCCTGGCGGGCGCATCGCTGGCGTTTTATCACACCGCGAAGCCGGAGAAGAAAGCGATGGCGAAGGCGATTCTGCTGCCGGCGATTATCACCTCGATGCTAACCGGCATCACCGAACCCATTGAGTTCACCTTCTTATTTGTCTCGCCGCTGCTGTGGGTGATCCATGCGACCTTAACCGCCGCTTCACAGGCAATTTGCGACATCTTCACCGTGCGACCGTGGGGCGCCTCCGGCCTGATTGAATTTCTGATCTACAACCTGCCGCTGCCGGTGTCGTTAACCCGCTGGCCTGGGTACGTGCTGATCGGTATTGGTCAATTTATCGTTTATTACGCGATATTCCGCACGCTGGTCATGAAGTTAAATCTGAAAACGCCGGGCCGCGAGGATGACGATAACGTCAAGTTATACAGTAAGGCGGACTACCGTAAAAAAGTCAGCGGCCCGCAGTCGATGACAGATGAAATTATTAATGGTTTAGGCGGTAAAGCCAATATTATCTCCGTTGATAACTGTTTCACGCGCCTGCGGGTGGCCGTCCATAATATGGCATTAGTTGATGATGAAATATTAAAAAGCACCGGCGCAAATGGCGTAGTACGCAATCGTAATGAAGTTCAGGTTATTTATGGCGTCAAAGTCGGGCAAGTCCGTTCCCGGGTTGATAGCTGGCTAGCAGATAATTAATTGGGAGTAATATATGAAATTAACCGTATTAGGCGGGGGCGGCGTACGCTCTGCATTTCTGGCGAAGTCGCTGGCTTATAACGCGCACCGCATTGGTTTAACGGAAGTGGTATTTCAGGATAGCTCAGCGGAGAATTTATCGCTATTTGGTGAAATCGCCCGCTATGTATTTAATACCATTCGCCCGGATATTCATTTTACTACCACCAGCGATCCGATTGCCGCGCTGCAGGGTACCCATTACGTGATTACCACGCTGCGCGTCGGCGGCGATGAGAGCCGCATCCGCGACGAGCGGATTGCGCTGGAGCATAACACGCTGGGCCAGGAGACCACCGGCGCGGGCGGTTTTGCCATGGCGATGCGCTCGATCCCGGCGATCCTGCGCTACTGTCAGTTGATCGAGGAACACGCCGACAAAGACGCGATCCTGTTTAACTTTACCAATCCGTCCGGGCTGGTTACCGAGGCGATTATCAAATCCGGTTTCAAACGCCGGGTGTACGGGATTTGCGATGCGCCGTCGGAGCTCATCCGCGAGCTGCCGGAGATCCTCAGCTGCGACCCGCACGACCTGAGCGTGGAATGCTACGGCTTAAACCACTTTTCCTGGTTTACGCATTTCACCGTGCGCGGGGAAGATGTTACCGCCCAGTTGGTCGCCAACCCGGATTTGTATCGCAAAACGGCGATGCAGTACTTCTCGCCGGAGCTGGTCAAACTGTGCGATAACCAGTTGCTCAACGAGTATCTCTATTACTACTACTATCGCGAAGTGGCGCTACGAGCGATTCAACAGGCGCCGGAGACCCGCGGCGAGCAGATTGCCCGTATCAACCACGATATGCGTCAGGAGCTAAGCGGCGTGGATGTTAAAGCGGATCCGCAGGCGGCCTTTACCATCTGGATGAAGCACTACCTGCGCCGCGAAAACAGCTATATGCAGAACGAGTCGCAGCAGGAAAAATTCCATACCCGCGAGCCGTTAACGTTGCGGCAGTTTATCGAAGAGCCGGATACCGGCGGCTACGCCGGGGTGGCGCTGGATATTCTGGAGGCGGTCAACAGCACCACCACCAAACGCATTGTGGTGTCGATACAGAATAACGACACGCTCGATTTTTTACGTCCCGACGATGTAATTGAAATCAGCTGCGATCTGAGCAAAGAGGGTCTTAAGCCAGTGACGCCGGTTAAGGTACCGACGGCGCAGAAAAATATGATTGCCAGCGTGAAGGAGTATGAACGGCTGGCGGTGGCGGCGATTCTGCAGCAGGACAAATCGCTGGCGGTGCAGGCGTTAATGGCTCATCCGCTGGTCGGTTCATATTCGCTGGCGAAGAGGCTGGTTGCGGCCTATCTCGACGATGAACAGTTCGCCGGGTGGCGGTAACGAGTTCACGCTAGATTGAGTAGCCCGGATAAGGCGCCAGCCGCTATCCGGGAACTATACCCCGCTCGCGCTACGCTTAGCGGGGCTACAGCCCGCTCGATTGAGTAGCCCGGATAAGGCGCCAGCCGCTATCCGGGAACTCCCCCGCTCGCGCTACGCTTAGCGGGGCTACAGCCCACCCGATTGAGTAGCCCGGATAAGGCGACAGCCGCTATCCGGGAACTATCCCCCGCTCGCGCTACGCTTAGCGGGGCTACCTATTGCTACGTACGCTGGTAAACCACATTTTTAACAACCGCTCAAAGCCCAATATGCAGTAGCCAAAAAACGGGTTGCTCCAGTAAATATCATCGTCAAACTTCTGCGGGTCGTGAATAATAAACGCCGTATTCGCGGCCTGCGCCAGCGGGCTTTGATAATCGCCGGTAAAGCAAACCAGGTTTATCTCCTTACCTTCCAGCGCCTTAACCCAATTTAACGCCGAACTGCTGCGTCCGGATTTCGAAATGATCCAGATAGAATCAAAGCGGGCAGCGTTTTTTTGCTCAAGGATTTCGTAATCGGGCCACAGCGCCAGGCTGGCGTTCACGCCGGTAACGAGAAACTTATTATAAATATACTGGGCGATCAGCTGCGAAAAGCCGCTGCCGTGGATCAAAATACGCTGCTGCTCAAGGCCTGCCAGCAGCGGCGTCAGCGCCTCCGCTGGCTGAATGCTCATATAATCAATATCGTTGGTGACATCGAGTTTTGGCATGGTGATATTGAACTTGATGAAATAGACCAGCTCCAGCCAGCCGCTGAACTTAAGCTTCTTCGCCAGCCGCACCAGCGAAGAAGGATTACTGTAGCAGCGCTCCGCAACGGTGCGGATCCCTTCGCGGATACACAGCTGCGGGTCATTCTGAATAAAACGCAGCACGGTCAGTTCGGTTTTACTCAACTTCACGTCACGAAAGATATTTTCTAAGTCCATTACGGGCTCCTCTCAGCGGCAGATTACGCTACCACCGGAGGGCAAATCGGTCTGTGGGATGGCTCTCAACGTCACTGCCGGTATTCACTGCACAGCAGCCATCTTGCAGGTTCATCTTCCTCAATGGAGGGAAAGCGCCCGCCCGCTTCGAGAAAACGATTATCCGTATGGTCGTCATTAACCATTGAAATCTCCCAACCCATCACTATCCCTTTTTCGGCCCAAAAGCGATGATAGAGGCCCACCGGTAGACAGACGCTCTGCCCCGGATGCAGCACCAGCGTCTCAGCGGGTTTCAGCGTACGCTGGCAGCCATCGATCATCACGCTAACATGGCGCTGTTGGTCTAACTGTTCGTCCTGCGTCGCCCAGGCCAGTTGCATGCAGAGGTCGCCGCCGCCGCGGTTAATGATGTCCTCCATTTTGTGGTAATGGAAATGCCAGGGGGTTTGCTGATCTTGCTGAATCTGCAACATTTTTTCCGCGTAGGGTTTGGTATAACGCGGGTCGGATAAGGAACCGTTGCGTAACGTCAACAGCGTAAGGCCCGTTTCGCGAAAGCAACCGCTGGCGAAATCCGTCACATCCCATCCAAGCTGTAGATCCTGGACTTCATGCCAACCTTCATGCCGCTTCTGCGGCCAGATTGATGCCGTAAAGTGGGCAAATTCCGGCAGGCTGATGCGAAAAGTTTCGGCCATCGCCAGCGCTTTATCTATCGCATAGTTAATCTGGGAACGTTTCATGGTTTAACTCCGCTTCGCACGGCAAGCCAGGCAGCGCCGCGCATACCGCTACTGTCGCCATGCCGCGCAGAAATGATAGGGGTAGAAAAATGGTCGGTGAAGACCAACGGGGCGACCGCCGATGGTAAATCCGCTACCAGCTGCGGCGCGTTGGATAAACCGCCGCCCAACACAATCACGCCGGGATCGATGATATTGACAATAGTCGCCAGCGTCCGCGCCAACTGTTGACGAAAGCGATGGATCTGATGGCAAGCGGCGGATTCTCCCGCCTGCGCGCGGGCGAGAATCTGCTCGCTCGACAAACGCTCTCCGCTGAGCAGTCGATAGCGTTCACGTAGCCCCGTTGCGGAAATAAAAGACTCCACACAGTTAAATCTGCCGCAATAACAACGTGTCGGCGGCCCATCCTCCTCAGGAGAATAGCCAGGCAAGGCGATATGCCCGCACTCTGCGGCAATACCTGAGGCGCCGACGAAAGGCTGCCGCTCCAGGGTAATACCACCTCCGCAGCCGGTCCCTAACGTCATGCCGAAAACCGATGAAAACCCTTCTCCGGCGCCATCGCATGCTTCTGATAAGGCGAAACAATTGCCATCGTTGGCTAACACCACCGGCTGACCGAGCGCCTGTTCAAGCGCATCCTGTAAACGATAGCCGTTAATTACCTGAATGTTGGCGTTACGAATGGCGCCATGCTGTGGCGAAACGCTACCCGGCAACGCGATGCCAATAGCCATCGGCGTTCCCGTCCGCGCGCGAATATCGGCAACGAAATCCACGATGCACGATATAAATGCCTGACGGTTTTCTTTCCGTGTTGCGCGGCGGTAACGCCCCCGCTCCCGTCCCTGCTCATCCATCACGACGGCGGCGATTTTCGTCCCACCGACATCCAGTCCGAGGTAATTCATCTTTGCCTCCTGCCGATTGGAAGGCGGGCGTACCCGCCTTCCGACTGGGTCAATACAAGCTTGCTTTGCCGGTGGAACCAAACAACTTCATTTTGTGGCGAATAACTTCACGTGCGGCATTAATCGGTTCCGGATAAATCACATTCGGATCCCACCAGCTCTCTTTACTTAAAATTTCACGTACTTTCAGGAAGTAGGCGTGTTTCATATCGCTGGAGATATTGATTTTCCCGACTCCGAGCGTGACCGCCTCGGCAATTTCCGCATCCGGATTGGCGGAGCCGCCGTGCAACACCAGCGGAATCGACACTCGTCCGGCAATATCGCGCAGGATGTGCATCTGCAGTTCAGGCTGCATCCCTTTTGGATAGATGCCGTGCGCGGTACCAATCGCCACCGCCAGCGTGTCGACGCCGGTACGCGTGACAAAATCCTGCGCCTGCGCCGGGTCGGTATAAGTCACTTTCGACACTCCGCCCTCTACAGACGTTCCCGTTTGGCCGATGGTCCCCAGTTCACCTTCGACAGAGACGCCAACCGCATGCGCCAGCCTGACCACTTCCCGAGTTAGAGCGACGTTTTCTTCATAGGGCAGCAGCGACCCATCGATCATCACCGAGGTAAAACCGCACTGGATCGCACGCAGAACATGCTCCACCGAGGCGCCATGATCGAGATGTAATGTAAACGGCACCCGGCTACGCTGGGTGATATCCCGCACGTAGCTAAAAAAGGAATCGCCGACAAAGTCGTGCTCGCTGGGGTGAATTGAAATGATGGCGGGAGTATTTGTCGCTTCCGCCTCTTCCACGACGGCGCGAATAAAGCAGCTGTCCGCAACGTTAAATGCGCCGATAGCAAAGCCGTGTTCACGAGTCGGTTTAAGTATTTCTTGCATGGAAACTAACATGGTCTTCTCCAGTTTCAGGGTGTAGTTCGCCCTGCCAGGGCGAATATGCGCTGGCATAGAGGGCGTGACTGATAAGTGAATCAGGCGCGGTTTATCGCGCCGGATGCTTGTAAGTAAGGGACGATAGCTTCAGCGCTGGCGTGTTCCATCACCGCCATGGCATCGGCCAGTTCAATAGAGCTGTCATGGCAAAGGGTATGGAGTAGTGCGGCTTTACCTGCCTCAAACACCGCCGCGCCGACATTAATCTTCGCCACGCCAAATGCCGGGCAGCAGGCAAGCTGATCAAATGGCGTGCCGCTGCCGCCGTGCAGGGCCAAGGGCACCGAAGAGGCTCGCTGCACCTGCGCCAGACGGTCAAAGTCCAGCGCGGGCGTGACCCCAGGCGCATACATGCCGTGGGCCGTGCCGACGGAGACCGCCAGTAAGTCGATACCGGTTTGCTCGATAAACGGGGCGACGTCCTCAGGTTGCGTCATCAGGTCGGCGTTCGTCGCAGAGTCATAGCGCGGAGCATCCGCCAGATGCCCCAATTCCCCTTCAACACACAGCCCGATGCTGGCAGCCAGAGTGGTGACTTCGCGGGTCTGGCGGATATTTTCCGCAAGTGGAAATGCAGAAGCATCAATCATCAACCCGCTGAATCCAGCGCGAAAAGCCTGACGGATCTTCACCGGTTCTTTCCCATGATCGAGACTCAAGGTCACGGGAACGCTGGCCTCTTCGGCAAGGGTCCTGACCACCGCCATCGCCGTCGCTGGAGGGAAATGCGCCAGATGGCCCTGATAGAGATTGAGAATAATCGGCGCGCGGTATTTTTCCGCCACGCGTACCGCGGCGCGGGCACTCTCCAGATTCATACAGTTAATCGCCAGCAGGGCATACTGTTCACGCCAGGCTTTCTCAACCATCTGCTTCATATCGGCAAACATAGGGCCTCCGTTTACTCAAGGGTAAAGGTGATTTCATCATCGGCGACTTTTTGGTCGCTCAGTTCATCAAACTCTTCATCACGCCCCGTGACCGGTTTTTTCCATAGCGACAACATCACGCCGCAGATAACCGTCCCAATCGCCAGCGCCAGACAAAACAGCAGTGGATGGGTGAATAGCGGCACCACAAACATACCGCCATGTGGCACCGGGCTTTCCACGCCCCAGGTCATAATCAAGCCGCCTGCCACCGCTGAAGCCACGACGCAGGATCCCACCACCCGCAGCAGATCGCGGGCCGCGATAGGGATCACCCCTTCGGTGATCATGCAAATACCCATCGGGAAGGCGGCCTTTAACGCTTCACTTTCGGCACGGGTATATTTATGGCGGGTCAGAAGGAAGGACAACGTAATACCGAACGGCGGGATCATGGAGCCGACAAACTTGACCGCCTCCGGCCCATAGACCCCGCTCACCAGCAAGCCATCGGCGAATAACGACATGGTTTTATTCACCGGCCCGCCAAAATCAAAGGTGGCCATCGCGCCAAGAATGGCCCCCAACAGGAATCGTGAACCGCCCTGCATCGACTCCAACAGATGAATCAAGGCCTCCTGCAGCCAGGCAATCGGCTTGCCTATCAGGGTCATCATCAACAGACCGCTGATAATGGTGCTTAATACCGGCAACACCATAATGGGCATCAGCCCTTGCATCGATTTTGGCAATCGAACGTAATGCTTTAACAGCAGCACCGTATAACCTACCAGGAAACCGCCCAGCATCCCGCCGATGAAACCGGTGTGGATTTGCCCGCAGACAAACCCAACTATCAGACCTGGGGCAAAACCGGGTCTGTCGGCGATTGAATATGCAATCGCCGCGCAGATGAGCGGGACGATGAGCCCCATCCCCCAACCGCCGATTTGATTCAACATCCACGGAATGGTGCCGACTTTCTCGGCGACATTGGTACCGCCCAGGACCTGACCGAGGGCAATGCAGATCCCGGCGGCAACAATCAGCGGTATCATCCATGAAATACCCGTTAATAAATGCTTTTTAATTTCCTGCGAAACAGGTGGTTTATTCTCACTCATGGTAGATCCCTCCAGAATAAGGATCAGGCATTAGCTAAGGATTTCTCGACCTTTTCGATAAACTGAATCGGTGATTTAATAACGACCTCCGTTTTCACGCGGACAATTCGTTTGTTTTTAAAACGCTCTTCGCCTTTAATTTTCACATCAACGGCAAGAATAACGACATCGGCGGCAGCGATATCTTCAGTTGTCAGTTCATTCTCAGTACCTATTGTTCCCTGAGTTTCAACTTTGACATTGTGGCCCAGCGCTTTCGCGCCTTTCATTAACTTCTCACGTGCGATATAAGTATGAGCAATACCCGCCGTACAGGCGGCAACACAGACAATATTCATCTCAGACTCCAATAGTTATTGTTAGTAAACATCCGATTCAGCATATTGACTAAAGAGATCAATAATCTTCTGCGGACTGGTTTCTTCGAGCAATTGCGCAATAATGTCATCATCGGCCAACGCTCCAGCGACCTGGGAGAGTAAGCGGATATGGGTGGTATTTTGGTCTTCCAGACGGACGGCAAATAAAATAATGCAACGAACCTGGCTTCCATCGAGCGTTTCCCAGGCAATATCCTGGCGAGTACGACCAATGGCGAGCGTAGTATTCAGCACCGCGGATGATTTCCCATGAGGAATAGCGATGTGATTTTCAAATCCGGTCGAACCTTCCGATTCACGCTGCCAAACGTCGTTAATAAACGTTTCGCGACAGCTTATGGCCCCATCTTTCTGCAGCAGATCGGTTAATTCTTCAATAACTTCACTTTTAGTCGTGGCCTTCATATCCAGCAATACACGCTTAGTATTTAAAATCCGGCTGATGTCCATATTATTTACCTCATGGATATAAAATTTCATTGCTGGCAGTTGATGTTGCAGCATGGTGTAATTTCTCGGTGATAACTTTTTCTGTCACCCGCTTAATATCGGCATCGTTAAAAAAAGCCGTGACATAGACTACCGGTAACGCAATCTCCGGCAGATGAATGGTTGAAATGACCAGTTCAATATCATCCTGTCGCTGTAGCGTATGTAGACTACCCGCAGGCAGTACGCCGACGATGGTCCAGTCAGGAAAGGCCCTGAGGACCCGGCTTTTCAACAGATGCGAAGTACCAATCCCGGTCGAACACACCAACAGAACTCGCTTTCTGGCCACCTGCCTCTCCATCGCGGCCTGGAAATGCACGGTTAAATAACCCACTTCATCTTCCGAAACCGCGTTCTCGCCCCAGGCGGCAAATACCTGATTCACCACCCGCAGAGTTAATGGCCACACCTCTGTTAATTCACCCTTGATATCTTCCAGCAGCGGATTACGGATATAGATACGATAATTCAGCCGGTTAAGCAGCGGCTTAATATGAATGAGCAGCCCTTCATATAACGCGGTGTCATGCGTAAGATCGATATCAACCACCGAGGAAAACAGGGCGATCAGCCGGGAGGTGATTTGCCGGGCCTCATCGCTGGAATGTATATTGCGCAGCATGCTGACATCATCACGTTCTTCCACCAGCATGCCGGACGAAATAATGTATTGATAAATAAACCAGCTTTCGTCCTCTGGTAAAGGATGGGCAATGCGGGCCTCAATTTTTTGCAGCATATTCTGCGCGATACGAAAGATGGACTCATCAAATAACGGATGTCCCTGTTCCCGGCGCGGTAAGGCATTGCCGCGGGTTATGCGATACATCATAATCAGGATATGGGTGAAGATATTGACGTAATATGGCTCGCCTAGCGACCAACTTAATTTTCGTTCCATATCCTGAAGAAGCGACTGCACAAAGATGACATCTTCTTCACCAAAATAATGCACCAGGGCCTTATAGCTACCACTATCCAGACGGGAGTGAATAATATTTCCTGGTTCATTATGGTTAATAACACCATTAATTAATAAGGCCATAGCCTGGCGAACATGTGATTCACTCCCCTCAATATGAGTGCCGCTCTGGCTACGAATAAGCATCAGACCCAGTGGCCTAATCCATGATTCGATCACTTTTAAATCATTTACAATCGAGGCGCTGCTAATAAAATAACGTTCAGACAATTTACTGATCGATGTTTCGCGCGGCGTTTCACTTAATAACTGAGAAGCAATTTTCACACGCCGGGAATTATTCATCATGGCATCTGTATCATCACTTTCGCTACTGAGTAACTGGTCTAATTGCAACAGATCGGCGACGTTATCAGCCAATAGCATGACGCCCGCGCCGGCACGTTTATCAATACTGATTTTCCAGTCAGAGAGCCATTGTTCAAGAAAACGTAAGTCACGCTGAACTGTTTTTTCTGAAACATTTAAGTATTCAGCCATTTTTAATAACGTAACGTATTCTCGTTTAGGCAGGAGAAATTTTAATAATCTGTTCTGTCGCGAGGTAACCATTTGCATTATTTACCCTTATTGCATAGCAGATTAATGCCAATAAGATATCGCTATACGACGCGATCTCTATGAAAATCATTGAGGATAAATATAGGGAGACGGGGGGTAAACAACAATACTAAATCGTGTCCGGATATCCGGACAGAAATAAGACAAGACAGAGAAATGACCGATATTTATAAGTCAGATCACATTTCAGTCATTAATATACGTGATAACGATCTCAAATTCGCAGAAAGAATAACTCCCGCGATATGCTGCGGGAGTTGTTATTTATAGCGTAATCGTCAGCGCATTGCCCTGGGCGCTCACCACCACGCCCAGTTCGCTGCCCGCCTGCGTCCCACCCTGCACGCCCGCTATCTGCGGGATATTGCGCAGACACAGCGTCCAGCCGCGGGCTTCGCCTTCGCCGCTCACGGTAATGGTGTTGCCCTGGCGCTTCGCCTTCAGAGTGAAGATCGCGGAACCGTCGGCCGCCGGAACCTGACAGACCGTTTCATTGCCATCGCCAAGCTGGAACAGCTGGAAGGCGGTGCCTTCATGCCAGGCATAATCGGGTTTCTGGTCGTTGTTGCCCAGCGCCAGCAGGGTGTTGTCACGAACGTAGACCGGCAGACTCAGCACATCGTGACGCTGCTTATGCCAGCGGCTACCCTGCGCTTCATCGTTATGCCACAGATGCGTCCAGCGCCCTTCCGGCAGATAAAACTGCACCTCGCCCGCTTCGGAGAACACCGGCGCCACCAGGACCGAATCGCCCAGCATATACTGGCGGTCGAGATAGTCGCAGGCGGGATCGTCGGGGAATTCGAGCATCATCGAGCGCAACATCGGAGTGCCGAACTCGTTGGCCAGCGCCGCCTGGCGATAGAGATACGGCATCATGCGGCATTTCAACTGCGTGAAGTGGCGCACCACGTCACAGGACTCTTCGTCGTAGGCCCACGGCACACGATAGGATTTGCTGCCGTGCAGGCGGCTGTGGCTGGAGAGCAGGCCAAAGGCGCACCAGCGCTTATAAACGTGGGCTGGCGCGGTGTTTTCGAAACCGCCGATATCGTGACTCCAGAAGCCGAAGCCGGACATGCCGATCGACAGCCCGCCGCGCAGGCTTTCCGCCATCGATTCGTAGTTGGCGTAGCAGTCGCCGCCCCAGTGCACCGGGAACTGCTGCGCCCCCACCGAGGCGGAGCGGGCGAACAGCACCGCCTCCTGCTCACCGACGGTCTCTTTCAGCACCTTCCACACCAGCTCGTTATAGATGAATGCGTAGTGGTTGTGCATTTTCTGTGGGTCGGAACCGTCAAACCACTGCACGTCGGTCGGGATACGCTCGCCGAAGTCGGTCTTAAAGCAGTCGACCCCCATCGCCACCAGGCCTTTTAACTTGTCGGCGTACCACTGGCAGGCTTCCGGGTTGGTGAAGTCATAAATCGCCAGCCCCGGCTGCCACTTATCCCACTGCCACAGCGAACCGTCCGGGCGCTTCAGCAGGTAGCCTTTCTCTTTGAGCTCCTTGAACACCGGCGAGCGCTGGCCGATGTAAGGGTTGATCCACACGCAGACCTTCAGCCCTTTCGCCTTCAGACGCTTGATCATCCCCTCCGGGTCCGAGAAAGTTAGCGGATCCCATTCAAAATCGCACCACTGGAAGGCCTTCATCCAGAAGCAGTCGAAGTGGAAGACGTGCAGCGGCAGATGGCGCTCGGCCATACCGTCGATAAAGCTATTTACAGTCGCTTCGTCATAGTTGGTGGTGAACGAGGTCGTCAGCCACAGACCGAACGACCATGCCGGCGGCAGCGCCGGGCGGCCGGTGAACTGCGTATAGCGGTTAAGCACCGCTTTCGGCGTCGGGCCGTCGATCACGAAGTACTCGAGATATTCGCCCTCAACGCTGAACTGGACTTTAGAGACTTTTTCCGAGCCCACCTCGAAAGAGACGCGCTGCGGGTGATTCACCAGTACGCCGTAGCCGCGGTTGGTCAGGTAGAACGGAATGTTTTTGTAGGATTGCTCGGTGCTGGTGCCGCCGTCTTCGTTCCAGGTTTCTACCGTCTGGCCGTTGCGCACCAGCGCGGTAAAGCGCTCGCCGAGGCCGTAGACGGTTTCACCGACGCCGAGGTCGAGGCGCTCAAACATGTAGTTGCGCTGGGTCTTGCTATCCTGGACGTAGCCGTTGTTTTTCAGCTGGCTACCGGTGATACGCACGCCGTCGCGCAGAAAATCCAGCGCCCAGAATTCACCTTTAGTGACGCGCACACTGAGGCTGCCGCTTTTCAGCTCGGCGAACTCGGCCGTATTTTCTATTTCGACATGGACGTCTTTCTGCACGTTCAGCGGATAGTGCGGGCCGTTATCCAGCGCGCCCTGGAAGTGCTCCATGCGCACGCCGATTATCCCTTCCTGAGGCGAGAAAAAGCGCAGGGTGAACAATGGCGTATCCAGCTGCCAGGCGCGTTCGCGGACATCGCGCGGCGCGGCATAGACCACCATTTCATTCCCCTGCTGCTCCACCTCGTAAACCTGTACGGGTTGGATCAGGTTGAGCCCTGGTTGAATGAGCCAGTTTCCATCACTGATTTTCATTAAAACGTCCTCTTAGTTTTGCCATTCTTTTTCGATCGGGGCTGCCGTGAATTCTTGTTCGTTGCGACGCGCGCCCTCGGCCAGCTCGGCCATCATTTTTTTCAGGAACGGCGTTTTCAGCGTGTAGTAGCGTTTGGCGATTACCGCGCTCAGCAGGTAGCACACCGCCGGAACGAGGGTGAACAAGGCGATAATGATGGTGAGGGTGGCGCTATTCTGGGTTTTAGCGGCGGCGTCATAGCCGCCGCCGGCCAGCATCCAGCCGATCAGCGCGCCGCCCAGCGCCAGCCCTAACTTGAGCACAAACAGGGTGCCGGCGAAGCTGATGCCGGTCAGGCGTTTGCCGTTGCACCATTCGCCGTAGTCGACGGTGTCGGACATCATCACCCACTGGATTGGCGTCACCAGCTGGTGCAGTACGCCAATGATAAAGATAAAGACGAACATGGTGATTTCGGCGTCCATCGGTACGAAGAACATCGCCACGCTGAGCACCGCCAGGAGGGCGTTGGTCCACCAGAAGACGCTGACTTTGCATTTCCAGTCGGTCAACGGCTTCGCCAGCGCCGAGCCAATCAGGTTGCCGACGCAGTAGGTGGTGAGGAAGACGGTGAACAGCGCCGCCGAGCCCATGATCCAGGTGGTGTAGTACATCATCGCGCCGCCGCGAACGCAGACCGCGAGGATATTGAGGATGGTGAGCACGCCGACTACCCGCCACTGGTCATTGCGCCAGATATCGCGCAGGTCTTCACGCATCGAGGTACTGCTCGGCGGCGCTTCGACACGCTCTTTGGTGGTGAAAAAACAGAAGGCCAGCATCAGGAAGGCGATCGCCGACAGTACCGCAATGCCACCCTGGAAGCCGAGCGCTTTATCTTCGCCGCCGATAAAGTTGACCAGCGGCATCATCAGCACGGTGGAGAGCATGCCCCCCGCCGTCGCCAGCACGAAACGCCAGGACTGCAGCGAGATGCGCTGCGTCGGGTTGTCGGTGATCACGCCGCCCAGCGCGCAGTAGGGGATATTCACTACGGTGTAGAGCAGGGTCAGCAGCGTGTAGGTCACGGCGGCGTAGATCAGCTTGCCGTTGTGGCTTAAATCCGGCGAGCTGTAAGCCAGCACGCAGACGAGGCCGAACGGGATAGCGCCGAAGAGGATCCACGGGCGGAACTTACCCCAGCGGCTGCGGGTACGGTCGGCAAGCAGGCCCATGCACGGGTCGGAAATCGCATCCAGCGCCCGCGCCAGCAGGAACATGGTGCCGACAAAGCCGGCGGGGATACCGAAAATATCGGTGTAGAAAAACATCATGTATAACATGACGTTATCAAAAATGATGTGGCTGGCGGCGTCACCCATACCGTAGCCAATTTTCTCTTTGACGGACAGAATATGATCTTTCATTTGCGCACTATTCCCTTAGCGGCACCGCGGATTGGTACCGGTTACGGTTTTTGTAACCCTTTGGCGCAGTAAGATGAATTGCGATATCTCGTTATCAAATTACGTTTCTTGTTTTCTGTGATCGCGGTAGCCCGAAAGAGTGTGAAAAAGTGTAACCCATGGATTTTGAACGGATTTGTCTCAGACTGTTCTGCAAAGTCCAGTTTTAACAGTAAAAAAGTGCGTTTAGGTATGTGGTAAATGCCTGAAAGTAGCTATAATGCGCCCCGCCTCCATGTAGCAATCGAGGCGCGGAAGATCGTCATCTCCGGTGAGGTGGCTGGACTTCAAATCCAGTTGGGGCCGCCAGCGGTCCCGGGCAGGTTCAACTCCTGTGATCTTCCGCCAAAATTCCTCCGCCGCTATCCAAGAACGTCTAAAAATTCCTTTATTTTCAATACATATAGTTAATCGCTCATCCGTAATCGTCCGACAAGTTCTCCCTGAATCCATGAAAAAAATGTATAGTGATGTGTATAGGTTTTTTATACACATGGCACTGACAGACATATAAATCAAACGAGCAAAGCCCTAAGACAAACCCTACACATTGAACGATGGGCAAGGCCTGTCATTGCTTATCAATCCCGATGGTTCGAAGGGCTGGCGGTTCCGTTTTCGCCTCGCTGGAAAAGCGCGGTTAATGTCATTTGGCAGCTACGACTTGATAAGCCTCGCTGAAGCTCGTGAAAAGCGCGAGGCCGCCCGCAAGCAAGTTGCTAATGGCATTGATCCGGTTGAGGAACGGAAAGCGCAAAAACTGGCACAGCAGCTTTCAACCGAAAACTCATTCGAAGCCATAAGCCGCGAATGGCATGCAAACAAAGCTGACCGCTGGACAGTGGCATACCGCGACGAAATCATTAAGACCTTCGAGCAAGATGTTTTCCCATTCATCGGCAAACGTCCTGTCGGTGAGATCAAACCGTTAGAATTACTTAAAGTGCTGCGACGAATTGAGAAGCGTGGAGCGCTGGAGAAGACCAGAAAAGTGCGCCAAAGATGCGGCGAGGTCTATCGCTATGCAATCATAACTGGCCGTGCTGAATACAACCCAGCGCCTGATTTAGCTATCGCTCTGGCCGTTCCCAAGCAAAAACACCATCCTTTTTTATCCGCAGAAGAGTTACCTCATTTTATTCGAGATCTGGAAGCGTATACCGGCAGTATCATTACGAAGAATGCTACAAAGATAGTTATGTTAACTGGTGTTCGAACCCAAGAGATGCGCTTTGCTACGTGGTATGAGGTAGATCTTGAGAAAGGTATATGGGAAATCCCCGCTGAACGGATGAAAATACGTAGGCCTCACATTGTGCCTCTATCTACTCAGGTGATCGATCTTTTCAAGCAACTCAAACCAATAACCTGCCATTATCCCTATATTTTTATTGGTAGAAATAACCGTAGCAAACCAATTTCTAAAGAAAGCGTGTCACAGGTGATTGAGTTACTTGGTTACAAAGGACGCGCTACAGGTCACGGATTTAGACATACGATGTCGACAATCTTGCATGAGCAAGGATTTGATAGTGCATGGATTGAGATGCAGTTGGCTCATGTAGATAAAAATAGTATTCGTGGAACATACAATCATGCACAGTATTTGATTCAACGTCGTGGAATGATGCAGTTTTATTCTGATAAAGTGTTAGCAATTACCAAGGCTAGCAATTAACCAATTGCTAGCCTTGGTAAAAATACTCACTATTTTATCAAAAGCAAAATTATAAAAGGCTCAGTAATCTATTAGTAGCATTCTGAGACCACTCTTTTTTAAGTGAGACACCTAAGTCTAACCAATGCACAACATTATAATAATAGGTGTCCTTTTCTAATATTATGTTTTGAACTTGAATTATTTTTTCTTTAGACACACAGTTTATATATTTCAGACACATGGCCTCTCTAGTTTTACTGTTATCTGAATTCATCAAGTTAACAACTTGATCGATAGATAATCGATTTATACCAGCTTTACTTATCTTAGCAATAATAGATTTTCTAAGATCTTCACCCATATGCATTTCTAACAATTCCGAAATCTTTACACCTGACAATTTTATTATTGTTTGGCAAAGCATATTTTTTAACTTGGATGGATTGGAATCATGTTTTTTAATTGACCATTTAGATGATTTATCATAATTAACCAACACATTTACATCACACCACTCACCAAACCTTGAAAAATATGAAATTATATTGCTTGATATCAAAGAGTTTTCGTTTTTCAAATAAGACCTAATCAAATGAATATCGCTTTTATTCTTTTTTGATGCAATCCAATCTGCATAGAGAACACAAATATCCTGCTGAACCCCGCCCTTTATTTTGTCAAAGATAGAGCTAAAATTATCCCCCAGACCTTGATTATATTTTGAAGTAACATACTTAAAATGGTTTTCGCAACCATCCTCTAGAGTGGTTTTGACTTCAGTAATATATTTATCAATACCTTTTTTAGCCAACGACAAAAGAGGCACACCATCAAACCGGAACTCATCTTTATAGATTCTTTCAATAACTTCTCTATCTTCATGATACATAGTATCAGTCACAAATTTATCATATTGCTCTGTTCGAACCTTACCTTTATCATCTTTGTAAACTAACCATGTGTTAGCAAGAGCTCGTGCATTTATAAAGTCATCCTCCGCCATATCTATTAACATTTTGAATTTTATATCCATATGTTCAGATTGTAATATATAATCCCTCAAAGATTCATCAAAACCGTAATCTTTTTTTATTATGTCATAAGCCATTATCCTGACTAGATTACAACGGTTAACAATAGCTTTTTTTAATTGCTCTAGTGATAAGTGGAACGCATTATCAGCAAACGATTTAATTATATTCTCATTTAAGCTCGCTGGCTGATATTTAAGAATCATATCAAAGGCATCAACCGTGCTGTCTTTCAACAATATACTAATCATTGCTTCAATTGCTAGATCGTTTGTTGATGGATCATTTTTCTGTATTTCAGACTCAATAAAAACAATATCTTCTGCAGTACCGAATAAAGAAAGAAAATGTAAGGCTGCTGTCTTAACTGCCTTTATATTATCATCACCAAACCAATTCTTTAACAGGTACTCCCTTGAGAAAGTATTAGATAATGGCTGATTCAAAGTTATCATTGCGTTTATAGCATTAACTCTATTTTTATCTTTTGTAATTATTGAATATATTTCTAAATTAGCTTCATCTTTATCAATCTCAATCCATTTCCAGAGAGGAACATTGTGGTCATCGAAATTATTAATTCCACTAAGTATTAACCCACCTTTTTCATTACCTCCCATTACATATTGATTTGCATTCAGGTAAATAAGATTGGCGTCATGTGCATCAAGATAAGAATCACTGTTACCACCTTTTCGCATTGAGATACTTAATAGTCTTAAAAAAGCAATTTGGTGAGATGAAAGCTCATCGATCCCGTTGAACTCCAATGAGTTAGTAATACTTTTCAAGAAATTAATAGTTTCTGACTTAAAATATTTATCTTCAAGAGGTTTTAAGGGTTCGTTTGCTACATTAAATTCACTTTGAGATTGGGTTATATTATCTTCTTGCTGTGAAAGTTCTAACCCATATAAATCTGTAATATAAGACGTTAGTATTTTCCTAAGTTTCTTTTCAAAGGCCTTTTCATCAGAAAAGGTCATAAACAAAATTTCCTTTTGTGCGATCAGTTCATTTTTGAAATTTATAACTTTCTGTAAGTCTGCACCAGGATCCCTCATCAGGTCGTCAGACACATCTTTGAAAAACATACTTAACTGAGGCTTTTTCCCTTCAGAATAAAGCTCTTTAGCTAGATAAAACTCCTCCTCAAAGCCTGACGAGTATTTTCCATTTAAATCAGGCGGAGTCCCCCAACGTTTCCAAATAATTCCTATAAACAACTCACAACGCTTTAAGTCTTTATTAATCAACTCTTGAGGTCGCCCCATTGAGCCAATGGTTTCTTCCCAACCAACCATCTCTAATTGAATGCTGAAGGTATCACCTAAAAGTTGATTAATTTCAAATGCTACATCTCGGGCTATATGTCGCTCTGCCCCTAAATCTCCCGGGGAAGCAATGAAGACACGTACTATTTTCCTTGAGATAGACATAAATATCACCGTATTTACTAAAATAAGTAGATAATAATACGTACAAACTCACTCAGCGCGCAATGCTCTCCCCGCCACGCCTGCCCACTTAAGGGGCCGCTTTTAATGCAGATGCAAAGGTAGGCTCAGGTCGCGCCGGGACTGGCGCTGGTCGGGAGTACAGGAGCAGGAAAGCGCATGCAAAACCATGCACCCTTTGGATGCATGGCTTAATTCGGGAAAAATGGCGGGAATTACGGGGATTTTTTGACAGGTTACTGCGCGGCCAGTTCGGCGCGTCGGCGGGTGTAAATCATGCTCTGTGCAGGGGTGAATTTTTCACGATTATCATCCCGCGAAGGCGCGTCAGGCCTGTATCCGATGGCCGTTAAAATATCGCTGTCCTATGCAGAATAATTAATGTCATTTCCTGCGGTCAGCCAGACGGAAAGAGCTTCTCGCAGGTATGTCACCGAACGGTCGAGCGCGCGACTTTTTAACATCGCGGGCTGGTTCTTAATCCCCATCAGCTCAGGTGCCAGTGTGGCGGCCAGCTCTGCGCCGTTCTGCTGCATAAAATCGTACAGCCGGTTACTGATGCTGATGCGCTGCACCTCCTCATGCGAGGAAATGTAGAGACCGGCGGCCTGATTAATCTCCCATTTTTTTATATCGATGAGCTCACGCAGCGTCTGTAAGCGGCGGGAACCCGTTGCGTCATCCAGCATTAAATCCCGATATTACAGCTCTGTAGCGGCCAGTTCAGCTTTACGGTTCATCCACGCTGCTTTGTTCGTCTGACAGGCTTCGAACGCATTTTGTAAGGTCGGGCCAGTCATTATCGTCCTCCTGATTATGGTTGAATGGCGAGCTGTAACACCCTTTCACTTTGCGGGTGGTTCTGGTTTTCGGCGGAGCGGGTTCGGCCTTCTTCTCTTCCGCAGGGGAGCGGATAATCTCAAAAATATCTTTATCACGCGTATATGGAGGCTAACGGGTACAGGAACGTGCTCAGCCTGAAAATGTTCGGGCTGGGGCTACCCATGATGCTGAAAGAGTACGGCCTGAATTATGAAAAGCGGCACACAAAGCAGGGGATACAAACCAACCTGTCGCTGAAAGAGGAAATCTACGGCGACTGGCTGCCGAAGTGCGACGACCCCGCAGCAACATAACCTCACTCAGACCGGCAACAGCCGGTCTTTTCCTTTCTGGCCATTGCCATAGGGTGAACAATCCACTGTTCACCCTTCACCGTATACTCACCCTGTATCACCATGAAATTATTGATAAAAAACCAGAGGTGAACAGTGTGAACAGTAAAACCTAAAAAAACTTTTTTATCTTCATCCTTCATCGATAACTGAATCACTTAGAGTGTTCTGATTATGATTAACAACACTTCGCAATTTGCTGTGATCACCTTTCCAATGGACATGTCCATAAGTGCCCAGTAACTGGGTTCATTATGGATGACATTGTAAAAATAGACTTTAATCTTCTACTTTGATTGTATTATATTTATCGACAACCGATTTTTTATGGGCAATCCTTATGTACAATATAGTTTTAGACACAAATATTCTTCATCAAGAAGGTTTACACTCCAATGACATGAGTATTTTGAAAAATCTTGTTGATGCTAAATTAGTTTGTGTTCATATACCATCTATCATCGCTCAAGAATTTATTACAAAAAGAATCACTTCTGTAAAGGAAGAGAATCTAAAAATAATAAAAGCCCTTGAAGCAATAGAGAAAGAAGGTCGCAGAATCAATACAGTATTGTACGATGAGCGTCAGAATTTTATAGATCAAATTGGGATAATTAATGGAAGCATAGAAGAAAGAGCCAAACTTTCTTTTGAAAAATGGGTTAAAGACTTTAAAGTTAATATACTTCACCCTCAACAAGAAAGCTTTTCACAAGTGTTTAATGATTATTTTTCTGGAGAGGGTGTGTTTAGGCAAGTCAAGGCTAGGGATGATATTCCAGATGCTTTTATCAACATTTGTCTAGAGTCGCTAATCGAATCTGTAGGTCGTTTAATCGTTATAATTAAAGATGAGAGATTAAAAAAGCACTTAGATAAAAACACAGAAATTAAAACATTAACAGGTCTAAGAGAGTTCTTTAACGAAAATGGTTTAGAGAAAACATTAGCAAACGATAGAATTACTAAGTTTATTCTTTCAGAAGAATTTAGCCATAATTTAGTTGTGTTTTTAGATGCTGAACCTCACTACTTTGACTATTTTAATGAAGAAAGCGATTCTGTTCACGGCGATACTCTAATTGGAGTCAGGGCCTATAACATTAATATTGAAATCGAATCATACGATTCGATTGAAAACCTACAATTATCGGACGTACGAGAAATATCTCCGAATAAATTTTCTGCTATCTGTTCCTTTACAGTAGATTCAAGCATAGGATATGTTACGGATTACGGGAGTTATTTGGATGTCACCAAAATGCCTGACCGAAATCCAGATTGTTGGAGTGTTAATGGTGATGGATGGTGTGATATTATAGAAACAGCACGACTCAAATTTTTTGGCGATTTAACAATTGAATTTTCCAAAGAGTATGATCAGATTGATAAAATTAATATCATTAATGAATTATTTGAAAAAGGTATTATTATGAGCATGAATATTTTTAATTCACAAATCGAAGAAATGATACAGTAATATTAAATTACATCTCATGTAAGATAAATTAGGGAACGCAAGTCAATTAATTTATCGTAAATCATTAATTTGTGTTATTAATTTGAGTAGGGTTGAAGTATAGACCCTTCTCTCCGCCACCCCATTGTGGTGATGAGGTTCTGACAATCTCAAGACGAGCAAGAATTGATCGCTCTCCATCAATCAACGCACCACAACATAACACACTGATATTAATGGTTTTTACCTTATAGTCCATCAAATTCCATAAACTGCCTTCTCATGCCAATTTATGGAATTTATGACGTTAATTTTGATGCTGACTTTTTGCATAAAAATCAGACACACCGTCAAATGTGTATAGCATAGTGTATATCAAGGCATTCGATTAAAACAAAAACTCAACACATTCAATTTGTTATGGTGAGTTCAGCACTCCTGTGATCTTCCGCCAAGTTTTCCTTCTCTATCGGCCATTCGGCATATATTAAATATTCTATTGATAACTTACCCTATTGAATCCTTCGTTATTCTAACTTTATATCTCATAAAATATGGATTCTAAAATGAGTTTAGTGCTATCCATCACAACGGTGATAGTGACTTTAATCAGCCCTGTAATTGCCATTCAAGTTCAGAAATTTATCGAAAGATATACTGATAAAAAGACACTTAAAATAGATATTTTTAAACAATTGATGGCCACCAGGTCGCAGAACGCAAGGCTATCAAATGAACATGTCAGAGCGCTCAATATGATCGATATTGCTTTTTACGGTCGGGTAAGGAAAGGACAAGCTAAAAGAAGCAAAGCAGAAAGTCAGGTAATATCAGCATGGAAGCTGTATTTCTCACATCTAAATACAACATATCCAAACAACGATAACGCCAGCGGCCTTATCTGGAATCAAAACAGCAATAATTTATTTGTAGATCTTCTTTCAGCCATTGCCAAAGATATTGGTTATGATTTTGAGCGCGTTCAGTTGCAAACCGCTATCTACTCGCCAATTGCACACGGTGAAATTGAAAACGATCAATTAAAAATAAGAAAGGGCCTGGCATCAATATTCTCTGATGATGGCGCTATAAAAATGGAGATCGTTGGTATTCCCAGTCGAACGGAAAGTTAAATCGGTCGTCAAAGTTTACTTATCAGCAGTCTCAATGCCCAGCCTCTCCAGCTCCTTTCTTCCCAGGGTCTTGAGCCAGTTTCCCAAACTCATCCCTGCGTCTGCTGCTGCAGCCTCAAACTGCGCTTTTAGCTCCGGCGTTATCCGTATCTGGAAAGTGGGAGCTTTGCCGCATTTTGACTGATTGGTATCACGTTTGGCTGTTGACATATACGTACCTAAAAGAGCAATGTATAACCATACAGGTACGTACCTAACCAGATTCCGTCCTGATCTTAAATCGCCCTCATCAGATACTCGCAATACCTGATGAGAGCTAACATCACCAACTATCAAGGAGTTGATTATGGCTGATTTGCATTCTACCCCAGATATCACCGTTAGCGGAACCGAGCGTCAGCTGCTGGTTGGCTATCGGCCCAATGGCCGGGATATCAGTACACCAAGTCTTACCCTTTCCGGCAAGTGGCTACGCGAAGCGGGATTCGATACCGGGAAGCCGGTCACGGTTAAAGTGATGGATGGCTGCATAGTGTTGCTGCCGCTCAGCGATAAAGAAGAGAAATTAACAGCCGAATTACGGCATATTCAACAATCGCTGAAAAGCGTCAACGGCACGCTGCAACATACCTGATAGCGCGAGCAAGAAAAATCCCCGGGTGGCGGCTAGCGCCTTACCCGGGCTACCAGACGGCGCAGAACCGTAGCCTTGCTGAGCGCAGCGCGAGCAGGGAAAATTCCCGCGTCTTAATACCTTCACTTTCCGGATAACCGCTCGCAAATGCGCCAGATTAATCGTTCGTCTAATGAAATTTATGCCCCGCTTCTGACATACTCTACCGTTGTGAACAGGTTGACCCGGAGACCATATGGCAAAGGAAAATATAACGTCGTCCCCAGCAAGTGAATTCATTATGTTTGCCAGCGGTGATGGGAAAGTACGCGTTGAATGCCGCTTTGAGCAAGAAACACTATGGCTCCCTCAAGCAACTATCGCCAACCTTTATGAAGTCACTCCACAAGCCGTTACACAGCATATTAAAGCGATCTATGAGGAAGGTGAGCTTGAGCAAAACGCAACCTGTAAGTCTTACTTACAAGTTCAACAGGAAGGTAGCCGTCAGGTAAGCCGAAACCGGCTTCACTACAGCCTGCCTGTCATACTCGCTGTTGGCTATCGCGTTCGCTCCTCTCGCGGCACGCAGTTCCGCCAGTGGGCGACCCAGACGCTCCAGGAATACCTGATCAAAGGTTTTGTGATGGACGATGAGCGGCTGAAGAATCCGCCTGTGGGTCCATCGGCTGTACCCGACTATTTCGATGAGATGCTGGAGCGTATCCGCGATATTCGCGCCAGCGAACGCCGCGTTTATTTGCGGGTGCGAGAAATTTTTGCCTTAGCGGCTGACTATCAACCGTCGTTAAAAGAAACCACGCAGTTTTTTCAAACTATCCAGAACAAGTTACATTTTGCCTGTACCGGACATACCGCCGCTGAGCTCATTCATCAACGTGCTGACGCCAGTCTGCCGCATATGGGGCTGACCAGCTATAGAGGCGAAGAGGTGCATAAGGGCGACGTGACGGTAGCAAAAAATTATCTCACTCAGGATGAAGTCAATGAGCTTAACCGCGTAGTTAACATGTGGCTGGATTTTGCCGAGGATCAGGCCCGTCGTCGTCAGCAGGTCTTTTTACGCGACTGGCAGGATAAGCTGGATCAGTTCCTGCAATTTAACGACCGCGAGGTTTTGCAAGGCGCAGGTAAAGTCAGTAAGAAAATGGCCGATGAAAAAGCGCAGGCGGAATATAGTCAGTTTGCTGAACAACAGCGGCGCTTAAAGGAAGCCGAAGGTGAAAAGGATATCGCCGGTTTGCTACAGTGGGAAACAGGGCCTAAAAAGTAGCTCAGGATGCCTGATAGCGCGAGCAAGCCTCTCGGATGGCGGCTGACGCCTTACCCGTCTACACCGGCATATGATCTGTAGGCCCGCGCAAGCGTAGCGCCGCCGGGCAATAACCGCGGGTAAAGAGCCGCTTTTGCGCCGGATGGCGGCTGCGCCTTATCCGGCCTACGGTCTGATAGCTCGAGCAAGCCCCCGGGTGGCGGCTAGCGCCTTACCCGGGCTACCAGACGGCGCAGAACCGTAGCCCTGCTGAGCGCAGCACGAGCAGGGAAAATTCCCGCCTCAGAAGTAATAGCCAATATTGACGTTAGTGCGAAAGTACCATTTGCCGCTGCCCTCGGACTGGGTGCTGGTCCAGCCGGTAGCGTTCAGCGCGCCGCCCCACGGATTAACGTTCTTCGCCCAGCTGAGATCGACCCAGAACATCACCGGCAGCGCGAAGACCTGTACGCCAAGGGTGTTCATCTGCGAATCGCTCCAGCCGCTTTTATCTTTCCACAGCACGCTGTAGTCGTTGTAAAAACGCAGCTTCGACACGCCGCCCCACTTCACATCAACATCGCGGGCGACGTTCAGCGACGCGGTCGTCGCTTTCGCCGGGATCAGGTAGGCCGGCGTCAGGCCGTTGCCGCCCATCAGAATCGTATCGTCGCTGACGCCCGCTGGGTTCTTCGGATCGTACTGATAGCGAATCAGCTGCGAGGTCAGTTGCCACGGCCCGTTATGTAACATGCCGTGCACGCCTGCCGCCCAGAAGGTGCCGTCGTCGTCGGTCTCGCGGTTGTGCAACCGCGCCAACGCCAGCGAGCCGCCCAGCTCGTTATTCCAGCCGCCGCCGTGAAAATCCCGCGCAATACGCACATTCACCTGGTCGCGCTTTTCATTATGCTGCTGATGCTGAGTCGGATAGATAGTGTTTTTCAGCCGATCGTAATCGCCAACGTCCGGCGCATAGCGCAAATTCTCCGGTTCCATCCACGGGAAATAGGCCACATCCAGCGACCAGTTATTATCGTGATATTGATAGTTCACGCCGCTACCGGCGCTCACGCCAAAGCCTAAATAAAACGGAATACCGTAGGACCAGCCAAATTGCGGATAAGGTTCAAGGCCAAATGGTTTGCCGGGGATCCCCAGCTGGATATTATTATTGTTGTCGAAGCGATACCCTACGTAAGCGCGGTCGATGGCGTATTTACGGTGATCCTGAAACCAGAACCCGGCATCAAAGAAATAATTATCATAGAAGCCGCTGCTGTCGATACGGAAGGTATCAAAACGCAGATGCGGCGGGTTGCGGTAATTACTGCCTTTCCAGTCCTCGTAGCGATAGTTCGCCCGCAGCGCGCCGCCGAAATCCAGCCCGGCGAGATTATCCGCGCTGCGCCAGCCGATATGCGGGAACGGCTTGCCGTCGTCCGCCAGCGCCAGCCCGCTGGTCGCGGCTGCCAGCAGCAGAGAAAGGAGTATTTTACGCATAGCACATCCCTCACTTTATTTTTATAAGCGATAAAAAACCGTCGATTAATATCGACTTATTATTTTGTCTCAGCGGTGAAACTCTTAATTAAATAGCATGATGATTTTATTTTTGTTCCAAATATGAAACTCTGTTTATTATTTGATAGCAGAAAAATCGCACGCAGGATGTCGGACGTCAAGGTATAAACCTTGAGCCATAACGCAATATTATTATTCTTCCGGAGTGATATTAATATTTGCGACATGGAGGAGGTAACTTTCTCAAATATGAAACACTATGTTTATGGTAATTTATATTGTTGAACCATCATGGTCCTGGTACCTGACCATCGTACTGTTTATCTGTAGTGGCAGGCGGGCGCAGGATGGGTGGTGTCGCCGATTTTCACTTTTTTTATATAACTGTTATCGCCGCCGGGCCGTTTTTCCCGACGCTAGACCGGTCTATCCTCGACGTATTCACACCATGAATCCTCTTTGTAGATCGGAGAACCTATGAAAGCCATTGCCATTACCCAGGCCGCCGCCGACGGCAACAACATCCCCTTTTTACGCGATATCGATCTGCCGGATCCGCAGGCGCAGGGGCACGATCTGCTGGTCGAGGTCAAAGCCATTTCGGTGAACCCGGTCGACACCAAAGTGCGCGCCGGATTTAATGCCGATACCCCGCGGGTGCTGGGCTGGGATGCGGTTGGCGTGGTGAAAGCCGTTGGCGATGCGGTGACGCTGTTCACGCCGGGCGATGAAGTGTGGTACGCCGGCGCGCTGGGCCGCCCCGGCAGCAACAGCGAACTGCAGCTGGTTGATGAACGCATCGTGGCGCTGAAGCCGCGCTCGCTGGAGAATGCCGCCGCCGCCGCGCTGCCTCTGACCGCTATCACCGCCTGGGAATTGCTGTTCCACCGCCTTGGCGTGCAGGAAGGCGGTAACGCCGGCGATACGCTGCTGATTGTCGGCGCGGCGGGCGGCGTTGGCTCTATCCTTACCCAGTTGGCCAGCAAACTCACCAACATGACGGTAATTGGCACCGCATCGCGCCCGGAAAGCCAGAAGTGGGTACGCGAGGCCGGGGCGCATCACGTCATCGACCACAGCAAACCGCTCGCTGAAGAACTGGCGAAAATCGGCATTCATGCCGTGACCCACGTCGCCAGCCTGACCAATACCGATCAGCACTTTAACGAACTGATCGCCGCGCTCGCCCCGCAGGGTAAGCTGGCGCTGATTGATGACCCGGAGAGCCTGGACGTGGTGCCGCTGAAAGCGAAAAGCATTTCGCTGCACTGGGAATTTATGTTCACCCGCTCAATGTTTGAGACGCATGACATGATCGCCCAACATCAGCTACTGACCCGCGTCGCCGCGTTGATTGACGATAACACGCTGCGCACCACCCTTGGCGAACACTACGGAACCATCAACGCCGCCAATCTGCAAAAAGCCCACGCTAAGTTGGAAACCGGGCGCTCGGTCGGCAAAATCGTGCTGGAGGGTTTCTAAATGCGCGACGACACCATTGCGCTTATCGCGGTTCTGAAGGCGAAAGCCGGCCAAACCGAGGCCCTGCGCGACGCGCTGCAGGCGCTGCTGCTGCCAACCCGCGAGGAGCCGGGCAATCTCGACTACGCGCTGTTTCAGCTGCGCGACGCGCCGGATACCTTCTACATGCGTGAGTCCTGGCGCGACCAGCAGGCGCTGGATGAGCATATCGCTCAGCCCTACTTCCAGGCCTTTATCGGCCAGATGGAGAGCCTGCTCGCCGAGCCGCTGCGGCTGGATTATCTGACACCCATCGCGCCTTGATATCACGAGCGCCTCACCTCGGTGAGGCGCCTTTTTTAACCCTTCGAGCTGCGCTTTTCTCATCCTGCCTTAGCCAGGCTACGCTTACCCTTGCCGCGCAAAAAACGCTCACCCCCTTCCGCTTGATTTATCACGCTATTGCACAAGAGGTAATGCTATGCAGATCAACGCTATAGGTACGTACTCCGCCAGCCAGCCGCTCGAATCGATGTCTATCACCCGCCGCGAACCCGGCCCACAGGATGTGCAGATCGCCATTGCATACTGCGGCGTCTGCCATTCCGATCTCCATCAGGCGCGAGCGGAATGGGCCGGGACACTGTATCCCTGCGTGCCGGGCCATGAAATCGTTGGCCGGGTGACGGCGGTCGGCGATGCCGTCTCAGGTTACGCCGTTGGCGATCTGGTGGGCGTCGGCTGTATGGTGGATAGCTGTAAGCAGTGCGAGGAGTGCGCTGAAGGGTTGGAGAACTACTGCGACCATATGGTGCTGACCTATAACGGGCCGACCCAGGACGCGCCAGGGCACACGCTCGGCGGGTATTCACAGCAGATCGTGGTTAATGAACGCTACGTATTGCGGATAAATCATCCCGAAGCGCAGCTCGCCGCCGTCGCGCCGCTGTTGTGCGCCGGGATCACTACCTATTCGCCGCTGCGCCACTGGCACGCCGGGCCGGGCAAAAAAGTCGGCGTCGTCGGCATCGGCGGCCTGGGTCATATGGGGATCAAGTTGGCCCACGCCATGGGGGCCCACGTGGTGGCCTTTACCACCTCCGAATCCAAGCGCGACGCGGCCAGAGCGTTGGGCGCGGATGAGGTCGTGGTGTCGCGTAACGAAGACGAAATGGCGGCCCACGCCAAAAGCTTCGATTTCATCCTCAACACCGTGGCGGCGCCGCACAATCTCGATGCCTTCACCACGCTGCTGAAACGCGATGGCACCATGACGCTGGTTGGCGCCCCGGCCACGCCGCATCCATCGCCGGAAGTGTTCAATCTGATCTTCCGCCGCCGCTCGATTGCCGGCTCGATGATCGGCGGTATCCCGGAAACCCAGGAGATGCTCGACTTCTGCGCCGAACACGGCATCGTCGCCGATATCGAGCTGATTCGCGGCGATCAGATCAACGAAGCCTGGGAAAGAATGGTCAAGGGCGACGTGAAATATCGCTTCGTGATCGACAGTTCGACCCTCGCCGGCTAAACGCCGCGGCGGAAAGTCCGCCGCCACTCCGTCGGGCTAACGCCAAAACGCGCTTTAAACTGCTGGCGCCAGGTGACGGCGGAAAGATAGCCCACCGCTTCCGCCACCTGCTCGACCGGTAAATCCCCCGCTTCGAGCAGGCTCTGGCTACGGCGCAGGCGCTCGGCGGTCAACCAGTCGGCGATGCTCATCCCGGTCGCCCGGGCGAAGTGGCGGGTCAGCGTACGGCGGCTCATCGCCACCACCTCGGCCAGCGAATCAAGATTATGCGGTTCGGCAATGTGCTGCTGCAGATAATCCAGCAGACAGTTCATCCGCGCATCGCGGGTGTTGCGCGGCACCGGCTGGGCGATAAACTGCGCCTGGCCGCCCTCGCGGTGCGGCGGCACGATCATCCGCCGGGCGATCTGGTTGGCGGCGAGGCTGCCAAAACGCTGGCGAATGATATACAGGCAGCAATCGAGCGCCGCAGCGGTCCCCGCCGAGGTAATCACCTTCTGGTCATCGACGTACAGGGCGTTGATATCGAGCCGCACCTGCGGAAACAGGCGCTGGAAATCCTGCTCGAACTCCCAGTGGGTCGCCGCCCGCTTACCGTCGAGTAGCCCGGCGTAGCCAAGGACAAACGCGCCGAGGCACAGGCCGACGATTTCCGCGCCGTTATCGCGCGCCCGAATCAGACTCGCGATCAGCGCCTGCGGCGGGCGCTGGTTGACCTCGCCCCAGTAGGGCACCACCACGATATCGGCCTGTTCCATCGCGGTAAAATCGCCGCTGGCGTACAGCGCAAAGCCGTCGCGGGCGCTGAGTAATCCCGGCTGTTCGGCGCAAATCTGCAGATTAAAACGTTTGGTTTCCGAGACCGTATCGCCAAACAGCATACAGGGGACGGCATAATGAAACGGGCTAAAGCCCTCTACGGCGACAATCGCCACGTCGGTTAATGTCATCATCCCTTCCCCTTGAGCAGATTAATAAACAACGGTTTCCCCATCCTGCGGAATACTCACTACCCCGGCAATCTGATTATCCGCGACGTACTGGCGCATCTCTTCGCGGCTCACCAGACAATGGTTAACCGCCTCCAGGTGGATGGCCATGATTTTCGCTTCCGGCAGGGCGAAATGCGCCTTCAGCAGATCTTCTTTACCCATGATGATCGGGCCAAAGCCGATAACGTGAGCGTAACCGGCGTTAAGCACCACCACATCCGGGCGCAGCTTCAGCATGTCGGCTTCAATCTCATCGCGCCAGATGGTATCGCCAACCAGCCACAGCGTCTTCTCCTGCGGATGACGGAACACCACGCCGCAGGCCTCGCCCAGACGTTCAGCCATCGCCGGTACCGCGTAGGTACGGTCGCTGCCATGTTGCCCGGAAGTGGTTTTCTGCAGACTAACGCCGGCAAATACACTGTCTGCCGACAGCAGGCGGATATCCTGAAATCCCTGGCTGCGCAGCAGCGCGGCGTCAGCCTCATGCTGGACGAAAACCGGCAGGGCTTTCGGGATCGCCGCGATCGCCGCCTCGTCCCAATGATCGTCATGGGTATGGGTGACGATAACTGCGTCAACGTCGATAATCTTTTCACGGGAAAACGGCAGCGCCACCAGCGGATTACGTAGCTCGCTGCGCGCGGTTCCTGGAAAGCCCGGCCAGGCGCCTTTGTCAGCCAGCATAGGGTCGATCAGGAACTTTTTACCAGCGTATTCAATAATCTGTGTAGCATTGCGGATATGGGTGATGTTCATGTTAGCGTTCCTCTGTGGGGTAATCTGACGAACATCGTACTGAGTACCAGCCTGGCGCAATATGGGCGTTTGGGCAATGATCGATGGAATCGGGCCAACCTGCGACGGTTGCCAATCACAGCCGGCTATGTTGTTCTGAAGGTTAAACTTTCTACAGGAATGGCAGGATGAAGAAGAAACTAACCGCCGCCGATATGCACAACCCGCAGGTCATCGCCGAGACGCCGTGGTTCAGCATGCGCAAGGTAGGTATTGATGTCGCCCCCGGCGAGCGGCGCGACTTTTATTCCATTCACTACCCGCGCCCGGCGGTCGGAATTGTGGCGCTCCAGGATGACAAAGTGCTGCTGATTCGTCATTACCGCTATCTGATCGATAAGGTGGTGTGGGCCATTCCCTCTGGCGGTGTCGATGAAGGCGAAGAGCCCGCCGTCGCCGCGCTGCGCGAACTGCGCGAAGAGACCGGCTGGCAGGCGCAACGCGCCGAGGAAATCATCCGCTACAACCCGTCATACGGCAGCAGCGACCAGCTGTTTATCACCTGGCTCGCCACCGATTTAAGCTGGGTTGGCATGGACGCAGATCAGGATGAAGTGATGGAAACCGGCTGGTTTACCTTCGAGGAGATAAACCAGCTGATCGCCCGCGGCGAAATGCCGGACGGGCTGTCTCTGGTGCCGCTACTGCACCTGATGGCGCAGCGTAGATGATTACCAGCCCGGTACCGCGCCGCCGTTGAAGATGGTTTCTGCCGCCTTCGCCACTTCCGGCGACTGGTACGACTGCATAAACTCTTTCACGTTTTCGGCGTCTTTATTGTCTTCACGCGCCACAATGATGTTCACGTATGGCGAGTTTTTGTCTTCAATAAAGATGCCATCGCGCACCGGCGATAACCCGGTTTGCTGCAGGTAGGTGGTGCTGATAATGGCGACATCGACCTTCGGATCGTCCAGCACCCGCGGCAGCTGCGCGCCCTCCAGCTCCATAATTTTCAGGTTGCGCGGGTTGCTGGTGATATCCACCGCCGTCGGCAGCAGGCCGGTGCCCGCTTTGAGGGTAATCAGTTGCTCTTTTTGCAATAACAATAGCGCGCGGCCGAGGTTGGTCGGGTCGTTGGGAATGGCGATGGTCGCGCCATCTTTAATATCGGCAACGGATTTAATCTTGCGCGAATAGCCGGCCATGGGAAAGACGAAAGTATTGCCGATGGCCACCAGGTGGTAGCCGTGCGCTTTGTTGTCTTGTTCCAGATAGGGACGATGCTGGAAGACGTTGGCATCCAGCTCCCCGGCGTTGGTGGCATCGTTCGGCAGCAGCGAGCCGCTAAAGCCCACCAGCTCGACGTCGAGGCCATATTTTTCTTTCGCCACCTTCTTCGCCACTTCCGCCACATCCTGTTCCGCGCCGTTAATCACGCCGACTTTTATGTGTTTGGCATTGTCATTCTTCTGGTCACAGCCCGCTAACAGCAGGCCAGCCAGCATCACTGCCGCCGCCGTGCGTAAACGCCATTTCATTGTTAGTACCCCGTCAGTCCATGGAAAATCATTATTATATTTCGAGCAAAACTATAACGATTTTGTGCTCGATTTTTAAACACGAAAAGGTATCAATAAGATGAAAATCGTCTAAGCGCGGGATGAAGCGATGGCCAGCAGCTCCCCGGTAGCGCTTACGCTTACCGGGGCAACCGTAGCCGGGGAAATACGCTTAACTCAGGTCGACGTTTTTGCTGGCGAACAGCCAGGTGAGGACAAAACCGCATAGATACGAAACCACCAGACCGCCGGCGTACACCGCCATCCCGGCATAAATTCCGCTTCCGGAGGTCATCAGCGGCAGCGCCACCAGCCCCGAGGGGCCGAACACTGTGTTCAGGCCGACCGGCAACCCCAGCCAGGCAATCAGGCCCACGAAGAAACCGCCGCAGGCGCCGCCGATACAGGCGGTAATAAACGGTTTCATACGCGGCAGGGTTACGCCGTAAATCAGCGGTTCGCCAATACCGAGGAAGCCCGGAATAATCGCCCCTTTGATTTGGGTTCGCAGCAGCGAATCGCGCTTCGCGCGCCAGAACAGCGCCAGCGCCGCACCCACCTGCCCGGCCCCGGCCATCGCCAGGATCGGGAACAGCGAGTTAAAGCCCTGCGCATCCACCAGCGCAAAATAGACCGGCACAAACCCCTGATGCACGCCGAACATCACCGCCAGCAGGAACAGCCCGGCCAGCACCGCCGAGCCAAACGGATTGCCGTTAAGATGCAGGAACAGCCACGACATACCGGTAAACAGCCAGCCGCCAATCGGCATAATCACCGTAAAGGTCACCGCGCCCATAATCAGCAGCGTCACCGCCGAGGTGAGGATCATATCGAGGTTAGCGGGCATTATCCGCCGCACCTGACGCTCCACCCACGCGCCAAGAATCGAGGCGATTAGCACGCCGATAATATTGCCGCGCGGGTCGATACCGTGGCCGAAGAAGGTCGAAATTCCGGCGTAGAATCCGCTGGTTGCTTCCGGGTTGTAGCCCAGCACGAACAGCGAGGCGATAATCGCGCCGTTCACGCCCGAACCGCCGAAGGCTTTCTGAGCGTTATAGCCAATCAAGATACTCAGGAAGGTAAACATCCCTTTGCTGAATACCTTCATGTAGCCAATCAGCGCCACCAGGCTGGCGTTAGGGTGCGCGTTCTCCAGCACGAAGATTTGTTCCGCCAGCGTAGCAAAGCCCAGCAGCAGCCCGACGGCGATGAATCCGGGGATCAACGGCGTAAAGATAGTGGCGAACTTCGCAAGAAATTTCTGTACCCCGCTGGTCTGCTTACTCTTCAGCGCCTGCTTTTTTTCCGCCGCCACATCCGCCAGCGAGGCGGCTGCCTGCGGCGCCGCATCCATCAGGCCGTTCATCATTTCCGCGGCGGTCTGAGCCTTGCCGGGGCCTAATACCACCTGGAACTGTTCATCGCTGACGATAACCCCCATCACGCCGTCAATCTGGCGAATGGCGGCGCTATCGGCCAGGCTTTCATCGCGCAGGGTCAAGCGCAGGCGCGTCATGCAGTTACCCGCCTGCGCCACGTTTGCGGCCCCGCCGACGTGGGCCAGGATCCGCGCTATCATCTCTTTCGTTATTTTTGCCATTGCCTGTTACCTGTCTGTCGGCGCTCAGGTGTTGCCTAGCGCCTTGCGGATATAACCGTTGTTTTTCGCCAGCAGCGACTGCGCTTCTGCGGCGCTTAAGTCAGCCAACACCATCACAATCGCCGTCTTACAGTGGCGGCCGCAGGCATCCAGCGCATTCTGCGCGGTGGCGCGATCGCAATCGGTCGCTTCCATCACGATAGACACCTGGCGCTCAATCAGCTTGGCGTTGGTCGCTTCCACATCAACCATCAGGTTGCTGTAGACCTTGCCGATGCGGATCATCGCCCCGGTGGAGATCATGTTCAGCACCAGTTTCTGCGCGGTGCCGGCTTTCAGGCGGGTCGATCCGGTAACCACTTCCGGGCCGACCACCGGGGTAATTGCGACATCCGCCAGCTGCGCCATTTCACCGTGCGGGTTACAGCTGACGATAGCGACAAACGCATTTTGGCTATGGGCGTATTCCATCGCGCCAATGACGTACGGCGTACGCCCGCTGGCCGCCAGCCCCACCAGCACATCACGGTTGCTGAAGTTAAGGTTCTGCAGGTCCATCGCCCCTTGCGCTTTATTGTCTTCCACGTTTTCCACGGCGCTCAGAATCGCTTTATGTCCGCCGGCGATAATCCCCACCACCTGTTCCGGACGGGTGCCAAAGGTCGGCGGGCATTCGCTGGCGTCCAGAATACCCAAACGCCCCGACGTGCCGGCGCCGATGTAAATCAGCCGTCCCCCGGCCCGCAGCGCCGCCGCCACTTTATCCACGACTTCCGCTATCTGCGGCAAGTAAGGCGTTATCGCCTGCGCCACTTGCTGATCTTCCTGGTTTATCACCGTCAGCATGTCGACAGTGGAGAGGGTGTCAATGTTGGCGCTGTTGGCGTTGCGTCGCTCGGTCAGCAGTTTGCTCAGGTCGATACTCATAAAAACCTCGTTATTCTCAGTTGCGCGCAGTATAAGGAATTTTTTATTCCATTCATGTGAAGAGTATCACGATTAATACGCTTGGGATAATAGGAGAATTGTAGGTATAGCCAGAGATATTGCGGTAATAAAGGTGGAATATTTTATTACCGCAACCTGGAGTTAACGCATGTGCCAGGAGTGATTAAGGTGCTATAACGCGTCCGAAGAGGAACATTAACTGGCGCCGCCGCCCAGCGATTGCCAGAGCGTAATGCGGTTATTGAGGTCGGTCTGCTGCAGCGACAGCAGCGTCGCCTTCGCCGACCACAGCGTCCGCTGGGCGGTCAGCACCGACAGATAGTCGCCGACCCCGGCCTGATAACTCTTCATCGCGATATCCAGCGACTTCTGCTCGGCGGCAACATACTGCTGCTGGGCATCGAGCTGTTCACTCAGCGTTTCCCGGCGCGCCAGCGCATCGGCAACGTCCTTAAAGGCGCTCTGAATGGATTTCTCGTAGGTGGCAATCAGCCCCTTTTTCTCAGCCTGCGCATAGCGTAGCTGCGCCAGATTACTGCCGCCGGTGAACAGCGGCAGGCTGATGGACGGGGCGAACGACCACACCTGCATGCCATGGCTAAACAGCGACGATAGCGAATCGCTGCCGACCCCGGCGCTGGCGGTCAGCGAAATGGAGGGGAAAAAGTTCGCTCGCGCCGCGCCGATATCGGCATTAGCGCTCTTGAGATTATGTTCCGCCTCCTGAATATCCGGCCGGCGCAACAGTACCGATGATGATACCCCCGCCGGCACCAGTGCGATGCTGTTATCCCCCAGGCTCTCCAGCGTACCGGGCAGCAGGCTCTCCGGCACGGTTTCCCCCGCCAGCAGGTTAATGGCGTTTTTATCCTGCGCCACCAGCGTACGGTAGCTGGCGACGCTGGCTCGCGCCTGCTGATAGACGCTTTCCGCCGAACTTAAATCACCGGCGGAGGCGGTGCCCACCGCCATCTGGCGAGCGACGATTTTGCGCGAGTTCTCCGCGCTATCCATCGTCTGCTGCGCCAGCGCCAGATTGCTATTATCCGTCGCCAGCGTCACCCAGGCGGTGGTCAAATCGGCAATCATCGTCAGTCGGGTATTTTGCGCGGTGAATTCGCTGGCAAGCCAGCTTTCTCGCGCCGCACGAGACAGGCTCTGGTTCTTGCCGAACAAGTCCAGTTCGAAGCTCGAGACCGCGCCGTCAGCCTGCGAGGTAGAACTTAAGCCGCTGGCGATCGTTTTACTGCGGGTATGGCTCAGCTCGGCATCGACGGTGGGAAACAACGATGCGCGCGTTTCGCCATACTGGGCGCGAGCGGCTTCAATATCGGCCAATGCTTTTTGCACATCGCGGTTGCTATTAAGCGCTATGCTGACCACTTTTTTTAACCGCGCATCATTGACCACTTTTTGCCAGTCGCCGACCACCGCCGTTGATTCGCCGTGTGCACCGGGAAGGGTCGCCGGCACCGGCGCGGCCGGGCGCTCGTAGTGCGGGTCAAGAGAGACACAGCCCGCGGTCAGGAGCGCGATAAACATTAAACTCAAACGAAACATAACTTACTCCTGAGAAGGACGTGGGCGGGTAAAGAGACGCTTCACCAACACAAAGAACAGCGGGACGAAGAACACCGCTAGCAGCGTCGCCGTCAGGGTGCCGCCGATAATCCCGGTACCAATCGCCACGCGGCTGTTGGCCCCGGCGCCGGTAGCAATGGCCAGCGGCAGTACCCCGGCGATAAATGCCAGCGAGGTCATGACAATCGGGCGCAGACGGGTCTGCGCGGCGCGGATCGCCGCCCGCGAGAGCGAATAGCCCTCATCCACCGCGGATTCAGCGAACTCAACGATCAGAATGGCGTTCTTCGACGACAGGCCAATGGTCGTCAACAGCGCCACCTGGAAATAGACGTCATTACTTAAGCCGCGCAGCGTGGCCGCCAGCGCCGCGCCAAGCAGGCCTAACGGGATGACCATGATCACCGAGAACGGCACTGACCAGCTTTCATACAGCGCCGCCAGGCACAGGAACACCACCAGAATCGAAATGGCGTACAGGCTCATCGCCTGGCCGCTGGCCAGTTTTTCCTGCAGCGAAATACCGCTCCATGCCCAGGTGGAGCCCGCCGGCAGGCTATCGGCCAGTTTTTCCATTTTGTCCATTGCCGCCCCTGAGCTGAAGCCCGCGGCGTTTTCCCCCTGGATCTCAAAGGCGGCCGAGCCGTTGTAGCGTACCAGGCTTTCCGGGCCGTATTCCCAATGGGTGGTGGCGAACGCGGTGAACGGCGTCATGCTGTTATCGCTGCCGCGGACAAACCATTTACCAAGATCGGACGGCACGGCGCGCGCGTCGCTCTCGCCCTGGATATAGACCTTTTTCACCCGGCCGCGATCGATAAAGTCGTTGACGTACGTGCCGCCCCAGGCGCTGGAGAGCGTATCGGTCACGTCACTGAGCGACAGCCCCAGCGAGACGGCTTTGTTGTTATCGATATCCACCTGCAGCTGTGGCATTTGTGGCAGATCGTTGGCGCGAACCGACTGCAGTTCGCCGCTCTGATTGGCTGCGGCCAGCAGTTGGCTGCGCAGCTTCATCAGGCTATCGCGATCGGTACCCCCGCTGGCCATCAGCTCGAAAGTGAAGCCATTACTTTGCCCAAGGCCGTCCACCGATGGCGGCGTCATAGCGAACAGGGTGGCGTCGCGGATCGCGCCCAGCTCTTTGTTGGCGCGCAGCGCAATGGCCTGCGCGGTATTTTCGTCGCCTTTGCGCTGCGACCAGTTTTTCAATGAGACGAAGGCCATACCGGCATTCTGACCGCTGCCGCTGAAACTGAAGCCGTCGACGGTGAAGATAACCTCGGTATTGGCTTTCTCTTTGGTGAGGAACCAGTCGGTCACCTGACGGCGCACCTCGGCGGTACGCACCGCCGTCGCCCCGGCAGGCAAGGTGTACTGGACCATGATTTCGCCCTGATCCTCCACCGGCAGGAAGCTGCCCGGCAGTTTCCACATCGCCAACGCCATCGCCCCGCAAATCAAGGCGTAAGCGCCCATCATCACCGCGCCGCGGCGTAGGCCGCCGAGTACGCGACGCTGGTAGCCATCTTCCGTACGCCCCCACAGGCGATTAAAGGCGCCGAAGAAACCTTTGTCATGAGGTTTGGAGTGGCTTAGCAGCGCGCCGCACAGCGCCGGAGTGAGGGTTAACGCTACGACCACCGACAGCATCATCGCCGAGATAATCGTCACCGAGAACTGGCGATAGATTACCCCGGTCGAACCGCCGAAAAAGGCCATTGGCAGGAATACCGCCGACAGCACCAGGGCGATCGCCACCAGCGCGCCGGAGATTTCGCCCATCGATTTTTCGGTGGCTTCGCGGGCGGGCAGCCCTTCGTCGCGCATAATCCGTTCGACGTTTTCCACCACCACAATGGCATCATCCACCAGCAGGCCGATCGCCAGCACCATGGCGAACAGCGTCAGGGTATTAATGGAGTAGCCGAACAGCGCCAGCACCCCAAAGGTGCCAAGTAACACGACCGGTACCGCTACCGCCGGAATGAGCGTCGCGCGGAAATTCTGCAGGAACAGGTACATTACGCAGACCACGAGAATAATCGCTTCAAACAGGGTCTGAATGACGTCCTCGACCGAGATTTTGATGAACTCGGTGCTGTCTTTCGGGTAGGCGATATCGTAGCCCTGCGGCATTTGACGCTGGAATTCAGCGATTTTGCTTTTCACCAGCGTTGCGGTATCCAGCGCGTTGGCGCCGGGTGCCATCATCACCGCAATCCCGGCTGCGGGGTGGCCGTTCAGATTAGCGGTAGCGGTGTAATCCTCGCTGCCCATCTCCACCCGCGCGACATCGCTCAGGCGCACCACCGAACCGTCGGATTGGCTCTTTACAATGATCGCTTTGAACTGGTCAGGAGTTTGCAGCCGCGACTGCGCGCGCACGGTGGCGGTCAATTGCTGGGCATTGGACGACGGTAGCGCGCCGATTTTACCCGCGGAAACCTGCACGTTCTGCGCCTCAATAGCCGACTGTACGTCGGAAGGCATCAACGAGTAAGAGGCGAGTTTGGTCGGGTCCATCCAGACGCGCATCGCGTATTCGGCGCCGAATACCTGCAGGCTGCCGACGCCCTCCACGCGCGCCAGCGGGTCCTGCATATTGCTGACCAGCCAATCGGAGATATCAGAACTGGTGGCGCGGTTGGTTTTGTCATACACCGCGAGGATTAACAGGAAACTGCTTTGTGATTTTTCTACCGTTACGCCAGATTGCTGTACTTCACTCGGCAGACGCGATTCCGCCTGCTGCACTTTATTTTGTACCTGTACCTGAGCAGTGTCCGGATCGGTTCCCTGCTCAAAGGTGACGGTAATACTCACCGTACCATCCGAACTGCTGGTGGAGGTGAAATAAAGTAAGTTATCCAGTCCGGTGAGCTGCTGCTCGATAACCTGGGTGACGCTGTTTTCCAGGGTTTCTGCGGAAGCTCCGGTATAGGTAGCGGATATTTTGACCGCCGGTGGGGCGACGTCCGGATATTGTCCCACCGGCAGCGTGCGGATCGCCAGCGCCCCGGCAAGCATGATAAGGATAGCGATCACCCAGGCAAAGACCGGGCGACGCACGAAGAAACGGGAGAACATCAGGCATTGCCTCCGTTATTTTTGACGGCAACGGCCTTCACCGCTTGTCCGGGGGACACTTTACCGGTGCCTTCGACAATCAGCTTGTCGCCCGCTTTCAGACCGCTCAGCACCAGCCATTTATCGCCGTAGGTATCGCCGGTTTGCACGGTACGCTGCTCAACGTTGTTGTCGGCATCGACAACCAGCGCCGTGGCGTCGCCTTTGGCATCGCGGGTGATACCCTGCTGCGGCGCGAGGATCGCGTCGTTCATGATGCCTTCATCGATACGCGCGCGGACAAACATTCCCGGCAGCAGGACATGCTGCGGGTTGGGGAAGATGGCGCGCAGGGTCACCGAGCCAGTGGATTCATCGACGGCGACTTCGGTGAGCGCCAGACGCCCTTTTTCGGGATAAGTACTGCCATCCTCAAGGGTTAACGTCACGCTGAGGGTATCGCTGTTGCTGGCCAGGCTCTGCCTGCGTAAACGCAGGAGATCGACACTGGATCGCGTCAGATCGACATACATGGTGTCGAGGCCGCGGATCGTCGCCAGCGCGGTATCCTGGTCTGCAGAGACCAGCGCTCCCGGCGTGACCGAGGAGATGCCGATGCGCCCGGCAATCGGCGCGGTGACGGTGGTCCAGTTCAAGTTGATGCGCGCGCTCTCGAGCGCCGCTTTTTTCGACTCCACGCTGGCCTTGTCCTGGGCGCAGGCGGAGGCAGCGTCGTCGGCATCCTGGCGAGAGACGCCGTTATCTCTGACCAACGACGCGTAGCGCTGGGCTTTCTGGCAATCAGAGACCACCAGCGCCTGCGCCTGCTTCAACGCGGCCGCCGCTTCGTTCCAGGTGGCGCGATAACTGGAGGGATCGATCTGGTAAAGGGCCTGCCCGGCCTTCACCATATCGCCTTCGGTAAACAGGCGCTTCTGAATGATGCCACCGACCTGCGGGCGCACTTCGGCGCTGAGCGAGGCGGTAGTGCGGCCAGTCAGTTGGCTGACCACCGGCACCGGATGGGCTTGCAGCGTAACAATTCCCACCTCCGGCGTGGGTTGTTGCGGCGCAGTTGTCTGCGCATTATCGCATCCGCTCAGGAGAAATAATGCTGTCGCGATGGGGGCTATGATGTGTTTCATTTTATTTTCTCAAGATGTAAGACGTCCCCCCGTGAATTAAATCGCGAGGAAAAGAGGGGCGCTGCGGCATTTTCGTCTTAATGGAAATATCGCAATGAAGCTTAGATGTTCCTTAACACTATTATTATTGTGGGGATTCTCAGCCCGCCCTTTCGAAAGTCATAGAAAGGTTATTTCGCTTACTTTGAAGGACAAAATTAAGACAAAAAATAATGGAGAAAATAAGAATATTTTGTGAAAGTCAGTAGAGGAAAATATAACGATAGCCTGTGCAACTGGAGAAACTTAATGGCTCTAATAATTACAAAAAGCATTAATCCCGACGATCAACAAGAATTGTTTGCCGGCCTACGGCAGTATAATCAGCAGTATCTCGACGCAGATCAGTTTGGCGATCTGGGCATTTACTCCCGCGATGAGCAAGCGGTAATGCGCGGCGGGCTTATCGCCAAACGCAAAGGCAACTGGCTATGTATCGAATACCTGTGGGTGAGCGAAACAACGCGCGGCAACGGTCTGGGCCGCGAGCTTATGCAGGAAGCGGAACAGCAGGCGCAGGCGTTGGGCTGCAGTCATTTGTTGGTCGATACCTTTAGCTTCCAGGCGCTGCCGTTTTATCAGAAATTAGGCTATCAGTTGCAGATGTCGCTGCCCGATTTCCCGCACGCGGGTATGCAGCGGCACTACTTGTCGAAAGCGCTGTAACGATAACCGCGGATAAGGCGCGACTTTTGCGCCGGATGGCGGCTACGCCTTATCCGGCCTACAGTTCTTAGGTAGCCCGGACAAGGCGCAGCGCGCCGCCTCCGGGAAAATCCCTGCGCCAGGAGAGTCATAACGCAGAAGCAGTGTCGGCATCTGAATTAACACCTTAACCGCCGACCCCGTGGCCCATTAACGCCAGCGCGTGGCTCACAATGGTCTGCCGGGTTACCGCCTGTAAACGCGGATCGCTATGGATGCGCGAGAACGGCACCAGCACCAGGCTAATCACCGTGGTAAACAGCAGCTCCGGCGCCAGCGCCGGGTTAATTTTCCCCTCCTGCTGCCAGCGATGAACCGTCTCCAGCATCACCTGAAAACGCTCCTCGCCGAAGCGCGCATCCATGTGCTGGCGCAGCATCGGCATCTCGCCGATGATCTCCTGCATCCACAGCGGCGCGAACCAGGCATTTTGCTCCGCCATGTCCGCCAGCGTCTCAACCATCATCGTCAACGCCGTCACCGGATCCTGCGGATGGTCGACAAATATGCGGCTGATATCGTTGCGCAGCGGCATAAAGCGCTCTTCCAGCAAATTCTCAATCAGCGCTTCCCGCGACGTAAAATAGTAATTCAGCATCGCCGGCGTCACCCCGGCCTCTTTGGCAATGGCATTTAGCGACACGCGGGCCGCGCCGTGACGAGCAAACAGCGCCAGGGCGATATCGATCAACTGCTCGCGGTTAGCGGTTCCCGGCTTTTTACCGCGTGGCCGACCGGGGCGGCGCGGCGCTTCATTAGCTTTTTGTGCTGGCATATGTTGGCGATCTCTTGACCCGATTCATCATTTCCCTAAATATTAATTATGCATTTAATTAATTTCAAGCGAGTGATGCAATGACATCTGAAGTCGCAAGCCAACCGGCGCCGTCAATCCGCCTGCTGTTCAGCGCCCTGTTGCTGGTAATGCTGCTGTCGGCGCTGGACCAGACCATCGTCTCCACCGCCTTGCCAACTATCGTTGGCGAGCTCGGCGGGCTGGATAAACTCTCGTGGGTGGTCACCGCCTATATCCTCAGCTCGACCATCGTGGTGCCGCTGTACGGTAAATTCGGCGATCTGTTCGGGCGTAAAATCGTGCTGCAGGTGGCGATCGTGCTGTTTCTTGCCGGTTCCGCGCTCTGCGGGCTGGCGCAAAACATGACGCAACTGGTGCTGATGCGCGCGCTACAGGGGCTTGGCGGCGGCGGCCTGATGGTGATCAGCATGGCGGCGGTCGCCGACGTTATCCCACCCGCCAACCGCGGGCGCTATCAGGGGCTGTTCGGCGGCGTCTTCGGCCTGGCGACGGTTATCGGCCCGCTGATCGGCGGCTTCCTGGTACAGCACGCCTCGTGGCGCTGGATTTTCTATATCAACCTGCCGCTGGGTCTGTTCGCGCTGCTGGTCATCGGCGCGGTATTCCACAGTAGCAACAAACGTAGCCAGCATCAGATTGACTGGCTGGGGGCGATTTACCTCAGCATGGCGCTGTTGTGCATCATCCTGTTTACCTCGGAAGGCGGCAGCGTCCATGCGTGGAATGATCCGCAGCTGTGGTGCATTCTGGCCTTCGGCATCGTGGGGATCATCGGTTTTATCTACGAAGAACGGATCGCCGCCGAGCCGATTATTCCGCTGTCGCTATTCCGCAACCGTAGCTTCCTGCTGTGTAGTCTGATTGGCTTTGTTATCGGCATGTCGCTGTTCGGTTCGGTCACTTTCCTGCCGCTCTATCTGCAGGTGGTGAAAGAGGCGACGCCAACCGAGGCCGGGTTACAGTTAATCCCGCTGATGGGCGGCCTGCTGCTGACCTCCATCATCAGCGGCCGGGTGATTAGCCACACCGGGAAATACCGGATTTTCCCGATTATTGGTACCCTGCTCGGCGTGACCGGCATGGTGCTGCTGACCCGCATCACCATTCATTCGCCGATGTGGCAGTTATACCTGTTTACCGGCGTGCTCGGCGCGGGCCTGGGGCTGGTGATGCAGGTACTGGTACTGGCGGTACAGAACGCGATGCCGGCGCAGATGTACGGCGTCGCCACCTCCGGTGTGACCCTGTTCCGCTCAATTGGCGGCTCCATCGGCGTGGCATTGTTCGGCGCGGTCTTTACCCATGTGCTGCAAAATAACCTGCAGAAACTGTTGCCGGAGGGCGCGGCGCTGCCGCCAGCCATGAACCCGGTGGCGGTACAGCATCTGCCAACGGCGATCCGCCTCGATTATCTCGACGCCTTCGGCGCGGCGATCCATGCGGCGTTCCTGATGGCGGCCTGCATTATGGCCGTCGCGTTTGTTCTTTCCTGGCTATTGAAGGAGGCGCCGCTGAAAACCGCGGCGCATTAAGCGGCCCCGGCAATACGCAGCAAGGACTGGCGCAGCGCCGGCGCGGCAAAATCGATAAATTTCCGCAGCTTAAGCGGCGCCAGCTCCCGCGCGGTATATAACAAATGAACCGGCGCGGGCTCCGGCTCGACGCTTTCCAGCAGCAGACGCAGTTCCCCGCAGCGCAGGCCATCCAGCGCCTGATAGTGCAGCAAGCGGGCCACCCCAACGCCCAGCCGGGCGGCATCGGCGGCGCTCTCCGGCGTGGTGACGGCCAACACCGGCGGCAGATTAATCAGCTGATCTTCCCGTTCAACGGCGCGAAAGCGCCAGCCGCGATAGGGCATCGGCGATTCAATACGGATGATCGGCAGCGCCGCCAGATCGCGCGGACGCTGCGGTTCGCCGTATTTCGCCAACAGCGCGGGATGGGCGCAGGCTACAATGCGCATCGCGCCCAGCCGGGTGGCCACCATGCTGCTATCAGCCAGTTCACCAATCCGTACCGCCAGATCGATATGGTCGCCGACCAGATCGGCATTACTGTCGCTGAGTAACAAACGTACGCGAATTTGCGGATAACGGGCGATAAATTCACTAATGACTGGCAGAACGTGCTGGCGACCAAACATCGTCGGCGCGGAGATCACTAGCTCGCCCTTCGGCTCCTGGTATTCACCCGTTGCCCGGCGTTCGGCGTTTTCCACCTCTTCGAGGATCCGCCGCGCGGCGGCGACATAATCGACGCCGGCATCGGTGAGGGTGAGTTTACGGGTAGTGCGCGTCAATAAACGGACTCCCAGCGCGCTCTCCAGCTCGCCGATATTACGGCTCACGGTCGTCAACGGCGTATTCAGCGCCCGCGCCGCCGCCGACATACTGCCCAGTTCAGTGACTTTCACCAGCAGCGCCATAGCGCTTAATCGGTCCATTATTCTCCCGTTATCCGGAAAGATGATTACCAGATAAGCAGTATTATCATTTTTCACAGCACAGTCCATGATAGCCCCCTACCTTCAGGAGGCGTTATGGCAGCAACCTTTCTCGATATCGCTATCACCCCGGATGTCATGGATGTGCAACATGAAATGGGCAGCGACCAGCTGTGGCAAACGCCGCACAGCCGCCGTCAGGCGGATCGCTTCGGTGCCAGCGAAGAGGGGATGATCGCCACCCGCGACAGTTTTTATCTGGCGACGGTGTCGCAAAGCGGCTGGCCCTACATTCAGCATCGCGGCGGCCCGCCGGGTTTTCTGCGCCTGCTGGATGACACCACGCTGGCCATGGCCGATTTCGGCGGTAATCGCCAGTACATCACCACCGGCAACCTGCGCGGCAGCGACCGGGCCTGCCTGTTTTTGATGGATTACCCGCGCCGTGCCAGGCTGAAAATCTACGCCACCGTCGAGGTGCTGGCGGCGGAAGAGCAGCCTGAGCTGCTGGCGTTAGTGACGCCGGCAAACTACCGCGCCCGCATCGAACGCCTGTTTCGTTTTCATCTGCAGGCTTTTGACTGGAACTGCCCGCAGCACATTACGCCGCGCTACAGCGCACAGCAGGTCGCGGAATACAGCCAGAGCCTGCAAGAGCGTATTCATGAACTGGAGCAGGAGAATCAGCGCCTGCAGCAACAATTATCCCCAAAAGGAGAGTCCTGATGAGCGAACAACGTCCCCCGTTACCGCCGTTTACCCGCGACAGCGCCGCGCAAAAGGTGCGCGCCGCCGAAGATGGCTGGAACAGCCGCGATGCGCAAAAAGTCGCGCTGGCTTATACCGTGGATAGCGAATGGCGCAACCGCAGCGAATTTGTCCACGGACGGGGGCAAATCGTGGAGTTTCTGCAGCGAAAATGGCGTAAAGAGCTGCAATACCGGCTGATTAAGGAGCTATGGGCATGGCAGGATAATCGCATCGCCGTACGCTTCGCCTATGAGTGGTGCGACGACAGCGGCAACTGGTTTCGTTCGTACGGCAATGAAAACTGGCAGTTCGATGAGCACGGGCTAATGTCCATGCGCTACGCCTGCATCAACGATTTGCCGATCGCGGCAAGCGAGCGCCTGTTCCACTGGCCTCAGGGTCGCCGCCCTGACGATCATCCGGGGCTAAGCGAACTGGGACTGTAAACAGGCGCGCGACGACGGGTTAATCGGCTTTCGGGAAGTCCACTACCGTGTCGTTAACCCGGTTCACCATGTTGGTGAACAGGATGGCGCTGACGGCGCTGACGATCTCAATCACCTGCTGGTCGCTAAAACCGGCGTGACGCAGCGCGGCGACGTCCGCTTCCGGCAGCGTACCGGTGGTTGTCACCAGGGTTTGGGCGAATTTCACCAGCGCGCCCAGGCGCGCATCTTCCGTATACTCGCCGCGGCGCAGGGCGTGGATTTGCTCGCCGCTGAAGCCCGCTTTTTTGGCCATCAGGGTATGGGCGGCCAGGCAGTAATCACAGCCGGTCGCTTCGCTGACCGATAAATTAATCGCTTCCAGCTCCTGCGCGCTGAGGCTGCTTTTATGCAGCATCGCGTTGTGCGCCAGCGCCTGTTGCAGCGCCGCCGGCGAGTGGCCGCCGATGGTCAGATAGGCATTCGGCACTTTACCCATCGCTTTTTTAATTCCGGCGAAAATATCGGCGGCTTTCCCGGTGGCATCTTGTTCACGGATATCGGCTAAACGGCTCATGGTGTACTCCTGTTATTTGAGGGTATGTTGTGGCAATGGAGACATCTTAGTGGTCGGCGGCGTGCTAGACTGGCGCTCTTCGTCTCATTTTTTTGTCTTATCGTCTCAGGAGTCGCATGGATAGTTTGAGCCATCTGTTGACGCTGCTGGCCCCGCGTTGCGAAGTGAATCTGCATTGCCGTTTCGGCGGCCGCTGGCAGGCCGGACACGATCAAATGCGAGCGGGCGTGGTGCCGTGGCACTTTGTGTTGCGCGGCGAAGGGCGCCTAACCGTCGGTCATCAAACCCGCCACATGCGCGCCGGCGACGTGATCCTGCTGCCGCACGGTTCGCCGCATCTGATGGAGAGCCTGGTGGAGTGGGGCCAGGTACTGCCCGTCGCCCATCGCTTTAACGGCACGCTAACGGAAGTGCGTACCGCCGTGGAAAGCGACGCGCTGGAGATGCTGTGCGGCGAGTTTTACTTCGGCCCGCACGTCAACTGGCTGTTCGCCGAAGAGTCGGAGCTTATCCATTTACACACCGACGAGCGCGAAGATTGCCCGGAGCTGGATATATTGCTTAACGTGCTGGTACGCGAAAGCCTGGCGGAACATCCCGGCGGTAGTGCTATCGTGCGCAGCCTTGGCGATACGCTGCTGGTACTGCTGTTACGTACCCTGCTCGGCGCGCAGGAGCCGCCGGGCGGCCTGCTGCGCCTGATGAGCGATGCGCGGCTGATGCCGGCCGTTCTCGCGGTGCTGGCCGCGCCGGAACAGCCGTGGACTATCGAGAGCATGGCGGCGCGGGCGTTTTTATCGCGCGCCACCTTCGCCCGCCATTTTGCCCGCGTCTATCATCTGACGCCGCAGGCGTGGCTGTCGCAGCTGCGGATGGCGATGGCCGCTCGCCTGCTGCATCTCGATCGCCAGGCGCGGCTGGAAGTGATTGCCGAACGCTGCGGTTTTCAATCACAGGCTTCATTTGCGAAAACCTTTAAAAAACACTACGGCATGACGCCGGGCGAGTGGCGTCGGCAGTAAAGCGCGCGCCGCGTCGCCGCCGTGCTATGATTCCTGCTTTGCGCTATTTCACGCGAGGGAAAAATGGGTTCCAGCAAAAGAGGGATGTTGAACGTATTGATCGCCGCCGTCCTGTGGGGCAGTTCCGGGGTCTGCGCGCAGTACATTATGCAGCAAAGTCAGATGTCATCGCCCTATCTGACCATGATCCGCCTGCTGTTCGCCGGGCTGATTTTGCTGATGCTCGCTTTCGTTCACGGCGACAAAATTTTCCGCGTCATGCAAAACCGCAAAGATGCCCTTAGCCTGCTGTTTTTCTCGCTGGTCGGCGCGTTAACCGTGCAGTACACCTTCCTGATGACTATCGAGAAGTCGAACGCCGCCACCGCCACGGTGCTACAGTTTTTGTCGCCGACGATTATCGTCGCCTGGTTCGCGCTGGCGCGTAAGGCGCGGCCTAGTCCCTTTGTGCTGCTGGCGATTGGCACCTCGCTTGCCGGCACCTTCCTGCTGGTCACCCACGGCAACCCGACCTCGCTCTCCATCTCGCCGGCGGCGCTGTTCTGGGGGATCGCTTCTGCCTTCGCGGCGGCGTTTTATACCACCTATCCCTCAACGCTTATCGCCCGCTACGGCACACTGCCGATCGTCGGCTGGAGCATGCTGATTGGCGGGGCGATGCTGTTGCCGTTTTATGGCAGCCAGAGCGCGAACTTTGTGGTGAACGGCCGTCTGCTGCTGGCGTTTTTCTATCTCGTGGTGATCGGCACCTCGCTGACTTTCAGCCTGTATCTCAACGGCGCTCAGAAAATTGGCGGCGCAAAAGCCGGGATCCTCAGCTGCGCCGAGCCGCTGAGCAGCGCCCTGCTCTCTCTCTTGCTGTTGGGCATTACCTTTACTCTGCCGGACTGGCTGGGGACGCTGTTGATTCTCTCTTCGGTCATTCTTATCGCGGTGGATTCCCGGCGGCGGGTACGCGCGGCGTAATAGCAATCGTCTGATTTTAAACAACAAAAAATGTCTAACATTTGCGCAATTCACCTGCTGCGCATATAGTTGACTGAAGCGAAAAGTGAAGGAGAAGCGCCATGAAAGCGTGTTGGATGTTGTGTCTGGTTACTGCCCTTAGCGCCAGCGCGGCGTGGGCCGAATCGCCGCTGCAAAGCCTGCAGTTTGAGCAGCAAAAACAGCAGGTGTTGAAAGCGGTGAAGGAAAAATGCGCCCCGGCGAGCACCCTCAGCGATAACGATTTCGCCAATAAAATCCTCGCCTCGAAAGACAACCAGAGTTACGTTCGCGAAGCGACGCTGGCGAAAGAGCGCAATAATCAAAAAGGCTATCTGGCCGCCATTGATAAAATTCGCTGCCCGGGTAAATAACGGGCTGAATTATCAGGAAAACCGTTGCCACTCCAAATTATCCTCACCTGAGTTCGGTACTTCGCCGGACTCAGGCTTTACGTCCCATGAGGGCGTTACCCTCACCGTATCTCCTAAATAATATGTTTTATCGCGATGAGCTATCAGAGGCCGCCAGGTAGCGATCGTGTCAGTATAAGTGTAAGCTCCACATATCTGCTCACTGGAGATCTCATCATGACTGTAAAACGTAAAACGCAAAACGTGACCGTCACTCTCGAACGGGATTTACTCAATCGTGCGCGCGAAGCCGGTGTAAATATGAGCGCTACATTAGCCGCAGCGCTTGATGCTGAGCTGAAAAAACATGCTGCCCTGCGTTGGCGCGAAGCTAATGCTGAAGCAATAGCTGCAATGAATGCTTTAGGGGAAGAGACCGGATGCTTTTCTGATGAATATCGGAGTTTTTGACAGTGCAATATTATGTCTACAGAAGTACCAGTAAAAACCCGGCCTTCCCACTTTTAATTGATGTTACCAGTGACATTATTGGCGACATTAATCGCCGCTTAGCGATCCCGTTAATGCCCGTTGAGCGACTCGGTGTTAATCCCGCGCCGGAGCGTTTAAACCCGATACTGGCTTTGGTTGACGGGAAAAAATACGTTTTGATGACACACGAAGCGGCAACCATTCCTGTTAAAGCCTTAGGGGTCGAGTTTTGCGATGCGAGCGGATACCGCAACGCTATTAAAGGAGCGCTCGATTTCATGCTTGATGGCATTTAGATACGCATGTTTAGAATATCTCCGCACCTCTAGGGAATAATTAAGTCGCCGCGCAGCAGGCTGCCGCCGGGCTGCGGGCTTTTGCCGATCAGCCAGTTGACGATCCGCGAAGCCATCGCATCCATCGAATACTCAATCGCCGGGATGGTTGGAATACCCGGCATCTGCAGCGAACCCGCGAGACTGAAGACCATTACTTTTTCCGGCACCGCGCGGTTAAACGCCTGCAGCTGCGGCACTACCCGCTGCGCCTGCAGTTCATCGCTCACCAACAGCGCATTAAAGTTCAGGGTAGTGGCGTTATTCATCAGCTCCTGCACCGCCACCGACGACGAGGGGCAGTCCAGGAAGACCAGGTTGCGATTAAACGGCAGGAAGTTCTTCTCCAGCGCATGCTTATAGCCCAGCAGCACCTGGTCGGCAAAGCCGCTCCCCTGCGGATGGATCAGCGCAATCTGCCGCCGCCCCTGATTAATCAGATAATGACAGGCGGTTTCCGCGGCGAAGGCGTGATCAAACTGAATACTGTTCTCGCCATCGCTTTCCAGACAATCAATCAGCACCACATCGGGGCGCTCGATCTGCAGCGGAAAGCGCGCGCCGATGATCAGCACGTCATCACACAGGCCACAGGTGAGTTCATCCAGCGCGCTTAATACGTCGCCGCGGTTATTGGCGAAGCGCAGCAGTAGATGCTTCTGATGCTGGCTGAGCTGTTTTTCCAGGGCGTAGAGATAGCTGGTGGTCTGATTGATGTTGTCCTGCGCGCAAATCACGCCGATACAGCCCGTCGACTGGCTCAGTAAGGATTGGGCAATCATATTGGGCCGGTAGTTAAGCGTTTCCGCCGCCTGGAGCACCGCCTGGCGGCTGGCCTCTTTTACCCCGCGCGAACCGCTGAGCACGCGCGAAACCGTGGCTTTCGATACCCCGGCTAACCGTGATACATCATTGATTGTCGACATCTTTTTTCCCCTGGCAGGCGCGGTTAGGCCCCTGTAACGCTGTGTCCTGAATCGCTTCAATTATAACCAGCGGCAGTATAGCCGTTTCCTTTTTTATTTGGAAACCGATTTTCCATTTTGGCAAAAAACCACGCCAAATCGACATTATTTTGTGAGCAAAATCTAATTAGTAAGGCCGCTAACGATGAGTTATTGACCGCGCTCACAGTTCTGTTTTTTATAAATGGAAACCGGTTTCCGTCTGATATCAAATCATCCTCGCAATAACTTTTTACATATGAGGAAAACCGTCGATGTACAAGATTATGCTGTGCTGCTCCGCCGGAATGTCCACCAGCCTGCTGGTGAGGAAAATGGTGGATGCCGCAAAGGAACGCGACCTGCCGGTGCAGATTGACGCCTATGGCGTTGCCGAATTTGATATGCAGTTTCCGAAATACCAGGTGGTGCTGCTTGGTCCGCAGGTCAAATACATGCTGAAAATGCTTAGCGAGAAAGCCGCTCCCCTGAATATTCCCGTCCAGCCTATCGATACGATGGATTACGGAATGCAGCGGGGAGATAACGTTCTGAATTATGCCCTGTCGCTGATCGCCGCGGCGCACTAAGAGGTGTTCAAATGAGTTCTCTGTATCAGTCGATGATTGCCGTGATCGAGCAGTCTATTACTCCGCTGGCAGGACGCCTTGGGCAACAGAAATATGTTATCGCCATCCGCGATGGCTTTACCGCCGCATTGCCGTTCATGATCATCGGCTCTTTCATGCTGGTATTTATCTTTCCGCCTTTCTCGCCGGAGACCACTAACGGCTTTGCCCGCGGCTGGCTGGATTTTTCCCAGCAGTACCGTGAACAGCTGATGCTGCCGTTTAATCTCAGCATGGGCGTCATGACCTTCTTTATCTCGGTCGGCATCGGCGCCAGCCTCGGACGCCAGTTCCAGCTCGATCCGGTCATGTCAGGCCTGCTGGCGTTTATGGCCTTCCTGCTGGTCGCCGCGCCCTATGCCGATGGCAAAATTTCTACTCAGTATTTATCCGGCCAGGGCATTTTCACCGCGCTGATCACCGCCATCTACTCCACCCGCGTTTACGCCTGGCTTAAGCAAAACAACGTGACCATTCGCCTGCCGAAAGAGGTGCCGACCGGCGTCGCCCGTTCATTTGAGATCCTCATTCCGGTACTGGTGGTCATCGGTACTCTGCATCCGCTCAACCTGTTCATTGAAGCGCAAACCGGCATGATCCTGCCGCAGGCGATTATGCATCTGCTGGAACCGCTGGTCTCCGCTTCCGATTCGCTGCCGGCGATTCTGCTGTCGGTGCTGATGTGCCAGATTTTCTGGTTCGCCGGTATTCACGGCTCGCTTATCGTCACCGGCATTATGAACCCGTTCTGGATGGCCAATCTGTCGGCAAACCAGGCGGCGCTGGCGGCCGGCGCGGCGCTGCCGCACGTTTACCTGCAGGGCTTCTGGGATCACTATTTGCTGATTGGCGGCGTCGGTTCGACCCTGCCGCTGGCCTTCCTGCTGCTGCGTAGCCGGGTCACGCATCTGCGGACTATCGGCAAAATGGGCATCGTGCCGAGCTTCTTTAATATCAACGAACCGATTCTGTTCGGCGCGCCGATCATCATGAACCCAATGATGTTTATCCCCTTCGTCTGCGTGCCGATGGTTAACGCGGTGCTGGCTTACGGCGCAACCCGTCTTGGCTGGCTGAGCCAGGTGGTGTCGCTGACGCCGTGGACGACGCCCGCGCCGATTGGCGCCTCGTGGGCGGCTAACTGGACCTTAAGCCCGGTGGTGATGTGCGTTATCTGCATGGTGATGTCGGCGGTGATTTATCTGCCATTCCTGCGTGCCTATGAGCGTTCATTAATAAAGAATGAAGTGGAAAAGGCGAAAAGCGTTGCAGCTGTCGCCGGAGCCGTTAGCCAGTAATTATTGTCTTACCTGAAAATATGAATTTATGCGGAAAAGGGATTTTCGCCAAATGACCTGATTATAAACTCAATAACCTCAGGAAATATTATGATCTATTTTCTAATAAATTAATCACTCTGTATTAGTCGTTAAATTTCGCCACTGAGAATAAGATATTTATTCTCCGGCGTAGCTGTACCCTGAAAAAAACAAATCAGCTTATTTTGGTTATTTTTATTTTAACCAGAATGGGGCGGTTATTGTCTGCATATATTAATTATTAAAGTGAGATAACCATGAATACAGTTAAAAAGCTGCCATTGGCCATGGCGGTTATCGCCGCGCTGTGCCCAATTTCCGTACTGGCGCAGGAGTTTACCCAGGAGCAGATCGACGCCATCGTCGCGAAAGCCGTCGATAAAGCGCTGGCCGACCGCCAGGCCAAAATCGACGCCGCCGCCAATAAAAAAGTCGACGTGATGACCAACCCGCAAACCACCGCGGCTTCGCCGGATCTGGCGATCCCTTTCGGCCTGAAATTTAGCGGTTACGCCCGCTATGGCGCCCACTTCCAGAC